>JADGPE010000029.1 GCA_017882605.1 Thermoleophilia bacterium | reverse complement strand
GATCTGCGAGAACGGTGGCAAGCTGATCAAGGACATCGCGGCCGGTGCTCCGGGCGTGAAGATCATGGCTCCTGACGGCTTCACCCCGGTCTCGGCCACCGTCCAGGGTGCCGGCACCTCGGCCGAGGGCATGACCGTCTCGGTTGCAGGCCTGCCGAACACGGCCCTGAAGGGCGCGGGCAAGTCGTTCGTCGCCGCATTCACCAAGGCCGACCACAAGGCACCGGACCCGTACTCCGTGTACGCGGCCCAGGCCGCCGAGGTCATGGTCCAGGCGATTGCCCAGTCCAACGGCAGCCGCTCTGACGTGACGAAGCAGCTCTTCAAGGTCAACCTGAAGGGCAGCATCCTCGGCACCGTGTCGTTCAACGCGAACGGCGACGTGACCGCAAACCCGGTCACGATCTACAAGGTCAAGGGTGGCAAGTCGACGACCCTCAAGGTCATCGTGCCGCCGAAGTCGCTCGTGAAGGCCGCATAGCCGGGACCCCACCAGCGGTTTGACCCGAGGGGGGAGGGCAAGAGCCCTCCCCCCTCGTCGTATGTTCTTATGCTCCTGGGATGTCGCTGGCGGCAGTGCCGAATCTCGAAAGCGAGCTCGACGAGCTGTACGCCTTGCCGCTCGAGCAGTTCACCAAGGCGCGAAACGACCTGTCCGCGCGGTTACGCAAGGCGCATCAGGACGACGTCGCCCAAGCGGTACGCGCCTTGAAGAAGCCGAGCACGGTCGCCTGGGTCGCGAACCGGCTCGCGCGCGAACAGCCGAAACAGGTCGGCCACTTGTTGCAGACGGCGGAACGGCTGCGCGAGTCTCAGCAGCGGTCGCTCGGCGGCAAGGCGAGCGCCGATGAAGTCAACGACGCCGCGGTCGCCGAGCGGGAAGCCGTGCGTGCGTTGCTCGCCTCGACCCGCGGCGTGCTGGGGCCGCGCGCGACACCGGCACTGCTCGAACGCCTCTCTCAGACGCTGCGTGCGGCAGCGATCGACCAGGCGACGCGTCTGCTGCTTCAGCGTGGCCGGCTGACCGAGGAGCTGAAAGCAGCCGGGTTCGGACCGCTCGAAGCGGTCCCGCCCTCGCGTCGCCGGGGGGACGAGGTCGCCCGGGCCGCACGCGAGCGGGTCACGACATTGCGGGCCGAAGTACAACGACTCGAGCATGAAGCTCGCGAGGCCGACCAGGCGGCTGCCGAGGCTTCCCGCACGGCGAAGATCCTGACGGGCGAGGCGGCCGAGAAGCGACGGGAGGCCGAGCAGACGGCCGCCGAGCTCGCGGATGCCGAGCACGATCTCGACACGCGACGCTGAACGCTGCACGAGGGAGTTGCCCCTGACAGGGACATTCGGCAGGGCCGCCTCCCCCTGCGGCCCCACCGATTGCCCCCGAGGATGGCAGCAAGCACGGGCCGAACCCGTGCGCGCCACCCCAAGCACGGTTTAGCGCCGCTGGAACCCTCACGCACTAGACGGACTGGCGGGCGGGAATCTTCCGAAAGGCCAGGACTCAGCCCTCTGGGCCGACCGAAATGCTGCTCTCGATGAGGTGCTGGGAGAACTCCTGCTGCCAGTACACGATCGCGAGCCGGTTGGCCTCGAGCGCCGCGTGATCGGTGCCGAAACGGCGAAGTGCCTGCCGCTCGAGGACAAGGGAGTTGAGAATTCCGCGAATCCGGTCAACGGGGTCCGGCTGATCGGCGGGCTCCGGCAGCGCCACTACGACCGCCACAGCAGCGCCAGCGCGCCGGCCGCAAAGGACGTCGCAGAACCGAGAACAGCCGCGAGTGCCATACGTACCGTCATGTCTCGTTCAGCATTCGTCCGCTTGTCGCATCTGTCACCTGGACGGAGGGCTAGTTCTTACGACACCTCCGGTCGCAGGCCCACCCCGCCGTGCAAGGCCCACGCGATGCTCACCGCTACCGTTCGCCCGTGACGACCGCCGCCGAGATCCTCACCTCGCGCTTTGGTTACACAGAGTTCCGCCCCGGCCAGCGACAAGTCATCGAGTCGTTGCTCGCCGGCCGCTCTGCCCTCGCCGTCTTCCCGACCGGAGCGGGGAAGAGCCTCTGCTACCAGTTGCCCGCGCTGGTGCTCGAAGGCGTGACGGTCGTCGTGTCGCCGCTGATCGCGCTGATGAAGGATCAGATCGACCTGCTCCGACGCCACGGCGTCGACGCGGCGCGGCTCGACTCGAGCCTCGATGCGAATGAGGTGCGCGCCGTCTCCGACCGCCTGCGCGACGGGAGCCTGAAGCTGCTGTACGTCGCGCCGGAACGCTTCAACAACGAGCGCTTCCTCGCACAGCTCGGCCAGACCAAGATCGCGCTATTCGCCGTCGACGAGGCGCACTGCATCTCGGAGTGGGGTCATAACTTCCGTCCCGACTATCTGAAGCTCGCGGCGCGCGCACGCGAACTCGGCGCTGAGCGCGTGCTCGCGCTCACCGCGACCGCGACCCCCGCGGTGGTCGCCGATATCCGCGCAGGCTTCGGGATCGAGGAGCGCGACTCCGTCGTCACCGGTTTTTACCGACCGAACCTAACGCTGCTCACCACACCGGTCCGCGCACTTGAGCGCGACCAGGCGCTGATCGACCGCCTGCGGAAGCGCGCGCCCGGCTCGACGATCGTCTATGTCACGTTGCAGCGCACGGCGGAGCGTGTCGCTGACCTGCTCGCCACGGCAGGCCTACCCACGCGTGCCTACCACGCCGGCATGAACGCTGATGACCGCGTCGAGGTGCAGGAGTGGTGGACACACTCGGACGCGAACATCGTCGTCGCGACGATCGCGTTCGGCATGGGCATCGACAAGGCCGACGTGCGCTACGTCTACCACCTCAACCTGCCGAAGGGACTTGAGTCGTACTCGCAGGAGATCGGCCGCGCCGGACGCGACGGCAAGCCGTCGATCTGCGAGCTCTTTGCGTGCCGCGACGACGTGCCGACGCTCGAGAACTTCACGTTCGGCGACACGCCGACCCCCGAGGCGATCGCGAGCCTGCTCGACGACGTTTTCGCACACTCGGCGGGGGAGCAGTTTGCCGTCTCGGAATACGAGCTCTCGTCCCGCCACGACGTACGGTCGCTCGTGCTGAAGACGATCCTGACCTACCTCGAGCTCGACGGCTTCCTCGAACAGGGCACGCCGTTCTACGCGGGCTACAGCGTGCGTCCGGCGAGCGGCGAGTGGGACGACGTCTATGCGATCTTCGACCCAGACCGCACCGACTTCCTCCGACGTGTGCTGGCGAGTGGTAAGGAGGGGCGCATCTGGACGGGCGTCGACCCCGACGCGGTGCCTGGCGAGGAACGCGAGCGCGTGGTCAAAGCGTTGGGTTACCTCGAGCAGCGGGGCCTCGTCGAATTGAAGGTCGCCGACGTGCGTCAACGCTTCACACTGCTGAAGCAGCCGCCGTCCCTCGACGAGTTGCGCAACCGCCTAGCCGAGAACTTCGACCGCCGCGAGCAGTCAGAGGCGGAGCGAATCGAGCGAGTCATCGCCCTCGTTGAGCACAATGGCTGCCAGGTGCAGTCGCTCGTCGGCTACTTCGGCGAGACCCGCGCCGATCCGTGCGGCCACTGTTCGTATTGCCTGACTGGATCCGCCCAGAGCCTTCCGGAGTCCGCTGCGACCCCGAAACTCGAACTAGACCGAGCCGTCCTCAACAAGTTGACGGCCGAGCATCCAGCCGCGCTCGGAACACCCCGCCAGCGAGCGCGCTTCCTCTGCGGCCTCTCGAGTCCCGCCACAACGAAGGCCAAGCTCTCGCGCCATGCGCTTTTCGGCGCCCTGGCCGAACAGCACTTCGCGGATGTCCTAGCCCTGACCTAACCCCGCTGGTCTGCGAAGCCTGGTACCCCAGCCGCCGCCGGATCGAGGACAGCACTGGGCCGGCACCGCACGCACCTTCGAGGCATCCCTGGCACACGCGACCCGCACAACTAAGCCAATCTCGCCTAGCTGTGCGGGTCTTGAAGGCCCATACGGGATTCGAACCCGTGCCGCCGCCGTGAGAGGGCGGTGTCCTAGGCCACTAGACGAATGGGCCGCGGTGAACGCGCGCCAGTGTAGCGAACAGCCCTCGCAGCCTTCGGCGGCGAGCCCCTAAGCGCCGATTTCGTGCAGCAACGGCTTGGTGTCCAGCGGCTCGAAACCGAGCCGCGCGGCGATCTCCTCGCTGGTGGGCTTCGTCCCCTCCCGGAAGAGCTCGCTCAGCAGCTCGCCGGTCTGCGGGTTGCGCCACCAGTCCGCTCCGACCTGGTCGACGAGATGCTGCCGCAGCTGCGCCGAACGGATCCAGGCACGGAGATAGTCCGCCGAGTAGAAGCCCGCGTCCATGTCGGAGAGATAGTTTTCGCGGCGGTAGCGAACGCCGGTCGCGTCGGTCAGCAGCCGCTCGTAGACCCCGGGGTCGCCGCCGTCGCCTGCGAAGCGCGACCAGAAGTCGAGCTCGAACCTGAGCTTCGCCTCATACCGCCGGTAGAGCAGCGCTTCGAGAAACGTCGTCGCCTCGGCGTTCTCGCGCGCCTGCGCGGGTGACAGACCGAAATAGAGCTCATGCCACTCCGGCTCGCGTGAAATCGCCTCGACGATGTACGAGTAGATCTCCGTCAGGGCGTGATCGCGGGAGATGCGACGGAAGACGTAGGGCAGCGCAGGGTCGCAGCCGGCGTAGTGCAGTGCGTGACCCGCCTCGTGGAGAAACGCCTGATAGTCGTGCAGACCGCCCTGGGCGCGCGTGATCAGGTGCACGATCTTCGGCGGGTCGCTCGCGATCACACAGGCACGAGGTGACTTCTGCGGCCTGTCGTCGAGGTCCAGTTTGATATTCGGCTGCGCCTTCAGGTCGAAACCGAGCGCCTCGAGGGTCTGCAGGCAGATCTCGGTCGCACGGTCTTTCGTGTAGGTCGACTCGAGCGGTGAGAGCCGCCGCATCCAGGCGGTGTGGTAGCTCGACGGCACCGGTTCCCGCTCGTCGCCGAGAAGCCTCGCGAACCAGCGCTCGCGCAGCGCGGCGTAGGCGTCGGTCGAAGCGTCACTCGCCTGCTCGAGCGCGTGCGAGAGATCGTGCAGCGAGATGTCCTTCTCCTCCTCGTTGCGCGCGATCGCATCGTCGATACCGGAGTACTCCGCAGCGAGCTCCTCACTCGAGCGCAGCAGCGCAAGACGGTCGCCGTTGAACTGCGCGCTCGCGTCGGCCTGAATCGCCCCGAGCTCCTCGCGATCGACGTAGGCGGCGAGCACCGCCAGCTGCGCCTGCGCGTTCCGCAGCGGCATCTCCTCGCCATGGAACGTGACGCGGGTGGCGAGCACGCGGTTCTCCAGCTCGTCCTCGCGTTCGGCGAGCTGCGAGGAGATCAGCCCCGACTCGCAGGACTTGCGGAGGCGGTAGAGGAGCTCGCGGTCGTCGCCCGCTGCGCTCTCTTCGACCTCCTGTAGTGCATCGAGCTGATCGCGGCTGAAGAGGTCGGCGTAGCGGCGGACGATCTCTGCCTGCTCGGAGACCTCCTTCTCCCCCACCCGCACCGCACGCCACTCTTCGGAGCGTTCGAACAGATACCGCTCCAAGCGTGCCTGGAACTCGGTCGGGCTCAGGACGGAGGTCGAGCTCACGAGCCAACCCTAGCGAGGCGACGGGCCGTCTCGACGAGGGCGCGCGGCTCGAACGGCTTGCCGAGCACTGCGTCGGCTACGTCCGCGAAATCGTCGAGCTCGGCGGAGCCGGTGACGAGGGCGACCGGGATGCCGGCGGCGCGGAGACGATCCAGTAACTCCCGCGTGTCCTCCTGCTGGAGATGCACGTCGAGCAGCACGACGTCAGGCCGCTCCGCCGCGACGGCAGCATCGGCCTCGGCGATCGTCGCCGCCTCGCGGACGGCGAAGCCGTCGAGCTCGAGGTTCACCCGATAGAGCAATCGCAACGACACGTCGTCGTCGACGACGAGCACCCTTGCCGCGGGGCGTTCCATCGGCGCCCGATGGTAACGATAGGATCGGCGTGTGGGGCCGAAGACCGGCAGCGATGAGCGCTACTCGGTCGCGTTGGGCGACCTGTGGTCCGGGCTTTCCCGGACGTTGGCGCGGCTCGACGTGGCAGCCGCCGAGCCTGAGCGGCTCGACGACATCGACGCGTCCACCTCGCTTCGCCGCTTGCAGTACGGGCTCCATCTGGCCGCCGAGCACGTGTACGGACTGGAGCCTCCCATCGCCTCGGCCAGCGCTCACGCGGAGCTTGCCGACGCGCTCACGTGCGCACGCGACGCCACCGCGGAGGTCGCGGAGGCCGTCTCGATCTGGGGTGCCGACGGTGTCGAGGCGCTGCTGCACGAGTGGCGCGGTTCCCTCTTCCGCGTGCGACTCGCCCGCATGCGACTCGCGGCGCCTGTGGCGGCCACCGTGCTCGAGGAGGGTCAGTTCGAGCGCGACCTCGGCTGGCCGCTCGTCGCCTTCACTCTGGCGCTCGCCGGTGCGCTCACCTTCGTCGCGGGGGCGACGCTCCAGCTCTGGCCGCTCTGGGTCGCCGGGCTTGTCGCCGTTTGCGGATCGGTGATCGCCTACCGGCCGTCGTAGGCGTACCTCTGCCCACGCCGGCGGCGTTTACTTCTCAGAGATGATCAATCGCGCCCCTCATTCACAGGCCGCGCGAAGTGCCTGCGCAGCCGACGCCCCGCTTCCGCGTCCGACACTCCACTATCGCCTGCGGGCGTGGCGCATGTTCCAGCGCGCGCTGGACCCGCTCGCCCAGCCGCGCCCGCTCAGGCGGCCGCGGCCGCTCTGAGCCGAGCGAGGCTCTCCGCGCGGCCGAGCAACTCGATGCTCTCGAAGAGGCCTGGCGAGACCTTCGAGCCGGTGATCGCAAGCCGGATCGGCGCGAACGCATCGCGCGGCTTCGATCCGCGCTCCTCGGCCAGCGCGCGCAGCGTCTCCTCGATCGCGGCCGCCTCCCACGGCTCGACCGCAGTGAGCCGCTCCGCGGCCGCGCGGCAGAGCTCCGGATCGATGCCCTCCGGCGGGGTGACCGGCTCGAAGAAGAAGCGGACGAAGTCCGGGTACTGCGAGAACTTCTCGATCTTCTCCTGAACGAGCGGCACGGTCGCGCGCACACGCTCGACGGGCCACTCGATGCCCTGCTCTCCCAACCACTTGCAGAGGTCGTGGGCGTATTCCTCAGGCTGAAGATTCCGCAGATAGACACCGTTCATCCAGTCGAGCTTCTTGTAATCGAAGGTCGCAGGGCTCGAGACGACGCGTTCGAGCGAGAAGCGCTCGATCAGCTCGTGCCGGGACATGATCGTCGTCTTGTCGTCGTAGCTCCAGCCGAGCAGAGCGAGAAAGTTCATCAGCGCCTGCGGCAGATAGCCGTCGTTCCGGAAGTGATCGACCGCGACCGCGCCGTGCCGCTTGGAGAGCTTTCGGCCGTCGTCACCGTTGATGTCGGGCACGTGCGCGTAGACGGGCAGCTCCGCGCCGAGAGCCCGCAGGATGTTGATCTGCGTCGGCGTGTTCGAGACGTGGTCCTGACCGCGGATCACATGGGTGATCTCGTCGAAGACGTCGTCCACTGGGCTGATGAAGTTGTAGGTCGGCCGGCCGTCGGAGCGGACGATCACGAGGTCGTTGAGCAATTCGTTGCGAAACTCGATGTGCCCTCGAACGGCGTCCTCCCACGCAACGACGCCTTCCTTGGGTTGGCGGAAGCGGATCGCACCTTCGTCCTCGTAGGCGTTCCCTTCGGAGAGCAAGCGCTCCGCGAGCTCTCGCGCCTTGTCGGCCGTGTCGAGCTGGAACGTCACGTCCCCGTCCCAGTCGATCCCGACCCAGCGGAGCGACTCCTGGATCTGCTCGACGGCCTCGGCCACCTCGCGGCTCGTGTCCGTGTTCTCGATCCTGAGCAGGCACCGCCCACCCTGCTGGCGCGCGAACAGCCAGTTGAAGAGGAACGTGCGGACGCCCCCGATGTGAAGGAAGCCGGTCGGGCTCGGAGCCATTCGGACGCGGACGTCGGCCATCTCTCTATCGTAGGGCGGCGGTGGAATTCGGGGCGCACATGTCCTCCAGTGGGGGAATCGACACGGCAATCGACCGCATCGAGACGATCGGCGGCGATTGCGTGCAGGTGTTCACCCAGAGCCCGCGCATGTGGCGGCCGACGAACCACAAGCCGGAGGCGATCGAGCGCTTCCACGCACGCCGTGCGGAGGCGGGGATCGGCGGCGTCGTCTGCCATGCGCTCTACCTCTGCAACCTCGCTGCACCGAACGACGAGATCTACGAGAAGTCGATCCAGACGATGCGCAACACCGTCGATGCAGCCTGTTCGATCGGCGCGGACGGGGTGATCTTTCACGTCGGCTCACATCTCGGCGCGGGATTCGAGCCGGGGCTCGAGCGCACCTGCGCGGCGCTCGCGCAGATCCTCGAGCGC
Organism: Thermoleophilia bacterium; assembly: GCA_017882605.1. Lineage (GTDB taxonomy): Bacteria > Actinomycetota > Thermoleophilia > Gaiellales > Gaiellaceae > PALSA-600. The sequence continues at coordinate 19,614 of JADGPE010000029.1, read as the reverse complement.
TGCGAGGGCGACACGTGGCTGCTGATGGAGAACTCTGCAGGGGCCGGCGGGACGATCGGGCGCTCGCTGGAGGAGCTGCACACCCTGCTGGACCGGCTCGATCGCCATCCCCGGCTCGGCATCTGTCTCGACTCGTGCCACCTCTACGTGTCAGGCTACGACGTCACCGATCCGCAGGCGGTCGACGAGCTCGTCGGTGCGGTGGCTGCGGGGATCGGCCTCGACCGCCTGCGCGCGCTCCACGTGAACGACAGCGCCGCCGAGCTCGGATCGAACCGCGACCGGCACGCCAACATCGGTGAGGGCCTGATGGGCGAAGGACTGGGCGCGTTCCTCGCGCATCCTGCGTTTCAGCACCTGAGCGCCTACCTCGAGGTGCCGGGTGTGAACAAGCAGGGCCCGAACGCGGACGAGATCCGGAAGCTGCGCGACCTGCACGCGCGCTGGACGGGTGTCTGACACCGTTGGTGTCAGACACCGTTTCTGTCTGTGACGCGCAGGCGACCTGTGGCGTAGTTCTTGTGAGATGACTTTCGCCCAGGCAGCCGAGGAGCACCTCGACGACGTCTACGGCTACCTCGCCTGGTTCACGGGCGACCGCGCGGCCGCCGACGACCTCGCCGGCGAGACGTTCGAGCGGGCGCTGCGGCTCTGGCACCGCTACGACCCCGACCGCGGCTCCGCCCGCACCTGGCTCTGCCAGGTCGCGCGCACGGTCGCCCTCGACCACTTCCGCTCGGAGCGGAGACGTACGCGCCGCGAGCAGCTCGCCGCCCAGTACGACCGGGTCGAGGAGCATTTCGTCGAGGGGCTCTCACCCGACCTCGAGACCGCCTTGCGCGCGCTCTCCGCCGGCGAACGTGAAGTCGTGGCGCTCCGCGTCCTGCTCGACCTCGACGCAGGCACCGCCGCGAGCATGCTCGGCATCTCGACCAGCAACTGCACAACGCGCCTGAACCGGGCGCTCAAGAAACTCGAGGAGGCGCTCCATGTCGCAGCGTGATCTCGTCGCGGAACTGCGCGCCGCGCGCATCGAAGCCCCATCCGAAGTCCGCGCCCGTGTGCGGCTGATCGCTGCAGCCGACACGACCGCGGCGCCGCGTCGGGTCACCTGGCGCCGCGCACTCGTGATCGCGCTGCCCGTGGCGGCAGCCGTCGCGGCGACGATCGTGTTCACGCGGCCGTCTCACAACCCGCCGACGGCCGTGCCCGTCGATCGCGCCGCCGTCCAGCACGGCAGTGCCGCGACCCCCCCGCTCGCCCTCAAGAGCGCAGCGACCGCCCCTTCGCCCGCGCCCTCGACGACGCGCGTCCAGCGTTACGGCGCCTACCTCGCACTGCGTGTGTCCACACCGAACGCGGTCTCGACCGGTGTCAAGCAGGCGCTGCAGATCGCGAAATCACTCGGCGGCTACGCCGGATCGGTTCACGTGACCACCACCGGCAAGGCGGGCAGGGCCGACCTGACGCTGAAGATTCCCCGCGCGCACGTGCAAGAGGCGATCGCCCGCCTCTCCGCAATCGGGACGATCACCGCCGAGCAGGTGGACGTGCAGGACCTGCAGACCGGTCTGAACGCGACCAACCGCACGATCGCTCGGCTCCAACGAGAGCTGACGACGCTGCGCGCACAACCGCAGTCCGCGTTCAACGACCGGCGCATCGCCGCGCTCGTCCTGCAGATCCAGGGCCTGCAGCGTGCTGAGGCAACCTCGATCCGGACCGCCCGGTACGCCACCGTCCGGCTACAGCTCGCGACCCCCGCGGCGAAGCAACCGGGCACAGCCCACCACGGGCCGCTGCACGGGCTTGGTGTCGCGTTCCGGTGGCTCGGGATCGGCGCCGTCTACGCGGCCGCGCTCGGCGCGCCGTTGCTCCTCTTCGTGTGGCTCGCGTGGATCGTCATCCGCACGAGCCGACGGCGCCGCGAAGACGCGCTGCTCAGCCGTTCTTGACCTGAGCGAAGATCCGGAACGTCGGCTCGCCGACCGGCAGCTCGTCGAACTCCGGATTGATGCAACCGAGGTCGTCGTCGAGCCGTGACTCGTACGTCCGTTCGATCTCGGCCTTGCACATCGGCAGCGGGCGGCGCCGCGCGAGGATGGCGCCGAAGCCGGGCTTTCGCGCTTCCGCCGCGCGCAGCATCTCCATGTCGATCTCGACGTCGAACACCTTCTGCATGCAGCCCACGTAGGTGTGGCCCCAGGCTTCGTACGAATAGACGAACGGACAACCGCGCGAGAGACAGGCCCCCGGGTAGACGACCTTGTCGCAGTGGACACCACAGCGGCGACACTCCAACTCGTCCTGAGGATGGAGCGGCAGGGCCGGCGCGACGGCGGTCTGCTCTGGCGTCATGCCTGCATTGTCCGAGCGTTTACGGACGGCCGCAAGACTTGACATTTCAGCCCGAGAGCGCTACGCGGCGAACGGCGTTCAGCACGTCCATCGGCGTGAACGCCAGGAAATCCGGCTCGATCGGAGCGACGCCGTCGTCTGCTGCGAACCACAGTGCCTGGATGGTCGTCATGCCCACATTCGCCGCTCCTTGCACATCGTCCACGAGCCGGTCGCCGACGAACATCGCAGCGGGCGGCTCGACGCTGAGCCGCTCGAGCGCATGGAGAAAGATCTCCGGCTGTGGCTTGACCACCCCGACCTCCTCGGAGAACACCATGACGTCGAGCAGCGGCGCGAGCCCGAAGGCCACCGCGTCCGCGCGCAAGAGGCGGGCCGGCTCGGGCCAGGAGTTCGCGACCAGGCCCGTCTTGACACCGCGGCCGCGCAGCGAGTCGAGCAGCGCCTGCGCCGAGCCGAGCACGGCATGCGCAGGACGCCACGCGTCGTGCTCGGCGTCGATGAACGCGTCCGGATCGTCCACGCCCAGCTCGCGCAGCAACTCGGCGTACGGACGCCGCGGCTCCTTTCCTAGCAGCTTCTCCCGGTAGCGCGCAGTGAACTCGGGGTCGTCCCGGCCGAGACCGGCCCGGTGGCCCGCCACGAGCAGCTCGTCGTCCCACGTGAATTGGACGAGCGTGTTGCTCCAGTCGAAGAGGACGGCCTGAATCACAGCCCGGCTAGGGTAACGACGTGGCGCGGAGGATCCTCTGGGCATCGCTCGTCCTCGCCCCGGTCGCCTTCGCCGCTCGGTACGTCTTCCACCTCGGCGCAACGCCGCTGTTCTTGCTCTCCGCTGCCGCCCTCGTCCCACTCGCATGGCTGATCGGGGAAGCGACCGAGCACGCGGCCGAGCACACGGGGCCCGGGATCGGCGGCTTCCTCAATGCAAGCTTCGGGAACGCGCCCGAGTTGATCATTGCTCTGCTCGCGATCGCAGACGGGCTGCCCGGCGTCGTGCGCGGGACGATCACCGGCTCGGTCGTGTCGAACCTCCTGCTCGTGCTCGGAGCCGCGATGATCGCAGGGGGGCGGGGCAGTGTCGATGCACGTTCGCTGCGCTGGCAGCTGTCGGGTGTTGCGGTCGCCGTCGCGCTCCTTCTCATCACGTCGGTGCCTGGCTGGCACGGCTCGGCCGACCGGCACTCGCTCGTCGTGGCAAGCATCCCGGTCGCGATCGTGATGCTTGCCCTCTATCTCTGGATCACGGTGAAGAACCTGCGCATCCATCGTGACGCCGCCCGCGCCGAGCCCGACGTTCACGCGTGGTCGTTTCGGGCGTCGCTCGCGATTCTCAGTGGCGCGACGCTGGCGACCGCGTTCGTCTCGGAGATCCTCGTCCACTCGCTGCAGGCATTCGGAGAAGCCGTCGGTCTGGACGAGTTCTTCATCGCAGTGGTGATCGTCGCGATCGTTGGTAATGCGGCGGAGCACGGCGGAGCGATCGTGATCGCGAAGCGCGGCAACACCCAGCTCGCCACCGAGATCGCGATCACCTCGTCGATGCAGGTGGCGCTCTTCGTGGCACCGCTCGCCGCGCTCGCGTCGTTTGCGCTCCCGCATCAATTGTCGCTCGCGTTCCGCCCGGTCGAGATCGCGACGATGGCGCTCGCCTCCGGGCTGGCGTGGCTCGTCACGAAGGACGGCAAGTCGAAGCGCTGGGAGGGCTTCCTGCTCGTCGGCGCCTACCTCGCCGTCGTCGTCGCCTACTACCTGTCCTAGCGCTCCTAAGCCTTGAACGGCTCCTGGGCCCGCGTGAACGGGTAACCCGCCCAGACGAGCTGCGCACCGTCCACTCGCAACCGCTCACCGCGCTCCCGCCCGGCTGAGGCACGCCAGCCCTCGCCGTCGCGCTCGAAGGTCGTCTCCCCGCGCCCGGGCGGCGTGCCGGCCACTTTCGCCTGCAGCGCGCCCCGCTCCCACCAGAAGATGAACTCGTTGCCCTCCGACCACCACCGGCCGAGGATCGCGCGGACATCGTCGGGCGGTTCCGCCTCGGGATGCCACGGCTCGATCGGCTCGGGCCAGAGCTCCATCGCCTTCTCGGCCAGTGAGATCGCGAACGGGTCCATGTTCCCGCGCGTGCCCGAGTTGGTCAGCGCCGCCGCGCCGACCTGCGTCTTGCGGTGCACGTACACGCCGGCGAGATGGCCGGCCATCGCGCCGCCGTGGCCGCCGAAGATCTTCCCGTTCTGGTTGTAGAGCATGAGACCGAGACCCCAACCGAGCACCCAGTCGTCGGGGAAGTACATGACCTGCGGGAACCACATCTCCTCGATCGTCGCCGCGGCGAGGACATCGTCCGCGCCGCGTGCGAGGAACGCCGCCCAGATCGCGAGATCCTCGACGGTCGACCAGAGCTGTCCCATGGCGGCGACGCCGCCGAGGTTGGTCTCCGGCTCGGTCCAGACCGTGCGTGCATACTCGTCGACGAGGTAGCCCTGCGCCTTTGGCTCTTGCGAGTGCCACGTCGTCCGCGAGAGCCCGAGCGGCCCGATGATCCGCTCGTCGACATAGTCCGTGTAGGCCATCCCGGACTTGGCGGCGACGACTCGACCGAGCAGACCGTAGGCGAGATTCGAGTAGTGATGAGCTTGTGCAGGGTCGAGCGCGAGCGCGACCTCGAGGTCGTTTTCGGTCGGTGTCGTGCCTTCGACGAACATCTCCCCCGCCTCGCGCTGCATCCCGGAGATGTGCGCGAGCATTCGCCTGATCGTCGGCGAGCCGGCGGCAGTTCCCTCGACGTGCTGCTCGAGACGATCGTCGAGGTCGAGCGCGCCGGCATCGCGCAGCTGCATGATCGCCGTAGCGGTGAACGTCTTCGTGATCGAGCCGATCCGATACTGCGTTCCCGGCGTCGCGTCTCGCTCCTCGTCGTAGTTCGCTCTGCCGACGGCGTTCGACCACGCGAGCTCTCCCTTGCGCACGACGGCGGCCGCGACGGACGGCAGCCGGTCGGCCTGCCGCTCCTGGAGCAGCCGGTCGAGCGCCTCAGGCGTGGACATGGGCTCCGAGTGCCTGCGGAACGAGCTCGAGCGCCTGCTCGACGTCGTCGTCGCCGATGTCGAGATGCGTCACCGCGCGGAGGGTGCCCGGCCGTGTCTGTGAGAGGAGCACGCCGTGCTCACGAATCCGGTCGATCGCCTCCCCTTCCGCCAGTCCGAGGACCGCGACGTTCAGCTGGACGAAGTTCGTCTCGACGAGCTCGAGGTCGACCGGCAGTCCGGCCGCGGCCCAGCCTTCGGCGAGCCTGCGCGCACGAACGTGATCTTCGGCGAGTCGCTCGACATTGTGGTCGAGCGCGTACAGCCCGGCTGCCGCGACGATGCCGGCCTGGCGCATTGCGCCGCCGAAGCGGTGCTTCTCCATGCGGGCTCGGAGCATCAGCTCCCGCGACCCGCCGATCAGGGCGCCAAGCGGACAGCCGAGCCCCTTCGAGAGACACAGCGTCGCCGTGTCGAACTGTCCGGCGATCTCCGACGGCGGGACACCGGACGCCACCGCCGCGTTCACGAGGCGGGCTCCGTCGAGGTGCACGCGCATACCGAGCTCACGACCGGCCGCGACCACCGCTCTCAGCTCGTCCAGCGGCCAGACCGTGCCGCCGGCCGTGTTGTGGGTGTTCTCGATCGCGAGCACCGAGGCTCGCGGCCCCCAGAAGCCGCCCTCGGTCCAGCCCGCCTCGCGCAGCTGGCGCGGGGACAGGCGGCCCCGGTGCCCGGGCAGCCCGCGTGTCTGCAGGCCCGAGTGAAACGCAGCTCCGCCGAGCTCGGCGACCATGATGTGGGCGCCCTGCTCGACGATCAGCTCGCCGCCCCGCTCGCCGAGGATCGCGAGTGCGATCTGGTTGCCCATCATGGCCGTCGGCAGATAGACGGCCTCCTCGTGCCCGAGCAGCTCAGCCCCACGGCGCTCCAGCTCGAGCACCGTCGGATCCTCGCGCTCCTGCTCGTCCCCGACCTCGGCGTTCGCCATTGCCTGCCGCATCGCTTGCGAAGGTTTCGTCTGCGTGTCGGACCGAAGATCGATCACCGTGCGATCCTACGTGCCTGGAAGAACGCGACCTCCACACCCTCCCGCCCGGCCTGCCGGTGCCCGAGGACGACGGCGCAGCCGACCACCTCACGGGCACGGTTCTGCCCCAGCTCGTGCTCGAGTCGTCGCAAGGCCCCGTCGACGTCTCCCGGTTCGAGGTGCTGTACGTCTACCCGCGGACCGGCAAGCCCGGCGAGCCTTCGCTCCCCGGCTGGGACGCGATTCCCGGGGCGCGCGGCTGCACACCTCAGTCGTGCGCATTCCGCGACCACACCTCCGAGCTCGCCGAGCTCGGTGCGCGCGTCGCGGGGGTCTCGGTGCAAGCGCTCGAGGACCAGCTGGAGTTCGCGGAGCGAAACCACATCCCGTACCCGGTGATCGCCGATCCCCGGTTGCGGCTGCGCGACGAGCTCCGCCTGCCGACCTTCGACGTCGCCGGGCACACGCTGTACAAGCGGCTCGCCCTCGTCTCGGACGGCGGACGGATCGTGAAGGTCTTCTATCCGGTGTTCCCGCCGGACCGCAACGCGGCGGACGTCGTCGCGTGGCTCCGCGCCCGAGCCTGACCTCGCAGGGGAGGGAGCTACCGTGTCGGGATGGATCTCGAGCTCGTCTCGGAGGTGCTCGCACCAGAGCCTGCCTTCCGCACCCGTCAGGTGTGGGAGTGGGCCGTGCGAGGCACCAGGTCGTACGCCGAAATGACCAACCTCTCCTTGGCGCTGCGTGAGCAACTCGAGGAGCGCGTGCCGTTCTCGACCCTGGAGCTCGTCCACGAGGCGAAATCCGTCGACGGGACGGTGAAGGCGCTCTTCCACACCTCGGAGGGGCACCCGGTCGAAGCTGTGCTCATGCGCTTCCGCGACGGGCGGAGGTCGGTCTGCCTCTCGTCGCAGTCCGGCTGCCCGCTGACCTGCACCTTCTGCGCCACCGGTCAGATGCAGTTCCGCCGCAACCTGAGCGCGTGGGAGATCCTCGACCAGGCGCTGCACTTTCGCCGCCTCGGGCCGGTCTCGCATGCGGTCTTCATGGGCATGGGCGAGCCGATGCTCAACTTCGACGCGGTCGTGGCCGCCGCCCGCCGCCTTCCCGACCTGGGCGTCACGCACCGCCGCACGACGATCTCGACCGTCGGCTGGCTGCCGGGCCTGCGCCGCTTCGTCGACGAGGTCGATGAGCCGGTCCGGCTCGCCCTGTCCCTGCACGCCCCGACCGATGCCCTGCGCAGCGAGATCATGCCGGTCAACGACCGCTATCCCCTGGACGAGGTGGTCGCCGAGTGCCTGCGCTACCACGAGCTGCGCCGGCGGAAGGTCTTCGTCGAGTACGTGATGCTCGCCGGCGTCAACGACTCACTCGAACACGCGCGAGGCCTTGTGGACCTGCTCGACCCGAAGGTCTTCAAGGTGAACATGATCCCGTACAACCCGACCGGTATGTTCGACAGCTCGTCGCGAGAGACGATGGCCGCCTTCAAGGACGCGCTGCACCGCGCGGGCTTCTCTCCGACGCTGCGGCTCACGCGCGGTAGAGATATTGCCGCCGCGTGCGGGCAGCTGGCCGCGACCGAAGCGGCCTAGTCGTACCGTCACCCGTCACCCGTTCGCGGGAGCGCTCAGCCGCTCGGCGAGCTTCCGCTCGCCGGGCGCGACCTCGCGTGGACACTCCGCGTTGACGTGCCAGCCCAGCCCGGATCTCAGTGCAGCACTGATCCGTTCGCGCACTTCGTCTTCCTCGGCCGCCTGCGCGATAAAGAGCGTCCGGAACAGCCCCGCATCGTCCAGTTCGTTGTTGTGCGGCCAGCGGCACGGCGGTTCGTGCTCCCAGTGGCCGCAGAGCGCCACCGTCACCGCTGCTCCAACGGCTGCAGGATCGGTGTTCCCGTCCAGCTCCAACCGAGCTTCGTGGACGTACGCGGGCACAGGGCCCGATCGTAGTGGCTACGAGACGGCCGCGGCCACCGGCTGCCGGCCGGCCGCTGCGGGACGTGCTCTGGGCTGATCAGCGGCGACAACCTGCGCGAGCGCGGCCACACATCTCGCGTCGAACGCGGTGCCCGTCTCGCGGTGGAGCAGCGCCATCGCCTCTTCGTGTGACCACGCCGCGCGGTAGACGCGCTTGGAGATCAGTGCGTCGTACACGTCGCAGACGGTGAGGATCCTGGTGTCGAGGTCGATCTGATCCGCCCTCAGCCCGCGCGGATAGCCCGCCCCGTCGAGGCGTTCGTGATGGTCACGGACGAGATGGCGCACGGAGGCCGAGAAGCCGCCGAGTTCGCTGAGCAGCCTGTGCCCGCGCTCCGGATGTTCCTGCACCACCGCGTACTCGGACTCGTCGAGCGGCCCCGGCTTCTTGAGAATCCCGTCGGGCACCGAGAGCTTCCCGATGTCGTGCACGAGCGCCCCGATCGCCAGGGTGCGCAGCCTGCTCGCTGACAGACCGAGGGCCTCACCCACCTGCACTGCGCGCAGCGCAACGCGTCTCGTGTGACGCTCCGTGTACTCGTCCTTGTCGGCCAGCCGGACGGTCAGCGCGCGGACATGCGAGCCGAGGAAGATGTCCTCGGCCACGACGAGATCCGCACCGCTCAGGTCGCCGGCCAAGGGACGCGACTGCGCCGACCGTGCCAGATCGACTGCGATCGCGAGCCCCACGAGCAGGATCCCGTCCAGCTCGACCTCGTGACCGATCCACCAGCCGAGCTGCTCGTAGTCCATCGTCAGTGCGGGCAGGAGCGCCGTCGCAAGCCACACGAGGCCGACGACCACCACGAGGTCGAGCGCGCGCTGTGTGAGCAGGAACGTCCGCAGTGCCCGCAGGACGAGCTGCCCGTAGGCCGCGAGCCCGATGACGAGCAGCGCGACGGCTTCGGGGCTCCTCGGAGCCGGCACCGCGGGAAGCAGGCTCGGCCAGACGAGCGCGGAGATGCCGAGCCCGAACACCATGATGAGCAGTACGGCCTGCAGGACGAGCAGCGAGCGCATGCTCTGGAGCATCCTCGGCAGCGGGAAGATCGAGAGGGTCAGGATCACCGCACCGGCCGGCAGGGTGGCACCGCCGGTGATCGCGACGACCCCATTCTGGCCGAACCACACGCCCGGCGTCGAGAGGCCGTGCAACGCGAGCAGGCTCGCCATGACCGCGAACGCGGTCCCGACGAGCACCGTCCGCGTGTCGGAGCGCCGGGCGCCGACGACGGTGAGCCCGAGCGCCGCTGCTGCCGCGGCCAAGGCGCTGAACCCGACCGAATAGAAATGCACCTCGCCCGTGAGGCTCACTTTCACGTCGCCGAACAGCACGTGGACGACCAGGGGCAGCGAAGCCGCCAGGGCCCCAATCGCGAACATCGGCAGGAGCCGTTCCCGCAGAGCTAGCTGCACTTCGCTCTCTTCGGCACGAGCTCGGCCAACCTTTAGGGTGTTCTCGTGGTCCTCCTGATCGGCGCGCATCCTCGCGCTCCAGGCCTGCACTTCGTCGGGTATCGAGTCACGCTCGGCGGGAACTTCCGGCAGGCGGGGATCGAAGCCAGGCAACTGGCGAAGGCCGCGGGGAAGCCCGCGTAAGTAGCCCGCTACCCTGGCCGGGCCGTGCCGAAGACCCTTTCTCACCGTGACGACCTGCGGAACGTCGCCATCGTCGCCCACGTCGACCATGGCAAGACGACCCTCGTCGACGCCATGCTTTGGCAGTCCGGCTCGTTTCGGGAGAACCAGGACGTCGCCGAGCGCGTCATGGATTCGGGCGACCTCGAGCGCGAGAAGGGGATCACGATCCTCGCCAAGAACACGTCTGTCCGCCTCAACGGCACGAAGATCAACATCATCGACACTCCGGGCCACGCCGACTTCGGCGGCGAGGTCGAGCGCGGCCTGACGATGGTCGACGGCGTGCTGCTCCTGGTCGACGCCTCCGAAGGACCACTGCCGCAGACGCGCTTCGTCCTGCGCAAGGCGCTCGAGGCGCGCCTCCCGGTCGTGCTCGTCATCAACAAGATCGACCGGCCCGACGCACGCATCGAAGAGGTCGTGAACGAGGTGTACGAGCTCTTCCTCGACCTCGACGCGACGGCCGAGCAGATCGAGTTCCCGATCGTCTACACGATCGCCCGCGAGGGGAAGGCGGGGGTCGACCCGTCGGCACTCGCGGACGACCTGACGCCGCTCTTCGAGACGCTGCTCGAGACGATTCCCGCGCCGGAGTACGACCCGGACCATCCGTTGCAGGCGCTCGTCACCAATCTCGACGCCTCGCCCTACGTCGGCCGGCTCGCCCTGCTGCGCGTTCGGCACGGCGTTCTGAAGAAAGGCCAGCAGATCGCGTGGTGCCGGGCGAACGGCGAAATTCAGAACGCCCGTGTCACGGAGCTCCTGATCACGGAGGCGCTCGACCGTATTCCGGCCGAGGAGGCAGGCCCCGGTGAGATCGTCGCGCTCGCCGGCCTGCCCGAGGTGACGATCGGCGAGACGATCGCCGACCCCGACGATCCGCGGCCGCTGCCGGTCACCGTGGTCGACGAGCCGAGCCTCTCGATCACGATCGGCATCAACACCTCCCCGCTCGCCGGTACGGAGGGCGACAGGCTGACCGCGAGCCAGGTGAAGCAGCGCCTCGACCAGGAGCTGGTCGGGAACGTCTCGCTGCGCGTCCTCCCCACCACCCGGCCGGACACCTGGGAGGTCCAGGGGCGCGGAGAGCTGCAGCTGGCCGTGCTCGCCGAGATCATGCGGCGCGAGGGCTTCGAACTGACGATCGGCAAGCCGGAGGTGCTGGTCCGCGAGCTCGACGGCAAGCGGCAGGAGCCCGTCGAGCGCGTGGCGATCGACGTTCCCGAGGACTTCGTCGGCGTCGTCACCCAGTTGCTCGCGCTGCGCAAGGGCCGCATTCAGCAGATGGTCAACCACGGCACCGGCTGGGCCCGCATGGAGTACCTGGTGCCTGCCCGCGGGCTGATCGGGTTCCGGACCGAGTTCCTGACGGAGACCCGCGGGTCGGGGATCATGCACCACATCTTCGATCGCTGGGAGCCGTGGTTCGGCGAGCTGCGCACGCGTCCGACCGGGAGCCTCGTCGCCGACCGGCGCGGCCAGGCGACCGGCTTCGCGATCGAGAACCTGCAGGAGCGTGGCTCGCTCTTCATCGCCCCCACCGACGAGCTCTACGAAGGCATGGTGGTCGGCGAGAACTCGCGCTCCGAGGACCTCGACGTGAACGCGTCGAAGCCGAAGAAGCTCACGAACATGCGCGCCTCGTCGGCCGACGAGCTGATCCGTCTGATCCCCCCGCGGCCGCTCTCGCTCGAGCAGGCGCTCGAGTTCATCCGCAACGACGAGTGCGTCGAGGTGACGCCGAAGAGCATCCGGCTGCGCAAGGTCGAGCTGTCCGCATCGAAGCGCGCGAGCAGCACGTCCAAGCGCAAGCGCGAGACCGCCGGTCAAGCAGCGCGGTGAACCACCGATCGAGGGCTGGCAGGCAGCCGGTCGGTCGTTCAGAATGCTGCGCGAGGCCCTATGCGGCGGGGCCTCGCACCCTTTGCTTCATCGTCGGTCGATCCGGGTCGGCGGAGAGCCGGACGTGAGGGATGGGACGCTCACGGGCGCTGACCGGCGCCCGGAGCGTCCAGCCCCAGACCGCGTCAGCCGACGCTGGCGAGCCGCGCGGTGCAGCTCGCGAGGCCGCGCTTCTCGAGGTACTGCTGGTGGTAGTCCTCGGCCTCCCAGAACGGCGGCGCGTCCTCGATTACAGTCACGACGGGGCGAGACAGCCGCGCCTGCAAGCGCTCGCGCGACGCCTCCGCCGCCGCGCGCTGGGCGGGATCGTGGGTGAAGATGACCGAGCGGTACTGCTCACCGACGTCCGGGCCCTGGCGGTTCAGCTGCGTGGGATCGTGCTCGGCCCAGAAGACCGCGAGCAGCTGCTCGTACGGCACCTTCTCGTCGTCGTAGGTCACCTCGACCACCTCGGCATGACCCGTCTTGTCGTGACAGACCTGCTCGTAGCTCGGGTTGTCGACCTGGCCGCCGGCGTAGCCGGCCCGGGTGCGCGTGACGCCGTCGAGACGGCGGAAGGCTGCTTCGACGCCCCAGAAGCAGCCCGCGCCGAACGTCGCCTTCTGTTCAGCCATCTACTCCTCCTCCAGTTTGATCGCAGCTGAGTTGATGCAGTAGCGGAGCCCGGTCGGGTGCGGGCCGTCGGGGAACACGTGCCCGAGATGCCCGCCGCATGCGGCGCACAGCACCTCGATGCGCACCATGCCGTAGCTCCCATCGGTCTCCTCCTCGACGGCATCCTCGGACGCAGGCGCGGAGAAAGCCGGCCAGCCGCACCCGGAGTCGTATTTCGCCTCCGACTGGAAGACCTCGGCGCCACAGCCCGCACAGTGATACCGGCCGGGCTCGAACACGTGGTCGTACTCACCGGTGAACGGCCGCTCGGTGCCCTTCTCGCGCAGCACGTGGTACTGCTCGGGCGAGAGCTCGGCCCGCCACTCGGCCTCTGTCTTGGTGATCGTCTTGTTCTTCACGTTTGTACTGACTTCCTCCGGGCCGAATCGTTACGGATCGGCGGTCGACCTGTCGGGCCGAATACGGTGCCAGACGGCGTAGGGCTCGCGTCGAGCATGCGTGTCGCCGCGGATGCCGCTCCTCGGCAGGGAACGGAGAATTCACTCGGTCATCGACTGGAGGTTCGGCATGCCCGGCAAGACATTCACTGCAGAGGAAGCGAAGGAGTTCGGGGCCAAGATCGGCATCGACTGGGAGACCGCGCCCTACAGCGTGGAGGAGTTCCGCGCCGGCATGGACGTCGAGCTCGAGCACGGCGTTCATGACCCCGACACCGACGTCACCGGCGACGACCCGTTCGTCACCGCCAAGATCGCACGCGCGCACCTGAACGAGTTCCCCGACTACTACACGCGGCTCGACCGCATGGAGGAGGAAGCGCGCCAGGAGCTGAACAAGACTGCCTAGGATCCAGGTATGAGCGACTACACGATCGTCAACATCAAAGAGCTCGAGGACATGGCGGTGAAGTTCGGCATGTCGCCGAGCATGGAGGCGCGCTTCGGCCGCTCGGCGACGGACGCCGAGCAGGGCGGATTCAGCTACCAGCGGTTCGCCCCCAACTTCCGGCAGCCGTTCGGCCACCGCCACCGCGACCAGGAGGAGTTCTACGTCGTCCTGTCCGGCAGCGGGCAGGTGACGCTGGCGGACGAGGCGCGCCCGATCCGCCAGTGGGACGCGATTCGCGTCGCGCCGCACACCGCACGCGCGTTCGAGTCCGGCGACGACGGCCTCGAGTTGCTCGTCTTCGGCGCCGGCGACGCCGGGGAGGCCGAGGTGCTCGAGAGCTTCTGGGAAGAGCTCGGCTAGAGCCCGGGCTCGCTCCTACGCCTCGTTCTCGGCCTCTTCCGCCTGCTCGCCGAGCTCCACGATGTCGCCGTCGTGGAAGAGCACGCCCTGACAGGCGATCCGCCACTTCTTCTTGTGGCGCAACAGAAACTCGAGGTCCATCGCGAAGTGCTTGAACTCCTCCTGCTGGGCGTTCTTCATGATCGCAACCGCCTCCGGGTCCGGCTCGACGGAGATGCGCTGCTCGTACCACCCGATCGCCTCTGCTTCTTCGACGAGTGACGTGATCATGCGCGCGAAGGTGCGTGTTTCCGGCGAGAGCTCGCTCGGCGGCTCGTGGTACTGGCCCGTTGGCATCAGGCGCCTTTCTGCAGTTCGAGTTCACGGTCACCGGCCCTCTGCTCGGCCGGATGCTCTTCAAACCGGAAACGGACGATCTGCTCCTTGGCGGCCCGCACCTCGTCGAGCCGCTTGACCGGCCTCGAGTGCGGCGCGTCGTGCACGAGCTCCGGTTCGTCGGCCGCCTCACGAGCGATCGCCAGCATGGCGTCGCAGAACGCGTCGAGCGTCTCCTTCGCCTCCGACTCGGTGGGCTCGATCATCAACGCCTCGGGCACGACGAGCGGGAAGTACACCGTCGGCGGATGGAAGCCGTAATCCATCAGGCGTTTCGCCACGTCGAGGGCGTTCACCCCGTGCTCCTTCTTCAGGTTGCGCGCGCTGAGCACGAACTCGTGCATGCAGAGCCTGTCGTAGAGAAGGTCGTAGTCGTTCTTCAAGCGCGCGAGCATGTAGTTCGCGTTCAAGACCGCAACCTCGCTCATCTCGCGCAAGCCAGGACCGTAGGAGCGCATGAACGCATACGAGCGGACGAACACGCCGAACGGCCCGGTGAACGCCCGCACCTTGCCGATCGTCTTCGGGCGGTCGTAGTCGAGCCGGAAGGTGCCGGAGTCGTTCACGATCACGGGGACCGGAAGGAACGGTTCGAGGATGTCGCGCACGGCGATCGGGCCCCCGCCCGGACCGCCGCCGCCGTGCGGCTGCGAGAACGTCTTGTGCAGGTTGATGTGCACGACGTCGAAACCCATGTCACCGGGCCGGGAGATGCCGCACACCGCGTTCAGGTTCGCGCCGTCGTAGTACATCAGCGCGTCCACACTGCGGAAGATGTCGCGGATCTCCTCGATGTTCTCGTCGAAGAGGCCGAGGGTCGACGGATTCGTGAGCATGAGGCCGGCGGTGTGCTCGTCGACCTTGCCGCGCAGGTCCTCCACGTCGATGTTGCCCCGGGCGTCCGTCTTCACCGGCGTGAGCTCGTAGCCCGACATCGTCACGCTCGCCGGGTTCGTGCCGTGAGCCGTGTCGGGAATCACGATCTTCCGCCGCTGCTCGTCTTCGCCCTTGTCTCTAAAGTACGCATGGAAGAGCATCAGCCCCGTCAACTCGCCCTGGCTGCCGGCCGCCGGCTGCAGGCTGACCGCGTCGAGGCCGGTCACCTCGAGAAGGATCTCCTGCAGGCGCCATTCGAGCTCGAGCGCGCCCTGCGCGGCGTCGTCCTCGACGAGCGGATGCAGGCCGGCGAATCCCGGGAGCCCGACGAGCCGCTCGTTGATGCGTGGGTTGTACTTCATGGTGCAGCTGCCGAGCGGATAGAAGCCCGTGTCGATGCCGAAGTTGCGCGTCGAGAGCTCGGTGAAGTGGCGCAGCACCTCCGGCTCGGCGAGCTCGGGCAGGCGTGGCGCCTCCTTCCGCGCCAGCTCGCTCGGCACCTCGGGCACCGGGAGGTCGGGCTTGGGCACGCCGATCCCGCGGCGGCCCGGCTGTGACTTCTCGAAGATCAGCTTCACGAGAGGGCCTCGACGAGCCGGTCGATCTCCTCGACCGTTCGCTTTTCGGTGACCGCGACGAGCAGCGCATCATCCAGACCGGCGTAGTCCCGTCCGAGCGGGTAGCCGGCATAGACACCCTTGGCGCGGGCGTCCCCGAGCGCGTCACGAGCGGGCCGTCCAGTGTGGATCGCAAACTCCTTGAACGTTGCCTTGTCGGAAAACACCGGCTCGAGCCCGGCTGCGCCGAGGCGCTCCTTCGCGTAGGCGGCGAGCGCCATGCACGTGTCCCCCAGCTCGCGCAGGCCTCGAGGGCCGAGCAGGCTCAGGTGCACGAGGCCGGCGAGGGCGAGCAGCGTCTGGTTGGTCGTGATGTTGGAGGTCGCCTTCTCGCGCCTGATGTGCTGCTCACGGGTCTGCAGGGTCAGTACGTACCCGCGATCGCCGGCGGCATCGACCGTCTCACCGACGATCCGTCCAGGCAGCCGCCGGATGAGATCCGAGCGTGCGGCGAGGAAGCCGTAATGCGGACCGCCGTAGCTCATCGCGTTGCCCGCGGACTGGCCTTCGCCGATCGCCATCGCGCAGCCGTACTTCCCAGGCGCTTCGAGCACACCGAGCGACACGAGGTCGACGTGCGCGATCGGCATCGCCTCCGCGTCGTTCGCGGCTGCGGCCAGCTCGGGGGCGTTCTCGAGGATCCCGAAGAAGTTCGGCTGCTGGAAGATCACGGCAGCAGCGCCCTGCGCCGCGTCGCGCAGGCGGGCGGGGTCAGTCGTGCCGCCTTCGTGGGGCACCTCGACCACCTCCAGCCCGAATCCCGGCGCATACGTCTTCACGACCTGGCGCACCTGCGGGTTCGTGGCCTCGGTGACGACGATCTTCGACTTGCCCGTGGCGTGCTTGGCGACGAAGCAGGCGTCGGCGGCCACGGTCGTTCCGTCGTAGCCCGATGCATTCGAGACGTCCATGCCGGTCAGCTCGCAGACGGCGGTCTGGTACTCGAAGATCGCCTGCAGCACGCCCTGGCTCATCTCGGGTTGATACGGCGTGTACGCCGTCAGCAGCTCGCCACGTTGCAGGACGGCGTCGACGACTGCGGGGACGTAGTGGTCGTAGATGCCGGCACCGAGGAAGCAGATCTCGTCGACGACGTTCTTGCCCGCGAGCTCCTCGAGGTGTCGTTGCAGCTCGGCTTCCGTGAGCGCCGGAGCGACGTCGAGCGCGCGCCCGTAGCGCATTGCCGGCGGAATATCGCGGAACAGCTCGTCGACCGACGCAACGCCGATCGTCGCGAGCATCGCGTCCCGGTCGGCAGCGGTGAGCGAGAGGTAGCTCACGCTTCCTCGAGCACCTTCCGGTACGCCTCCAAATCCAGGAGTTGCGTCTGCTCGTCGGGATTCGCGAGCCGGATGCGGATCAGCCAGCCGTCGCCGTACGGGTCTTCGTTGACCGTCTCCGGCGCGTCGACGACCTTCTGGTTCACCTCGAGCACCTCGCCCGAGAGCGGAGAGACCAAGTCCGAGACTGCCTTCACCGACTCCACCTCGCCGTACGAGGAGTTCTTGCCGATCGTCGCGCCAACGTCCGGCGGCTCGTAGTGGACGAGTTCGCCCAGCGCGTCCTGCGCGTACCAGGTGACACCGAGCACCGCTTCGTCACCCTCGATGCGGGCCCAGTCGTGCTCGGGGTGGTAGAGGAGATCGTCGGGATACGACTCGCTCGAGGCCACGGTCATTGCTCCTTGTGGTAGATGGGCTTCTTCACGACTTCCGCTCGTTTTGAACGTCCGCGCACGTCGATCACGAGCTCGGTGCCGGACTTCGCCGACTCGGCGGGGACGTAGCCCATGCCGATGCCGACGTCGAGCATCGGCGAATGCGACCCGGACGTCACCTCGCCGCCGCCCGGCTGTTCAGAAACGCTAATTCGCATGTGCTGGCGTGGAATCGCCTTCTCGGACATCACGAACGGCACCAGCTTCTGGTCGGGGCCGCGCTCCTTGAGCTCGCGGAGCCGGGCGACACCGGTGAACTCCGTGTCGAGCGCGCACGCCCAGGTCAGTCCCGACGAGACGGCGTCGCGGTCCGGTCCGATGTCGTTGCCGTGCAGCGGATAGCAGACCTCGAGACGCAACGTGTCGCGCGCGCCGAGCCCGCAGGGCGTGACGCCGCGGGCGAGAATCGCGTCCCAGACCCGCACGGCGTCCTCCTCCATGCAGGCGAGCTCGACACCCTCCTCGCCGGTGTACCCGGTGCGATTGATCATCACCTCGACGCCGTCGAACTCCGCAAGCTCGAAGGTGAACGGCGTCCCCTTGGCGAGGTCGAGTCGTTCGAGCGCGCGCGGGCCTTGCACCGCGAGGAGCGCGTACTGGTCCGACACGTCGCGCACGTCGGAGCCGCGCAGTTCGCGCTCCTTGAACCAGGCGAAGTCGGTCTCGCGGTTGGACGCGTTCACAACCACGAAGTACCGGTGCTCGTCGAGCCGGTACACGATCACGTCGTCGACGATCCCACCCGCATCGTTCGTGATCAGCGAGTACTGCGCCTGACCGGGTTGCAGCCTGTCGACGTCGTTCGAGAGCGTGGTCTGCAGCAGCTCGCGCGCGGTCGGCCCTTCGACCTCCAGCTCACCCATGTGCGAGACGTCGAAGACTCCCGCGTCGCCGCGCACCGCCCGGTGCTCCTGGATCACGCCCTCGTACTGGACGGGCATCTCCCAGCCGGCGAACGGGACCATCCGGGCCCCGAGGGCCACATGACGATCGTGCAAGGGGGTACGCCGGAGCGTCTGCATCCGCGGGCGATGCTAACCGCAGCCGGGCCTCAAAGGATCGGGGTAATACCGCATCTCTGATGCGGAGCCGGCTGCCGGGGCGGCGAGCCGCCCCCGAACATCACTCGTCGCGTAGGAAGGACGGCACGTCGAGCGAGTCGCCGGGATCGAACTCCGGCCCTCTCGACCCGAGCGGCGCACCGCTCTCGGCGACTCCGGGCTTGGCCCTACGCCGGCGCTGGGTGCCGAAGCCGGTCGCGATCACGGTCACTCGGACCTCGTCGCGCAACTGGTCGTCGATCACCGCGCCGAAGATGACGTTCGCGTTCTGATCGGAGGCGCTCGTGACGACTTCGGCCGCCTCGTTGACCTCGAACAGGCCGAGATCCGGCGGGCCGCTGATGTTCAGGAGGATGCCGGTGGCGCCCTCGATCGACGACTCGAGCAGCGGCGAGCTGACCGCGTGCCGGGCCGCCTCGCCCGCACGATTCTCGCCGGAGCCGGTGCCGATCCCCATCAGCGCCGAGCCGGCGTCACGCATGATCGTCCGAACGTCGGCGAAGTCGAGATTCACGATCCCAGGCACGGTGATCAGATCGGTGATCCCCTGCACGCCCTGGCGCAGGATGTCGTCCGCGAGCTTGAACGCGTCGGAAAGCGGCGTCTTCTTCTCGACCACCTGCAGGAGCCTGTCGTTCTCGATCACGATCAGCGTGTCGACCTTGTCGGCGAGCTCGCTGATCCCCTGCTCGGCCTGCTGCGAGCGCCGGCGTCCTTCGAACGCGAACGGCCGAGTGACGACGCCGACGGTCAGTGCCTCCAACTCGCGCGCGATCTCCGCGACGATCGGCGCACCGCCCGTTCCGGTGCCGCCTCCCTCGCCGGCGGTGACGAAGACCATGTCGGCGCCCTTGAGCGCCTCCTTCAACTCGTCCCGCGATTCGGTCGCGGCCTCACGGCCGACGGCCGGGTCCGCCCCGGCGCCGAGGCCCCGAGTCGCCTTCGCGCCGATGTGGATCTTCACGTCGGCGTCGCACATCAGAAGCGCCTGTGCGTCCGTGTTCACGGCTACGAACTCGACGCCCGTCAGCCCTGCGTCGACCATGCGGTTGACGGCGTTCGTGCCGCCGCCGCCGACGCCGACGACTTTGATCACAGCTAGGTAGTTGCCGGAGCGATCTCTCATCTCGTGTGGGCTCGACCTCAAGCTCGAGTGCAGGGTGGGGCTG
>JADGPE010000101.1 GCA_017882605.1 Thermoleophilia bacterium | reverse complement strand
GCTCGCGGTCCCACACGCGTCGATCCTTCCGGCCAGCGCGCCGTCGAGCGACGCGGGCACGAAGCCGATTCCAGGCACCGGCGCCTACTACTTCGCGTCGTACAACCCGAACAAGCAGCTCGTCATGAAGCGCAACCCGTACTTCAAGGTGTGGTCGAAGCTGGCGCAGCCGGACGGCTATCCCGACCAGATCGTGCAGTCGTTCGGGCTCACCGTCGAGGCCCAGATCACCGCGATCGAGAACAACCAGGCCGACTGGACGCTCGAGGCGCCACCGGCCGACCGCCTCAACGAGATGGGCACGAAGTACGCGAAGCAGGTGTACGTCAACACGCTGACCGCGTTCTGGTACGCGCCGATGAACACGCGGCTCGCGCCGTTCAACAACGTGAAGGCGCGGCAGGCCGTGAGCTACGCGATCGACCGCAACGCGCTCGTGAAGATCTTCGGCGGGCCGAAGCTCGCAGCTCCCTCGTGCCAGGTACTGCCGCCGGGCTTCCCGGGTCACGTCGACTACTGCCCGTACACGAAGAACCCGGGGGCGACCTGGTCTGCGCCCGACATCGCGAAGGCGAAGCAACTCGTGCAGCAGTCGGGGACGAAGGGCGCGAAGGTGACGGTGCTCTCGTCCGATGACGAGGTGAACAAGGCCGTCGCCGTCTACATCCAGAGCGTCCTGAACCAGATCGGCTACAAGGCGAGCGTCAAGCCGATCTCCAACAACATCTTCTTCACCTACGTTCAGAACACAAAGAACAAGGTCCAGATCAACATCCAGCAGTGGTATCAGGACTACCCCGCTGCGTCGGACTTCCTCTACATCCTGTTCGGCTGCGAGTCGTTCCATCCAGGCAGCGACTCGAGCATCAACATCGCGGGTTTCTGCGATAAGAAGATCAACGCGCAGATGCATGCCGCGCTCACGCTCGAGCAGACGAACGAGACGGCGGCGAACGCCGCATGGGCGAAGGTGGACAAGCAGGTGACCGACGCGGCGCCGATGGCGACGCTGTTCACGCCGAAGCACGTCGACTTCACGTCGAGCCGGGTCGGGAACTTCACGTTCAGCAAGCAGTTCTACTGGCTCGTCGACCAGTCCTGGGTGCAGTAGTCCTGGACCGCGCCTAGATGGGTGGCATGATCGTGGGGGAGGTGCCCGTACAGGCGGGCGACCTCCCCGCGGTCACCGGCAGTCCGTGGGCGCTTGCGCGCAGACGGCTGTTGCAGAACCGCGTCGCGATGACGATGGTCGGCGTGCTCGTCGTCATCGTCGCGCTCTGCCTCTGCGCGCCGCTGTATGCGCGCTACGTCGCGCACACGCATCCGTTCCGGTCGAATCTCGACGGCTCGACGATCGTGAACGGCAAGACGGTGCCGGTGATGAGGGACTCGACGACCGGCCTCGGACTCGGCGTGACGCCGATCGGCCCAACATGGGACCTTCACCACTACTTCCTCGGCGCCGACAGCCAGGGCCGCGACGTCGCCGCGCGCCTCCTGTACGGGGGTCGAAACTCGCTCCTGATCGGCACCGCAGCAGCGCTCATCAGCTGCGCCGTCGCAACACTGATCGGACTCGTCGCGGGCTTCTTCGGCGGCCTTGTCGACGGCGTGCTGTCGCGGCTTCTCGACGTCGTCTGGGCATTCCCCGTCTACCTGCTTGCGATCAGTCTCTCCACCGTGCTCATCGCTCGCGGGGTCTCTTTCGGGCCGTTCAGGCTCGAGTCGGGGAGCCTGCTGCTGCCGATCGCGATCATCGGACTCGTCTATATCCCGTACGTTGCGCGTCCCATCCGCGGCGAGGTGCTGTCGCTGCGGCAGCGCGAGTTCGTCGAGGCGGCCATCGGTCTCGGCGCATCAACGTGGCGACTGATCTGGAGCGACATCCTCCGGAACGTCGTCACGACCGTGATCGTGTTCTTCCCGCTGATGCTCGCGATCGACATGCTGACCGAGGCCGCGCTTTCGTTCCTCTCGATCGGCGTGCAGGAGCCGAATGCGAGCTGGGGGACGATCATCCTCGATGGGCAGGATCTGCTCTACACCCGTCCCGCGGTCGCTATCGCGCCGGGAATCGCGATCGCGCTAACCGTGCTCGCGCTCAACGTGCTCGGCGACGGAATCCGCGACGCGCTCGATCCGCGGGCAAAGGTGCGGAGGAGAGACTGATGTTGCGGTTCGTCGTGCGCCGGCTCGTCTCGATGATCTTCGTGCTGTTCTCGATCAGCGTCCTGTCGTTCCTCATCTTCTTCGCGACACCCGGTGTCGACCCGGCGGCGCGCATCGCGGGCAAGAACGCCGATCAGGCGACGCTGCGGGCAGTGCGCAAGGACTTCGGACTCGATAAGCCGCTGCCCGTTCGCTACGCGTTGATGATGGAGAAGCTCTTCATCACGCGCGACCTCACGTCGTACGTCAACCGCGGCGCAAAGGTGATCCCGCAGGTCACCGAAGCCGCCCCGGTGACGCTCTCGCTCGTTTTCGGTGCAGCGGTGATCTGGGTCGTCATGAGCATCGCCATGGGACTGGTCGCCGCAGTGTTCCGCGGAAAGCCGATCGACACGGCCGTGATGATCATCGGGCTGATCGGCATCTCGATGCCCGTGTTCTGGCTCGGCGAAGTCGTCAATCTCCTCACGCAGAGCCGCTTCCACAACACGTTCCTCTTCTCCTGGGTGCCGCCGCTCGGCTACGTGCCGTTCACACGCTCGCCCTTCGGCTGGTTCAAGTCGCTCTTCTTCCCCTGGGTCACGCTCTCGATCCTCTACATCGGCATCTACGCGCGCGTGCTCCGGTCGGCGCTCGTCGAGGCGCAGGAGGAGGACTACGTGCGCACCGCCCGTGCGAAGGGGCTGAGCGAGCGGCGAGTGCTGCTGCGCCATGCGCTTCGAATGTCGCTGGTGGCCTTCGTCTCGCTGTTCGGGCTGGACTTCGGAGCGCTCGTCGGCGGCGGTGCGCTGCTCACGGAGGTCGTGTTCGGTCTGCACGGCGTCGGCAAGCTCACCTACGACTCGCTGCAGAACCTCGACTTGCCCGTGATCCTCGCGACGGTGATGTACGCCGCGTTCTTCGTCGTCGCGGCGAATGCAGTCGTCGATCTCCTCTATGCGTGGCTCGACCCGCGGGTGCGCCGTGCCTGAGCCGCTGCTCGAAGTCCGCGACCTCCGCGTGTCGTTCCGGACGGAGACCGGCGTCGTACGTGCGGTCGACGGCCTCTCGCTCTCGGTCGGAGTCGGCGAGGTCGTCGGGATCGTCGGCGAGTCCGGCTCCGGCAAGACCGTCTCGATGATGGCCGTGATGCGGCTGATCCGGGACCCGAACGCGATCGTCGAAGGCCAGGTCTTGCTGCGCGGCAGGGATCTCGCGCAGCTCTCACCGCGGGAGATGCGCGGCGTCCGCGGCGGGGAGATCGCGATGATCTTCCAGGACCCGATGACGGCGCTCACGCCCGTCTACAGAGTCGGCTGGCAGATCGAGGAGCAGTTGCGGGCACACGAACAGCTGTCGAGGCGGGCCTCGCGCAAGCGGACGATCGAGCTGCTCGCAGAGGTCGGGATCGCCAACCCTTCGCGCCGCGTCGATGACTATCCGCATGAATTCTCGGGCGGCATGCGGCAACGCGTGATGATCGCAATGGCGCTGTCGTGCAACCCGGCGCTGCTGATCGCG
>JADGPE010000100.1 GCA_017882605.1 Thermoleophilia bacterium | reverse complement strand
GCACAAGCGCCTCATCGACATCCTCAGCCCGACACCGAAGACGATCGACCAGCTGATGCGGCTCGATCTCCCGGCGGGCGTCGACATCGAGATCAAGCTGTAGAGATGCCCAAGGGAATCCTCGGCAGAAAGCTCGGCATGACCCAGATCTTCGACCCGGAGACCGGGGGAGTCACCTCTGTCACCGTGATCGAGGCCGGGCCGTGCCCCGTCGTGCAGGTGAAGTTCGAGGGCGAGGACGGCTACGACGCGGTCCAGCTCGCGTTCGACGCGGTCGCCGACCGCAAGCTCACGAAGGGCCAGCTCGGCCACCTCGCGAAGTTCAAGGTCGGTGCGCACCGCAAGCTCGTCGAGTTCCGCGGTGGCATCGACGGTGCGACCGAAGGCGAGTCCGTCACGGTTGCGATCTTCGAGCCCGGCGACAAGGTCAAGGTCGCGGGCATCGGCATCGGCAAGGGCTTCCAGGGCACGATCAAGCGCCACAACTTCAGCTCGGGCCCGCGCTCGCACGGCTCGCACAACATCCGCAAGCCCGGCTCGATCGGCGCGTCGGCCACGCCGTCGCGCGTGCGGAAGGGCATCAAGATGGCCGGCCGCATGGGCGGCAAGCGCGTGACGCAACTCGGCCTGACGGTGCACGACGTCGATGTCGAGCGGAACCTGCTGCTCGTCAAGGGCGCCGTCCCCGGCCCCAAGAACGGCATCGTGGAGGTGCGCGGCTAATGGCTCGCGACGTAGGCTCGACGGAGTCGCCCAAGAAGACAGTCAAGGCACCCAAGCTGGGCGGGACGGGAACCGTCACGCTCGACGAGGTCGTGTTCGGGGCCGAGGTCAAGCCGCATCTCGTGCACGAGGCCGTGCGGGCGGAACAGAACGCGGGCCGCGCAGGCACGGTGGCGACGAAGAGCCGCGGGCTCGTCTCGGGCGGTCGCGCGAAGCCGTTTCGCCAGAAGGGCACCGGCCGCGCACGCCAGGGCACAATCCGCGCGCCGCAGTTCACCGGCGGCGGTCACACCTTCGCGAAGGTGCCGCGCCAGTTCATCCAGAAGGTGAACAAGAAGGCGGCCAAAACCGCCCTGCGGTCGGCTTTGGCTAGTCACGCGAGCGAGGGGACGCTTGCGGTCGTGGACGCGGCGACGTTCGCTGAGCCGTCGACCAAGCAGGCGAACGCGCTCGTCGAGACCTGGGGTAAGCAGACGCCTTTGGTCGTGATCGCGCTGCACGAGGAGGAGAACCTCCGCAAGAGCTTCCGCAACCTTCAGAAGGTCGCGATCATCGGTCCGAGCGAGCTCGAGGTCAGCGCACTCGTGTGGGCGCGCTCGCTGCTCGTCACCGAGGCCGCGTTGCCGCTCGTGCAGGGGAAGGCGCAGTAATGCACGCCTCACAGGTGATCCTCGCGCCGATCCTCAGCGAGAAGTCGTACGCAGGCACGACGCGCGGGAGCTACACGTTCAGGGTTCATTCGAACGCGCACAAGACGCAGATTCGCCAGGCCGTTGAGGAGCTCTTCAGCGTCAAGGTCGTGCGCGTCAACGTGATCAAGGTTCAGGCGAAGCCGAAGCGCCGCGGCGTCTTCAAGGGCACGCGTCCCGCTTGGAAGAAGGCCGTCGTGCAGCTGCGCGCCGGCGACACGATCGAGATCTTCGAAGGAGCGCAGCTGTAATGCCAGTCCGTCGCTTTAAGCCGACGAGCCCGGGCCGTCGCCACATGTCGGTCTCCGACTTCGCGGAAGTCACGAAGTCGAAGCCCGAGAAGGCGCTCACCGAGAAGCTCACGAAGAAGGGCGGCCGCAACAACACGGGCCGCATCACGACGCGCCATCAGGGTGGCGGTCACAAGCGCCGCTACCGGATCGTCGACTTCAAGCGCACGAAGGACGGCGTGCCGGCGAAGGTCGCTGCGATCGAGTACGACCCGAACCGCTCGGCGCGCATCGCGCTGCTGCACTACGCGGATGGTTTCAAGAGCTACATCCTGGCGCCCGCCGGCGTGCGCGTCGGCTCGTACGTGCAGTCGGGCGCGGACGCCGACATCAAGCCGGGCAACGCGCTGCCGCTCGAGAACATCCCAACCGGCACGCTCGTCCACAACGTCGAGCTTCAGCCGGCCAAGGGCGGCCAGATGGCGCGCTCCGCAGGCTCCGGCGTGCAGCTCGTCGCCAAGGACGGCGGCTACGCGACGCTGCGTCTCCCCTCGGGCGAGATGCGCCGCGTGCTGCTCACCTGCCGCGCGACCGTCGGCCAGGTCGGCAACGTCGAGCATCAGAACGTGACGATCGGCAAGGCCGGACGCAGCCGCTGGCTCGGCAAGCGCCCGTCCGTCCGCGGCTCGGCCATGAACCCGGTCGACCACCCGCACGGCGGTGGCGAAGGCAAGTCGAAGGGCGGTCGCCACCCGGTCACCCCGTGGGGCGTGCCGACGCTCGGCAAGCGCACCCGCTCGAAGCACAAGGCATCCGACAAGTTGATCGTTCGCGGCCGTCGCCGCGGGAAGGACAAGCGCTGATGAGTAGATCTTCGAAGAAGGGGCCTTTCGTCGAGGAGCGGCTGCTCGCGCGCATCCAGAAGATGAACGACTCGGGCTCCAAGAACATGATCCGCACCTGGTCGCGGACGTCGACGGTGTTCCCCGACATGGTCGGTCACACGATCGCGGTCCACGACGGGCGCAAGCACGTGCCGGTGTTCATCTCGGAGCAGATGGTCGGGCACAAGCTCGGCGAGTTCGCTCCCACACGTCACTTCCGCGGCCACGCCGGCGACCAGAAGACGCAGGTGAAGAAGCGCTGATGGCTGCTGTCGAGACCGAAGAGCGCACCGTGCAGGCGACCGCGAAGTTCGTCCGCATCTCGCCGCGCAAGGCGCGGCTCGTGACGGACAACATCCGCGGGCGCAGCGTGCCCGAGGCGCGCACCATCCTCGCGTTCACCGAGCGCGCGGCGGCCATCGAGGTCGAGAAGGTGCTGCGGTCGGCTGTCGCGAACGCCGAGTCGAACCCGGAACTGCACTGGAACGGCGACAACCTCGTCGTCGCGGCCGTCTTCGTCGACGAGGGCCCGACGCTGAAGCGCTGGCGCGCACGCGCGCGCGGCCGCGTCGCCCGCATCCACAAGCGGACGTGCCACATCACCATCCAGGTCGCGCAGGTCGCTTCCGCGCCGGCTCCCGAAGCCGCCGCCGAGAAGCCCAAGCGGGCGCCGCGTAAGAAGAAGACCGAGGAGACGACTAGCTAATGGGACAGAAGGTTCATCCCGGCGGTCTGCGTGTCGGCGTCATCCACGACTGGAAGTCGAACTGGATGGTCGGCAAGAAGGAATTCGCAGGCGCGCTCATCGAGGACATCAAGATCCGCGAGCACATCCTCAAGAAGCTGTCGCACGCGGGCCTGTCGGACATCCTGATCCGCAAGGACAAGCAGCGGATCACGATCGACATCTATACCGCGCGCCCCGGCATCGTCATCGGCAAGTCCGGTGTCGAGGTCGACGCGCTGCGCAAAGAAGTGCACGCGATGACGCAGAAGAACGTGCACATCAACATCAACGAGATCAAGCGCCCCGAGTTGGACGCGAAGCTCGTCGCGCAGTCGATCGCGGAGCAGCTGCAGAACCGCGTGTCGTTCCGCCGCGCGATGAAGCGCTCGCTCGCTTCGGCGATCCGCTCGGGCGCGGCCGGCGTGAAGGTGCAGTGCTCGGG
>JADGPE010000063.1 GCA_017882605.1 Thermoleophilia bacterium | reverse complement strand
ATCATCGTTGCCGGGATCATCAGGGCGAAGAGCCCGTAGATCGCAAACGGCAACCAGTCGTTGAACAAGCCTGCTGCCTCCTGAAAAGGACGTCGTCCGGCGCGACGCTAGCAGCACGAACGGCACTGCGAGGCGTGTACCCATCGGCGTTGCACGTGTCACGAAGTTCCCGCCGCAGGGCCTACCGCAGAGCCTCCGGGTACACTGTGCGCCATGGCGACGATCGAACACTCCGAGACCACCGTCGTGACGCTCACGGAGCGCGCGGCGACGAAGGTCCAGGGCCTGATGGCCGCGGAGCCGGCCGGCGAGGCCGAGGTGCTCCGGATCGCGATCCAGGGCGGCGGCTGCAGCGGCTTCGAGTACGCGCTCGGGTTCGACCGCGGCGCCCAGGCGGGCGACCACGAGCTCGAGTTTCACGGCGTGAAGGTGGTCGTCGACCCGTTCAGCGCGCCGTATCTGCAGGGCTCGACAATCGACTTCCTGGAGGGCCTCCAGGAGTCGGGGTTCAAGATCGAGAACCCGAACGTCGCGAGCGCCTGCGGCTGCGGCCACAGCTTCCAGGTCGCGGAGGGCGAAGAGCCGCCCGCCGGCGAAGCAGGCTGCGGCTCCGGCTGCGGCCACGCCCACTGACGAACGCCGCATGGCGCTGACCGGCTTCTGGCCGTACGCGCACGTCGCGGACGTCCAGCGCTCGATCGACTTCTACGCACGGCTCGGGCTCGAGGTGCGGGACACGCACGAGGTCGACGGCCGCCTGGTGTGGGCGTTCCTCACGAGCCCGGCGGAGCCCGCTGCCGGCCTGATGCTCGCGCTCGCCGGCGGGCCGGTCGATCCCGGCGCGCAGGCGGTGCTCTTCTACTGCTGGACGCCCGACGTCGTTGCGCTTCGCGACGAGCTCGAGGCCGGCACGATCACGCATCCGTTCTACATGCCGGCCGGGGAGCTCAGGATCGCCGATCCCGACGGCTACGTCGTGCTCGTCGGCCAACTCGGTTAGCCTCGGCGGGTGGACGCGCTTCGTGTTGCCGTCGTCGGTTCCGGCCCGGCCGGGTCCTACGCCGCCGACGCGCTGCTGAAGAGCGAGGAGCCGCGGGTCGAGGTCGACCTGCTCGACCGTCTCCCGACCCCCTGGGGCCTCGTTCGCCTCGGCGTCGCCCCCGACCACGAGAACATCAAGGCCGTCTCGCGCGCATTCGAGAAGACCGCAGCGCGACCGGGGTTCCGGTTCTTCGGCAACGTTGAGGTCGGCTCGACCGTCGGCCACGAGGAGCTGCTGCGCGTGTACGACGCGATCGTCTACACCGTCGGGGCCCAGACCGACCGGCGGCTCGGCATACCCGGCGAGGACCTGCCGGGATCGTGGGCGGCCACCGAGTTCGTCGCCTGGTACAACGGCCACCCCGATTTTCAGCACTGCAAGTTCGACCTCTCGCACGAGCGAGCGGTGGTGGTCGGCAACGGGAATGTCGCGATCGACTGTGCCCGAATGCTCGCCCTCACGGCAGAGGAGCTCGCGCCGACAGACACAACAGACGAAGCGATCGCGGCGATCTGCGGGGCAGGGGTGAAGGAGATCGTCATGCTCGGCCGGCGCGGGCCGGTGCAGGCGGCATTCACGCCCCCGGAGCTGAAGGAGCTCGGCGAACTCGCGGGCGCCGATGTGATCGTCGAACCACGCGACCTGGCGCTCGACGCGGCGAGCCGGCGCGCGCTCGATCTGGATCGAGAGCGCGCACGAAGGAACTACGAGCTGCTGGAGGAGTTCGCCGCCCGCCCGCCCGCCGGCAAGCCGCGGCGGATCGCCCTGCGCTTCCTCGTCTCGCCGGTGGCGATCCTCGGCGGCGACCGCGTGGAGGCAGTCGAAGTCGTGCGCAACGAGCTCGTCGAGGAGGGCGACCGCATCGTCGCGCGGCCGACCGGCGAGCTCGAGGTGATCCCTGCGGGTCTCGTCCTGCGGAGCGTCGGCTACAAGGGGGTGCCCCTCCCCGGAGTGCCCTTCGACGAGCGGAGCGGCACGATCCCGAACGAGCGCGGCCGTGCGGCCGGGGCGGAGCGCACCTACGTCGCCGGCTGGATCAAGCGCGGCCCGAGCGGTGTGATCGGCACGAACAAGAAGGACGCGACGGAAACCGTCGAGCTGCTGCTGGAGGACGCGCGGGGCGGCCGGCTCGTCCGGGCACACGACGGTCCGTCTCTCGAAGACCTGCTGGACGCGAAGGGCGCGAGGTACGTCGACTACGCCGGCTGGCAGGCGATCGACGCTGCCGAACGGGCCGCCGGCGAGCCGCTCGGCCGCCCGCGCGTGAAGCTGACGGCCTGGGAGAAGCTCCTGGAGACCGGAGCACATAAGCGGCTTCCTACTGACCGTAGAACCCCCTTCGCGAGCTAACCTCCCTGCCGTGACCGACACGGCCTCCACCTCAGAGTTGTGGGGCGGCGAGACCCGCAAGGCGATCGCCAACTTCCCCGTCTCCGGCGAGCCCATCCCCACCCCGGTGGCGCGTTGGCTCGGCCGGATCAAGTCCGCGGCCGCACTCGTCAACGGCGAGCTCGGTCTCCTCGACGAGGGGAAGGCGCACCGGATCGCCGCCGCCGCTGACCGCGTCGCGAACGGCGAGCTCGACGACCAGTTCCCGATCGACGTCTTCCAAACCGGCTCGGGCACGTCGTCGAACATGAACGCGAACGAGGTGATCGCCGCCCTCGCGGGCGAGGGCGTGCACGCGAACGACGACGTCAACATGGGCCAGAGCTCGAACGACGTCTTCCCCTCCGCGGTGCACCTCGCTGCGCTCGACGAGATCGTGCATGACCTCCTGCCGGCGCTCGACCAGCTCGAGTCGGCGCTCGGGAAGAAGGCGACCGAGTTCGCCGACGTCGTGAAGTCGGGCCGGACGCACTGGATGGACGCCGTGCCCGTGACCCTCGGCCAGGAGTTCGGCGGCTACGCCGCGCAAGTTCGCGAGGGCAAGGCGCGCGTCGAGGCGACGCTCGAGCGGCTCGGCAAGATCCCGCTCGGCGGGACCGCCGTCGGCACAGGCCTGAACACCCATCCGGAGTTCGCCGCCCGTGTGCGCGCCAAGCTGGCGCACGACACGGGCCTCGCGATCTCCGCTCCTGCGGACCCGTTCGAGAGCCAGGCCGCCCGCGATGGGCTGGTCGAGGCCTCCGGCGCGCTCAAGACGCTCGCGGTGAGCCTGACGAAGATCGCCAACGACCTGCGTTTCCTCGGCTCTGGTCCCCGTGCCGGTCTCGCGGAGATCTTCCTGCCCGAGCTCCAGAAGGGCTCCTCGATCATGCCGGGCAAGGTCAACCCCGTGATCCCCGAGGTCGTGACCCAGGTCGCCGCGCAGGTGATCGGCAACGATGCTGCGATCACGATCGGCGGCATGCAGGGCCACTTCGAGCTGAACGTGTTCGTGCCGCTGCTGGCGCGCAACCTGCTCCAGTCGGTCAAGCTGCTCGCCTCTGCGAGCCGGCTCCTCGACGAGAAATGCGTCGCCGGGATCGAGGCGAACCGCGCGCAGTGCGAGAGCTACGCCGAGCTGACCCTGTCGGCCGCGGCGGCGTTGAACCCGCACATCGGCTATGACAAGGCGAGCGAGATCGTCAAGAAGGCCGCCGCCTCGGGCCGCTCGCTGCGCGAGGTCGCGCGGGAGGAGGGTGTCCCGGACGACGTGCTGGACGAGGCGCTCGACTACCGCAAGATGGCCAATCCCCGCGGCTAGCCCGCCGCCATGATTCGCTAGTAGGCGACCGCGCCGCGGCCGGTCTCGGCTGCATGGCGCTGTTCGTCGGCGCGGTAGCTCGAGCGGACGAGGGGCCCGGAGAAGACCGAGCCGAATCCGAGCGCCTCGCCCTGTTCGCGGAACCATGTGAACTCGTCGGGGTGCACCCAGCGGTCGATCGTGGCGTGCTTTGCGCTCGGCTGGAGGTACTGGCCGATCGTCACGACGTCGACGCCGTGCGCGCGCAGGTCGCGCAGCGTCTCGACGACCTCGTCGTTCGATTCGCCGAGACCGACGATGATGCCGCTCTTCGTCAACACGGGGTAGTCGGCGATCTCCTTCGCCCGCTGCAGCAGCCACAGTGCGCCGTCGTAGCTCGCCTTGCCGCCGCGCATCTTGCGGTGCAGACGGCGGACGGTCTCGATGTTGTGGTTGAAGACGTCGGGCCGCGCGGCGAGGACCGTCTGCAGTGCCGACTCCTCGACACCGAGGAAGTCGGGTGTCAGGACCTCGACCGAAGCGTCGGGTACCTTCGCCTTCAGGGCGCGGATCGTCGCCGCGTAGTGGCCCGCGCCCTTGTCCTCGACGTCGTCGCGGTCGACCGACGTGACGACGACGTGCTTGAGGCCCATCTGCTTCGCCGTCTGGGCGAGCCGGAGCGGCTCGAGCGGGTCGACGGGCTCGCTCGGCTTGCCGGAGTTGACGTAGCAGTAGCGGCAGGCGCGGGTGCAGGTCTCGCCGAGGATCTGGAAGGTCGCCGTCCCGCGGCCCCAGCACTCCGCGATGTTCGGGCAGCGCGCCTCTTCGCAGATCGTGTTCAGCTGCGCCCCGTGGATCAGCTTCCTCACGTCGAAGTAGCTGCCGTTCTGCGACGGCGCGCGAACCTTCATCCACTCGGGGCGGCGCGGGCGATCGGCAACGGGGAGCGAGCCCTGCATCTTCGGGCAATCTAGCGGTGTGCAGCGGGTCTGCGTGTTCTGCGGCGCCTCGAGCGGGCGGTTGCCCGCCTATGCCGAAGCGGCGCGCGCCTTCGGCGCGGCGGCGGCGGCCCGCGGGCTCGCGGTGGTCTACGGTGGCGGCCGGGTCGGCCTGATGGGCGCGGTCGCCGACGGCGCGCTGTCCTCCGGCGGCGAGGTGATCGGCGTGATCCCTCAGGAACTGGTCGAGCGCGAGCTCGCCCACGGCGGCCTCACGGAGCTCCGCGTGGTCGGCTCGCTGCATGAGCGGAAGGCGCTGATGGCTGAGCTGGCGGATGGGTTCGCCGCCCTGCCCGGCGGGTTCGGGACGCTCGACGAGCTCGTGGAGCAGCTGACCTGGTCGCAGCTCGGGCTGCACCGGAAGCCGGTCGGGCTGCTGGACGTCGAGGACTACTGGCTGCCGCTGATCAGGCTCGCGCGTCACGCGAGCGCAGAGGGCTTCGTCCGCGAGGCCGATCTGGCCGCGATCGCGGTTGCGGACGACGCCGACGGGCTGCTCGACCGGCTGGAGCGGCTGACGCGCGAGCCGCGCCCCCGGCCGAAGTGGTCACGGCCCGTCGAGCCCTAACTGTGGACGGTTCGACACGGTGTCTGACACCGGTCGTGGCTCGGAACGGCAGGTCGGAAAGGGAGATCAGGCGGTCGCGGCGAGCGCCGGGACGTCGGCGAACGCGAGCTCGAAGACGTCTGCGAGCGCCTGCGCGGCGGCGGGACGCACGTCGTCCACGCTCAGCGGCCGGCCGAGCTCGCGCGCCATCGACGTGAATGCGTACCCGTCCAGGCCACACGCGGTGATCCACTCCGTGAACGGCGCAGGGTCGAGGTCGACGTTGAGCGCATAGCCGTGCGTCGAGATCCACTTCGTGAGGTGAATGCCGATCGACGCGATCTTTCGCGGCGGCGAGGAGAGCCACACACCGGTCAAGCCTTCGATCCGCGTGCTTTCTAGCCCGAACGCTGCAAGCGTTCGGACAAGCGCCTCCTCGAGGTCGCGGCAGTACCGCTTCACGTCCTGCCCGTGCTGCGTCAGGTCGAAGATCGGGTAACAGACGAGCTGCCCGGGCGCGTGGTAGGTGGACTTCCCGCCGCGGTCGACTTCGACGACCTCGACGTTCGCACCTTCGGGAACGTGCACCTCTCCCTTCTCGGTGCGGCGGCCGAGCGTGATCGTGGGCGGGTGCTCGAGGAAGAGCACCGTGTCGGGCAGCGAGCCGTCGGCGACGCCGGCTGCCGTCGTCCGCTGCAACTCGAGCGCCTCGCGGTAGTCGACGGTGCCGAGGTTGACGAGGTGCGCCGGTCTAGTAATCGCTCTCGCCCCAGGTCTGCAGACGCTGGCGCAGGTCGCGCAGGAAGCGGCCGGCGAGGGCGCCGTCGACCAGGCGATGGTCGTACGTGAGCGTCAGGTTCATGATCGAGCGGATGGCGATCGCGTCGGCGCCGTTCTCGTCGGTGATCACCCACGGCCGCTTCACGATTGCGTAGGTGCCGAGGATCCCGGCCTGCGGCTGGCTGATCACCGGCGTGCCGTGGAACGTGCCGTAGCCGCCGGGGTTCGTGATCGTGAACGAGCCGCCGGACACGTCGTCGGGCGTCAGCTGCTTGTCGCGCGCGCGCTTCGCGATGTCCACGATCGCCTTTGCCATGCCGAGCAGGTTGAGCGTCTCGGCGTTCCTGACGACGGGGACGATCAGGCCCTTTCCGTCGGCCAGCTCGACGGCGAAGCCGAGGTTGACGAAGTTCTTGGTCACGATCTGGTCACCGCGGAGCTCGCCGTTCACCCAGGGGTAGTCGCGGAGGGTCTCGACGGTCGCGCGGGCGATGAACGCGAGGTACGTCGGGTTCACGCCGTAGGCGGATTCGTATTCCTTCTTCAGCTTCGCGCGGATCGCGACCACCTTCGACATGTCGACCTCGATCGCCGACGTGACGTGGGCCGACGTGTCGAGCGAGCGCCGCATGTGATCTGCGATCCCGCGCCTCATTGCGGACATCGGTTCGAGCGTCTCGCCTTCGCCAGGAGCCTGCGGCTCCTGGCTAGGAGTGCTTGCGAGTGTCGGTTGAGGCGCGGCGGGCGGTGCCGCCGCCGCGACGTTCTCACTAGCCTTCATCGAGGCCGGCGGGCCGGCCTCGATGAAGGCCTGGATGTCCTTCTTGGTCACGCGCCCGCCGGCGCCGGTGCCCGGCACCTGGGACGGGTCGATCCCGTGCTCCGAGGCGATGCGTGCGACGACCGGCGAGACGAACGACTTGCCGTTCTCCGAGGGCACAACCGGCTCTGCCGGTTGCGCTGGCGGCTCGGCAACCTCGGCGGCCGCCGCTTCGGATTCATCCGCTGCTTCCTGCGTCGCCGGCTCGGGCGCGGGCGCCGGCGCCGGCTCGGCGGCCGGTGCGGCGGCGCCTGCCTCGCCGCCGATGCGTGCGAGCACCGTGCCGACCTCGACGGTCTGGCCTTCCTGGACGAGGATCTCGCTGACGACACCGGACGCGGGCGACGGCACCTCGGTGTCGACCTTGTCGGTCGAGATCTCGAGCAGCGTCTCGTCCGCCTCCACTTGATCCCCGACCTGCTTGCTCCACTTCGTGATCGTGCCTTCGGAGACGGAGACGCCCATCTGCGGCATGACGACCTCGACTGCGGTTCCAGTAGCCATCAGTACTCGATCAACTCCTTGAGTGCGCGGACGACGTCGTCGACCTGCGGGATGTACGCCTTCTCGAGCACGGGCGAGAAGGGAACGGGACAGTCGGGCGCTGCGAGCCGTCTCACCGGCGCGTCGAGATCCTCGAACGCCTCTTCCGCGATCGTCGCTGCGATCTCGCCGCCGAAGCCGCCGGTGCGCGTGTCCTCGTGCAGCACGAGGACTTTCGAGGTCTTGCGGGCGGAGTCGAGCACGGCCTGCTTGTCCCACGGCATGATCGTGCGCAGGTCGACGATCTCCACCGAGGCATCGACGGCCTTCGCAGCTTCCTCGGCGGTGTAGACCATCGCGCCCCATGTGATCACGGTGACGTCTTCGCCCTCGGCGTGGATGCGCGCCTTGCCGATCGGCGTCACATAGCGCTCGTCCGGCACCTCACCTTTGATGCGGCGATACAGATGCTTGTGCTCGAAGAAGAGCACCGGGTTCGGATCCTCGATTGCGGCGGTGATCAGGCCCTTGGCGTCCTCCGGCGTCGCCGGGCATACGCACTTCAGCCCGGGAATATGCGCGAACGACGACTCCGGGTTCTGCGAGTGGAACGGGCCGCCCGAGAAGCCGCCGCCCGACGGCAGCCGGAGCACGATCGGCACCGGCGTGCCGGCGCGCCAGCGCTGCTTCGCGGCGACGGTGACGAGGTGATCCCACGCGCACGAGACGAAGTCGGCGAACTGCATCTCGGCCACCGGTCGCAGGCCCATCATCGCCGCGCCCGTCGCACCGCCCATGATCGCGGTCTCCGAGAGCGGCATGTCGAGGACGCGCCACGGCCCGAACTCCTCCTGGAAGCCGAGGGTGACCTTGAACGCGCCGCCGTAGACGCCGACGTCCTCGCCGAGCACGAAGACGCGTTTGTCGCGGCGCATCTCCTCACGGAGACCGTCGCTGATCGCTTGCAGATACGTCTTCTCCGACATCTACTTGTGGTGAGGGGTGTCGAGGTCCTCCGGCGTTGCGTACACGCCGTCGAGGAGCGTCGAGGGGTCCGGCTGCGGCGACTCGTCCGCGCGCTGCAGGGAGTCGTTCAGCAACTTCTTCACGTAGCCGGTGATCTCGTCCTCCTCCTCGTCGGTCAGGTCTGCGTTGTCGAGGAGCCAGGTGCGATAGCGCTCGATCGGGTCGCGCTCCGCCCAGCGCTCGAACAGTTCCTTCGGAACGTAGAACGCATCGTCGTGCACCGCGTGGCCCTCCATGCGAAGCGTCTGGTTCTCGATCAGGGTCGGCCCGCCGCCCTCTCGCGCCTTCTCGATCGCCCGCTTCGCCTCGCGGTACACCGCGAGCACGTCGGTGCCGTCGACGACGACGCCTTCGAAGCCGTACGCCGCAGCGCGGTCGGCGAGATGCTCGACCGCGTACTCGAGATGCGTCGGCGTCGAGTACGCCCACTGGTTGTTGTCGCAGATGAAGACGACCGGCAGCTGGCGGACGCCTGCGAAGTTCATCCCCTCGTGTGCGTCGCCGCGCGCCATCGCGCCCTCGCCCGACCAGGCGACCGCGACGCGCCGTTCCTCGCGGATGCGGAAGGCGAGCGCGCAGCCGACCGCGACCGGCAGCATCGCGGGCAGGTGGCTGACCATTGCGACCAGGCCGAGGTTCATGTCGGCCATGTGCACGTTGCCGTCCTTGCCGTGCGTGGGCCCGTCGGCGCGGCCCATGTACTGCGCGAGGATGCGCCACGGCTCGACGCCGCGCGTGATGTGCACGCCCATGTCGCGGTGCAGCGGTGTGCCGACGTCGTCGGTTCCCATCGCCATCGCGACGCCCACCGACGAGGCCTCGTTGCCGCGGCCTGTGTAGAACGAGCCGGGAATCTTCCCCTGGCGGTAGAGGATGTGCCCGCGTTCCTCGACGCCGCGGGTGATCAGCATGTTGCGATAGATCTGGAGCAGGTCCTCACGGTCGAGGCCCCACTCCTTCACCTCCTGAAGCGAGCCGCTGGGCTCGGCTACGCGCGCAATCGACACTGCACTCCTCGATGGGTCGGAGACGTGGAACGGCCGGGGCGAATCGTAACGACGCCTGTAGTGTGGCAGGGTGGGCAAGGCTTCGGACTGGCTCCGGGAGGAGCGCCGCAACGTGCTCGGCCACTGGACGGCGTTCTGCCTGGACTGCGGCGCCGCCAGGCGCTGGTTCATCGACGATGAGGCGGGCGTCCCCGAGACGTGCGCCTGCGGCGGCAAGATGCTTCGCCGCTGCCCGGCCTGCGACGCTCCGTTCTCGTCGACCTTCGCGGTCGACTGCGAGGAGTGCGGCGCGCCGCTGCGCGCGCCTGAGCTCCTCGGCATGCGGATCCGCAAGGCGCGCTAGCTCCTACGGCTTTCGTCCATCGTGGCGCGCACCGATGCGCGAGCCGGGCCGCTGCGAGACGCTGAGCGGGACGAAAGGATAGAGCCATGTGTGCACTTCGCACCGCCCTCCTGGTGGCCGCCGCAGCGCTGCTCGGCGCGCTGGCCCTTGCGGCTTCGGCGACGGCGGGCCGCCAGGCATTCGTGCCGAACGCGATCCAGACGACGTCGTACGTCTGGCCGCAGCCGCCTGCGTGGGTCGGGGTCGTCCCGGTCGCGGCGTGGCAGCCGCGGTCGACGGCGTACGTCTGGGCCCAGCCGCCGAGCTGGATCCCGATCTCCGGCTAGAAGCCGTAGCTCGGCTTGATCGCCGAGAAGCGGATCAGCGTCACCGTGTCGGCCTCGGTCACGTCCCGGTTGTAGAGCTGCCCGAGGAAGCGGCAGAGCTCGTCCGCGTGCCGGATCTCGGGGTTGTCGTGCTCGATCTCGTTCGGTGAGAGCTCCCCGATCGTCTTCACTTCGACCTTGTCGATCACCGCGTCGAAGACGTGCTGCCGCGGGCTGTAGCGCGCGCCAGAGAGCACCGAGACGATCATCCCCTTCTGGTATTTGCGGGACTTGTCGCCGAGCCGGATCGTCGCGGTCTTGCGGTGCGACTTGAGCTGCGCTTCGACGATCGGCGAGTAGAAGTTGAGCGCGTAGGACGGCACCGGCCGCCGATCATACGTCGTTCTCCCCCAGCCGGGTCAGGGCCTTGCGGGCCATTTCCCGCTCGCCGCCGTAGGCGAGCAGCCGGGGCGCGGCCTCGAGGGGGAGCCAGCGCACGTCGGCCACCTCGTGGCGGAACGCCTCCGGCACGTCGCCGAGCCGCCCGCCCTCGTAGCGGACGAGGAAGAACGAGACGACCTTGAAGATCCGCTCGCCCTCCCAGGTGTAGACGTAGCGCACGTCCCCGAGCTTCCCGAGCGACCGGCCGTGGGCGCCGGTCTCCTCGGCCACCTCCCGCAGGGCCGTCTCCTCGCCTCGCTCACCCGGATCGATGTGACCCTTCGGCAAGGCCCAGATCTCCGGGCCGTGCCGCCGCGGCCGGATCGCCGCGACGACCCAACGGCCACCGAGCCGCCGCACGAGCACACCTCCGGCCGAGAATTCACGCCGCACAACGGTCAATCTTGCACCTCTGGCACTCGAAGCGCTAGAGTGCCAGCCGTAAGCACAAGCCTGTTACAAGGTCGGAGGTTTTCCAGATGAATCTACAGCCGCTTGGCGATCGCCTGATCGTCGAAGTCCTC
>JADGPE010000099.1 GCA_017882605.1 Thermoleophilia bacterium | reverse complement strand
GCCGATGCGGCCGGTCGGGGTCTTCGCCTCGACGAAGCCGTAGTCGATGTCGGCGCGGATCGTGTGCAGCGGCACGCGGCCCTCGGAGTACTGCTCCGACCGGCTCATCTCCGAGCCGCCGAGGCGACCCGAGCACTGCACCTTCACGCCGGCGGCGCCCGACCGGATCGCCGATGCGAGCGAGCGCTTCATGGCGCGCCGGAACGAGACGCGGTTCTGAAGCTGTTCCGCGATCGACTGCGCGACGAGCTTCGCGTCGAGCTCGGGGCGCTTGATCTCGTTGATGTTGATGTGGACGTTCTTCTGCGTCATCGCGTGCACTTCTTTGCGCAGGGCGTCGACCTCGACACCGGACTTGCCGATGACGATGCCGGGCCGCGCGGTGTAGATGTCGATCGTGA
This sequence comes from Thermoleophilia bacterium, assembly GCA_017882605.1. GTDB lineage: Bacteria > Actinomycetota > Thermoleophilia > Gaiellales > Gaiellaceae > PALSA-600. The sequence goes on along the minus strand of JADGPE010000099.1, from coordinate 3,454 downwards.
TCCGCTGCTTGTCCTTGCGGATCAGGATGTCCGACAGCCCCGCGTGCGACAGCTTCTTGAGGATGTGCTCGCGGATCTTGATGTCCTCGATCAGCGCGCCTGCGAACTCCTTCTTGCCGACCATCCAGTTCGACTTCCAGTCGTGGATGACGCCGACACGCAGACCGCCGGGATGAACCTTCTGTCCCATTAGCTACCCGTCCCCTCGGTCTTCTTCCTACGCGGCGTCCGCTTGGGCTTCTGCTTCTCGGCGACGGCCGGAGCCGTCGCGGCAGCGCCCTGCGCGACCTGGATTGTGATGTGACACGTCCGCTTGCGAATCCGGGCGACGCGGCCGCGCGCGCGTGCGCGCCAGCGCTTCAGCGTCGGGCCTTCGTCGACGAAGACGGATGCGACGACGAGCTCGTCGCCGCGCCAGAGCAATTTCGGGTTCGACTCGGCGTTCGCGACGGCCGAGCTCAGCACCTTCTCGACCTCGATCGCCGCCGCGCGCTCGGTGAACGCGAGAATCGTGCGCGCCTCGGGCACGCTGCGCCCACGGATGTTGTCCGTCACGAGCCGCGCCTTGCGCGGGGAGATGCGGACGAACTTCGCGGTCGCCTGCACGGTGCGGGTTGCCTCGACAGCAGCCATCAGCGCTTCTTCACCTGCGTCTTCTGGTCGCCCGCGTGACCACGGAAGTGACGCGTCGGAGCGAACTCGCCGAGCTTGTGCCCGACCATCTGCTCCGAGATGAACACCGGCACGTGCTTGCGGCCGTCGTGGACCGCGATCGTATGACCGACCATGTCGGGGAACACCGTCGACGTTCGCGACCAGGTGCGGATCATGTTCTTGGAGCCCGAGTCGTTCATCTTCTGGATGCGCGCGAACAGCCGCTCCTCGACGAAAGGCCCCTTCTTCGAACTGCGACTCATTAGCGCTTGTCCTTCCCGCGGCGACGGCCGCGAACGATCAACTTGTCGGATGCCTTGTGCTTCGAGCGGGTGCGCTTGCCGAGCGTCGGGACGCCCCACGGGGTGACCGGGTGACGGCCGCCCTTGCTCTTGCCTTCTCCACCACCGTGTGGATGGTCGACCGGGTTCATCGCAGAGCCGCGAACCGACGGGCGCTTGCCGAGCCAGCGGCTGCGGCCGGCCTTGCCGATCGTCACGTTCTGGTGCTCGACGTTGCCAACCTGGCCGACGGTCGCGCGACAGGTGAGCAGCACGCGGCGCATCTCGCCCGAGGGAAGACGCAACGTCGCATAGCCGCCGTCCTTCGCGACGAGCTGCACCCCGGAGCCTGCAGAGCGCGCCATCTGGCCGCCCTTGGCCGGCTGGAGCTCGACGTTGTGGACGAGGGTGCCCGTCGGGATGTTCTCGAGCGGAAGCGCATTGCCCGGTTTGATGTCGGCGTCGCGGCCGGACTGCACGTACGAGCCGACACGCACACCCGCCGGCGCGAGGATGTACGACTTGGCGCCGTCGGCGTAGTGCAACAGCGCGATCCGCGCCGAGCGGTTCGGGTCGTACTCGATCGCGGCCACCTTCGCCGGCACGCCGTCCTTCGTGCGCTTGAAGTCGATGATCCGGTAGCGGCGCTTGTGACCGCCGCCCTGGTGGCGCGTCGTGATGCGGCCCGTGTTGTTGCGGCCGCCCTTCTTCGTGAGCTTCTCGGTGAGCGCCTTCTCGGGCTTCGACTTCGTGACCTCCGCGAAGTCCGAGACCGACATGTGGCGACGACCGGGGCTCGTCGGCTTGAATCGGCGGACTGGCATTACAACTGCGCTCCTTCGAAGATCTCGATCTTGTCACCGGCGCGCAGCTGCACGACGGCCTTCTTCCAGGCCGGCCGCGTGCCCTTGAAGACGCCGCGCCGCTTCGGCTTCGCCTGAACCTTGATCACGTTGACGCGCTCGACCTTGACGCCGAAGAGCTCCTCGACGGCCTGGCGGATCTGCGTCTTGTGCGCGTGCGAGTGCACCTTGAACGTGTAGCTGCCCCGCGTCGTTCCTGCGTACGACTTCTCGCTGAGGATCGGTGCGAGGATCACCTGGGAGGCATGCATTACTGCGCCCTCCCCTGAACGAGCGGAAGCGCAGCCTCGGTCACGAGCAGCGAGCGCGCCCAGACGAGTGCGCCGACCTCGAGCTCGCTCGGGCCCATGATCGCGACCCGTTGGAGGTTGCGGAAGCTCCTTCTCAATGCGTCCTCTTCGTGAAGTGCGACCACCACGAGCGGCAACTGGAGCCCAGAGCCCTCTACGAGGCCTCTGGCCAGTTTGGTCGACGGCGTGGCGAACGCATCGGCCGAGACGACCGCAATCGAGCCCTCACTCGCATGACTGGCCAAAGCCGACCGCAGGGCGGCTTTCGCCGTCTTCTTGTTCACCTTCTGGATGAACTGACGCGGCACCTTCGCGAAGGTGTGGCCACCGCCGGTGAACTGCGGTGCGCGGATCGTGCCCTGACGCGCGCGGCCGGTTCCCTTCTGGCGCCACGGCTTCGCGCGGCCGCCCGAGACGAGCCCGCGGCTCTTCGTCGCCACGGTGCCCGCGCGACGTGCGTTCAGCTCCGCGCGCACGGCTTCGTGCACGAGGTGCGGCTTGACCTCGACGGCGAACACCGCCTCCTCGAGGGAGATGTCCTTCGACTTCTTGCCGGCTGCGTCGAGCAGCGGAGCCTTCGGCGTTGCCATTAGCCGCGCACCTCCACGATGCCGTTCTTCGGACCGGGAACCGCGCCCTTCACGAGCAGCAGGTTCCGTTCGACGTCCACGTCGTGCACGGTCAAACCGAGCTGCGTGACGCGCTTGCCACCCATGCGGCCGGCCATCTTGATCCCCTTGAAGACGCGTGACGGCGTCGCCGATGCGCCGATCGATCCCGGCTTACGGATGTTGTGCGAACCGTGCGAGCGAGGGCCTGAGCTGAAGTTGTGACGCTTGATCGTGCCCTGGAAGCCCTTGCCGATGCCGATGCCGGCGACCTTGACCTTGTCACCCGGCTCGAAGATCTCGACGGTGACGGCCTCGCCTTCGACGGCGCCGTCGATGCCGCCGCGGAACTCGACCAGCTTGCGGTGCGCGCCCACCTTGAACTTCGCGAGGTGGCCGAGCTCGCCCTTCGAGAGCTTGCGGTCGGCGACCGCGTCGAACGCGAGCTGCACGGCGTCGTAGCCGTCCTCGCCCGCGAACTTCACCTGCACGACGGGACACGGCCCGGCCTCGATCACGGTGACAGGGGTGACTCCCCCGGTCTCCGGGTCGAAGATCTGGGTCATTCCCAATTTGCGTCCGAGAATGCCCTTAGCCATGCGTCACGACCTTCGTGTCTGACACTGAGGGTGTCAGACACGTAGCGGAAGAGATTCCTGTTCTCATAGCTTGATCTCGATGTCGACGCCCGCCGGGAGATCGAGCCGCATCAGCTGGTCGATCGTCTTCGGTGTCGGGCTGAGGATGTCGATGAGGCG
>JADGPE010000028.1 GCA_017882605.1 Thermoleophilia bacterium | reverse complement strand
GGACGCGGCACGTTCGCTGCCCTGTCGGTGCTCGACAACCTGCGCCTCGGCGCCTGGACGCAGCGCGGCACCTCGCCGCGCGACCTCGCGCACGTGTTCGAGTTCTTCCCGCTGCTCTACGAGCGGCGCGACCAGCAGGCGGGCACCCTCTCGGGCGGCGAGCAGCAGATGCTCGCGCTCGGCCGGGCGATGATGGCGAAGCCGCGGCTGCTGCTGCTCGACGAGCCGTCGCTCGGCCTCGCGCCGCTCGTCGTGCGGGAGATCTTCGAGACGCTGCGGCGGATGAACGAGAGCGGCACGACGATCGTCGTCGTCGAGCAGAACGCCACGCTTGCGCTCGAAGCGGCGAAGCACGCGTTCGTGCTCGAGACGGGGCGGGTGGTGCTCGGCGGCGACGCGGCCGACCTGCGCGCGAACGAGTCGGTGCGGAGGTCGTACCTTGGCTACTAGGTGTGGAGCGAACCTGGTTCTCGCCGCAGGCGAAACCAGGTTCGTGTCTGCGACCGTGGCCTCTGACGGCGGCGGCTGGAGGCACGAACCTGGTTCGGCTCCGCCGAACCAGGTTCGGAGTTCAGCGTGACGAACTTCCTGCAACAGGTCGTCAGCGGGCTCGCGAGCGGCGGGATCTACGGCTCGCTCGCGCTCGCGATCGTGATCATCCACCGCTCGACGGGTGTGATCAACTTCGCGCAGGGCGAGATGGCGACGTTGTCCGCGTTCGTGTGCTGGACTCTGCTCGATCACGGCTGGTCGTTCTGGCCGGCGTTCGCGGTCACGCTGGTCCTGTCGTTCGCAGGCGGCGTCGCGATCCAGCAGGTCCTGATCCGGCCGCTACAGGGGAGCCCGCTGCTCGGGATCGTGATCCTGACGATCGGCCTGCTGATCGCGATCAACGGCCTCACGACGTGGATCTGGGGCGGCGCCGCGAAGCAGTTCGCCGGGCCGTTCTCGACGTCGCCGATCAACGTCGACGGCGTCGCGTTCTCGAAACAGGACATCGGCGTGATCGCCGTCTCGGTGGTCGTCGTCGTGCTCGTCGGCCTGCTGTTCACGCGCACGAAGGCCGGCCTCGGCCTGCGCGCGGCCGCCGTGAACCCGGTCGAGGCGCGGCTCGTCGGCGTGCGCGTCGCGGCGATGCTCGCCGTCGGGTGGGGCCTCGCGGCGGCGCTCGGCGCGGTCGCCGGCGTGATGGCGGCACCCTCGCTCTTCCTCGAGCCGAACATGATGCAGACGGTTCTGCTCTACTCGTTCGCCGCCGCCGTGCTCGGCGGGATGGACTCTCCGGTCGGCGCGGTCGTCGGGGGCCTCCTCCTCGGCGTGCTGCTCAACCTCACCGGCACGTACGTGCACTGGATCGGCGGCGAACTGCGGCTCGCGACCGCGCTGGCCGTGATCCTCGGCGTTCTGCTCGTGCGCCCGGCCGGCCTGTTCGGCCGCACGGCGGTGAGGCGGGTATGAGGATGAAGCTGATCGGGCTCGGGCTCGCCGTCGTCGTGCTCGCACTGCTGCCGGTCCCGCTCTCGGAGTTCCGCACGGTGCAGCTCGCGACCGTCGGCGCGTACTTCATCGCGATCCTCGGCGTTGACGTGCTCACCGGGCACAGCGGCCAGATCTCGCTGGGGCACGGCGCGTTCATCGCGGTCGGCGCATACACGACCGCGATCCTGATGGCGAACCACGGTGTGCAGGATTACTGGACGATTCCGATCGCGGCCGGGGTCGCGGGGGGCGTCGGCCTCGTCGCCGGTGTGCCGGCGCTGCGGCTGTCGGGCCTCTACCTGGCGCTCGCCACCTTTGGCATCGCGATCGCCTTCCCGACCATCCTGAAGAAGTTCGACCACTTCACCGGCGGCTCGACCGGGATCACGCTGTTCGGCAAGCCGACGCAGACCGGGCACGGCGCCGGCGTCCTCGGGCTGACGAACAACGAGTGGCTCTACGCGCTCACCTGGACGGTCGCGGTCGTCTGCTTCCTGATCGTGTGGTGGCTCGTCGAGTCGCGCTTCGGCCGGTCGCTGCGCGCGGTCCGCGACAGCGAGCTCGCCGCCGCCGCGTCCGGGATCAACCGCTCGGCGTACAAGGTCGCCGCCTTCGGCATCTCCGCCGCGTTCGCCGGTGTGGCGGGCGCGCTGCTCGCGATCAACATCGCCTACGTCAGCCCCGACACGTTCCCGATCCAGCTCTCGCTGTTCCTGCTCGTCGGGGCGGTCGTCGGCTTCTTCGGCTCGATCTGGGGCGCGGTGCTGGGGGCGCTCCTGATCCAGTTCCTGCCGGACATCGTCGGCCTGATCCCGCACGTGAACACGAAGCAGGCCGGCCCGACCACGTTCTTCTACGGGCTCGTGCTGGTCGTGCTGATGCTCGCCCTGCCGCTCGTCCTGCGTGCCGGCGCGGCGATCGCAAATCGCGGCTACTCTCGCGCGCAGTGACCAGGAACCTGTGCGCGCTCGTCGTCGCGGCGCTCGCTCTGGCGGGCGTGGCGACCGCCACCACGACCGGGACGCCCGGCGTCTCGTCGTCCACGATCACGATCGGCTCGAGCGGCCCGCTGACGGGCGAGGCTGCGGCTGCGGCGGGTGTGTTGAAGGGCGCGGACGCGTACTTCAAGTACGTCAACTCGAGGGGCGGCGTGAACGGTCGCAAGATCGAGTTCAAGTACCTCGACGACGCCTACGACCCGGCGCAGACCGTGCAGAACGTGCGCGAGCTGATCCAGCAGGACAACGTCTTCGCGCTCTTCTCCGTCGTCGGCACGAACAGCAACCTCGCGATCCGCGACTTCGTCAACGCCGCCGGCGTGCCGCAGGTGTTCTCGGCCGCAGGCGCAACGACGTTCGGCCGCGACTACGCGAAGTACCCGTGGACGATCGGCTACCTGCCGCCGTACGCGGAGGAGGGCGCGCTCTACGCGAAGCAGATCCTCGCCACCAGCGCGAAGACGGCGAAGATCGCCGTGCTCTACCAGAGCGACGACTACGGCAAGGATCTGCTGAGCGGCTTCCGGCGCGGGCTCGGCTCGAAGGCGCGCTCGCTGATCGTGCAGACGGTCGGTTACGACCCGACCACGTCCGACGTGCAGTCGCAGGTCGCGCAGCTGAAGGCGAGTGGCGCGAACACGCTCATGATCTTCGCGTTCGGCAAGTTCGCGATCCAGTCGTTCGTCTACGCGAACAAGCTGGGCTGGAAGCCGCAGATCTATGTCAACGACGTGGCATCGGCGTCGTCGATCATGGCGCTCGACCCGGCGAAGACCGCCGAGGGCTCGATCTCGATCCTCTGGGGCAAGGACCCCGCGACGCCGAAGTTCAAGGGCGATGCCGGCGTCGCGCTGGCGGGCAAGATCATCAAGCGCTACGTGCCGGGCGGCAATCCGTCGGACGGGTTCCTCGTCGCGGGCATGGCGGAGGCGTTCTCGTTCGTCGACGCGCTCAAGGCGGCGGGCAAGAACCTCACGCGCAAGGGGCTGATGACCGCGGTGACGCACATGAACGAGTCGTCGAACCCGTTCCTGATCCCCGGCGTGAAGGTGCACACGACGCCCACCTTCCGGTACCCGATCTCGGCGGTGCAGTTGCAGCGCTGGCATCAGGGTCACTGGGTGCCGTTCGGCGGCGTCGTCTCGACGAAGCCGTAAATCGGGCGTAAAGCGAGGCAGGAAGCGCGTCCGGCGGGACGAAGGGTTCCCACTCGTGCGTCGCTTGCTTGCGCTCACTTTCGCCCTCGTGACGTTGGCAGCCGCCCCTGCGGTCCATGCCGGCGTCAACCCGCAGATTGCAGGTCTGCAGGTCGCGCTGCGCGCGCACGGCCTCTACCTGGCGCAGATCGACGGCGTCGCTGGTCCGCGCACCTCCGCGGCGGTGCACGCGTTCCAGCGCAGGCACAGACTGCCGGTCGGCCCCGCGACCACGCGCACGCGCCTGGCACTCGGGCCGCTCGGTCAGCCGCTCTTCGGCACCAGGCTCCTGCGTCGCGGCGACTTCGGGTGGGACGTGGCCGTGCTCCAGTTCCTGCTCACGCGGCGCGGCGTGTACTCGGGCGCGCTCGACGGCTACATGGGGAAGCAGACCTCCGCCGCACTGCGGCGCTACCAGAAGCTGATGCATCTGAACGTGGATGCGGTCGTCGGGCCGCGGACGCTCTCGGCGATCGTGCGTCGTGACCGCGTGCCCGTGCGTGTGAACCGCGTGGTGGTTGTCGCGTCGGTCGTCCGCGTCGTGCGCGTCGGCGACACGCTCACAGCGATCGCGAAGAGTCACGGCACGACGATCGCAGCGCTTGCGCGCGCCAACCACATCGACCCGACGAAGCCGATCATCATCGGCCAGCGCCTGAGGCTGCCGGTCGCGACGGCGAGCCTCGTCTCCGCGAGGGTCGACGTGCGCTCGATGCTCGATACGTGGTCGGCCCGGCTCGGCGTCGATCAGCACCTCGTGCGTGCGCTTGCGTGGATGGAGTCGGGCTTCCAGACACGCATCGTCTCGGATGCCGGTGCGCGCGGCGTCCTCCAGACGCTGCCGTCGACCCGGCAGTACGTCGAGGACGTGCTCGTCGGCCGGAAGATCCCGCACACCGTCGACGGCGATATCGAGGTCGGTGTCCTCTACCTGCGTCATCTCCTCCAGGTGTTTCACGGGAACGAGCGGTTGGCGCTCGCGGGCTGGTACCAGGGCGAGCTCGCGGTGCGTCAGTACGGGCTGTACAAGGTGACGAAGCCGTTCGTCGCGAACGTGCTCGCGCTGCGCACGCGGATGTAGCTTCCGTACTCGCTACGGAGGCCGAAAGCCGCAGAGGCGCCCACACTTGCCGCATGCGGAAGTGGCTGGTCCGGATCCTCCTCGTCGGTCTCGGGTTGTTCGTCGTGGCACAGCTCGTTCCCTACGGGCGCAACCACAAGAATCCGCCCGTGCTCGCCGAGCCGCGGTGGGACACGGGGCAGACTCGCGCGCTCGCGAAGTCAGCGTGTTTCGACTGCCACTCCAACCTGACCAACTGGAAGTGGTACTCGAACATCGCGCCCGGATCGTGGCTGATCTACCGCGACGTGACCGATGGTCGCAGCTCGCTCAACTTCAGCGAGTGGAACAAGCCGCAGGACGGCGCCGGCGATGCGATCGACGCGATCAGCTCGGGCTCGATGCCGCCCTGGTTCTACGTCATCCTGCACCCGAAGGCCGGTCTGTCGCACGCCGACAAGCAGGCGCTGATGGCAGGCCTCGCCGCAACGTTCAAGAACTCGCCGCCGATCGGCGGCGGCTAAGCCCTGTCCCTTTTAGCCATGTCCCGGGGACTGTCCCCGGGACATGGCTCGTCCAGCCACGTCCGCGCTCTGACCCCGCGCGAACGGCAGGACGTGGCGTTACCGCGGGTTCACGTGCCGGTCGCGGATCACCGGTCTGACGTGCACGAACCGCGCCGGGCACGGTCTCTTTCTCTCACGCGCCTCCTACCGGTTGTTCTAGGGCGAGCAGGTCGTCGACGGTCTCGCGCCGGCGGATCACGCGCGCCTTGCCGTCCGAGACGAGCACGGCGGCCGGGCGCGGCACCGCGTTGTACGTCGACGACATCGCGAGCGTGTAGGCCCCGGTCACCGGCACGGCGAGCACGTCACCGCGCTGGGGCGTCGGCAACTCGACGCGCTCGATCAGCACGTCGCCCGACTCGCAGTGCATGCCGGCAACCGTGTAGGCCTCCGTCGGCTCGGCGTCGGCGCGATTGGCGAGCACCGCCGTGTAGCGCGCGTTGTACATCGCAGGGCGGGGGTTGTCGGACATCCCGCCGTCCACGGTGACGTACGTCGTGGCGGCGCTCGCGCGCTTGACGTTGCCGACGGTGTAAAGCGTCACACCGGCGCGCGAGACGAGCGACCGGCCCGGCTCGAGGATCAGCTGCGCCGGCGGCAGGCCCTGTAGATGGAACGCGCGCTGCAGCTCCCCGACCATGCCGCGGACGAACTCGTCCACGGTGAACGACGGCTCTTCGAGTACATGGCGCGCGCCGAGCCCGCCGCCGAGGTCGACTATGCGCGGTGTCCAGTCGAAGTCGGCGCGCAACCGCGCTGCGAACTGCGCGATCCAGTCGACGGTCATCAGCGCCGCACCGAAGTGCATCAGCTGCGAGCCGACGTGAACGTGCAGGCCCTCCGCCTCGGGCGCGCGGCGAATCGCCTCGACCGCGTCGTCGGGCGGCAGCCCGAACTTCGATCCGTGGTGCGCCGTCTTGATCGCCTCGTGCGTGTCCGCCTCGATGCCCGGCGTGACGCGCACGAGGAACCGCGCGCCGCCGGCCGCCCGCACACGCTCGAGCTCGTCGAGCGAGTCGAGCACGATCAGCGCGCCCACCTCGATCGACCGCTCCAGCAGCTCGTCCTCCTTGTTGTTGCCGTGGATGACGAGCCGCTCGCCGGGCATGCCTGCGCGGAGGGCGAACTCGAGCTCGCCGACGGTCGAGACGTCGGCGCCGAGGCCCTCCTCGGCGAAGATCTGCGAGACGGCGATCGAGGGAAACGCCTTCGTGCCGTAGGCGACGAGCGCGCCCGGCGCTGCTTCGAGATAGGCACGCGCCTGGCTGCGGAGCGTCTGCTCGTCGTAGACGACGACCGGCGTGCCGAACTCGCGCGCCAGGTCGGTTGCGCGAGCCCCGCCGAGCAGGAGCTCGCCGCCTTCCACGGAGACGGTGTCGGGGAAGAGATCGAGCAGCTTCATCTCATGCATTGTGCGGATGCGGCGGCAGTCTCGCTCGGCCTACGCTGCCGGTGATGTTCCGGGCGCTCGCCGATCTCGCTACCCGCCGTCCTCGCACGATCCTTGCGGTTGCCGTCGCGCTCGCGGTTGTCGCGGCGGTTTTCGGCACTTCGGCGGCGCGCCACCTCAGCTCGAGCGACAACGACTTCCAGGATCCGTCGTCGGAGAGCTTCCGGACGCTGCAGCAGCTCTCGAGCTCGGCGGGGATCGTGCCGGGCCCGTCGATCCTCGTCGTCGGGACGCCGGCGCAGGCGGCGGCCGCGGCCGCGCAGCTCCGCCGAGAATCCTCGATCGCCGTCGTCCAGCCGCGCGCCGCGGTCTCGCCCGACGGGCGCTTCGTCCTCGTCACCGCGTCGTTCCACGCCGGCACGGGGGAGCACCCCGCGATCGCGAAGCGCCTCGCCGCAACGCTGCCGGGCGAGGTCGGGGGCACGGCCGTCGCGAACGAGGAAGTGCGCGCGCAGTCGGAGCGCGATCTCTTCCGCGCCGAGCTGATCGCGTTCCCGCTCCTCTTCCTGCTCGCGCTCTGGGTCTTCCGTGGCGTCGTCGCCGCGGTGCTGCCGCTCCTCGCCGGCGGGCTCTCGATCGTGATCACGCTCGCCTTGATCCGCGCCGTCAACGAGGTGCGGCCGATCTCCGTGTTCGCGCTCAACCTCATCACGGGCGCCGGGCTCGGCCTCGCGATCGACTACAGCCTGCTGCTCGTCTCACGCTACCGCGAGGAGCTCGTGCGGCATGGGCCGGGCGCCGAGGCGCTGCGGGCGACGCTCCAGACCGCCGGGCGGACGGTCGCGTTCAGCGCGGTCACCGTCGCGGCGGCGTTCGGCTCGCTGCTCGTCTTCCCGCTCGGCTTCCTGCGCTCGATGGCGATCGGCGGGCTGATCATCGCTCCGCTCGCGGGTCTCGTGGCGCTGACCGTCCTGCCGGCGCTCTTCGCGCTGCTCGGCGAGCGTGTGAACGCGCTCGCGCCGGCCCGCTGGCAGCACGCGGCCGAGCGGGCTGCACGCCCCGACCAGCACGGCGGCTGGTACCGGTTCGCCCACTGGGTGATGCGCCATCCCGTGCCGATCGCGGCCGGCTCCGCGACCGTCCTCATCGCGCTCGGACTGCCGTTCCTGAACGTACGGTTCATCGGCGTCGACGCAAGCGTGCTGCCGCCGAGCGCGCACGCGCGCGCCGCCGAGGACGCGCTGCGCCGCCACTTCCCGCCGGGCGCGGACTCGCCGATTCACATCGCGGCGCGTGTCGCCGACCCGGCGGCGACCTTGGCGGTGATCCGCCGACTGCCGGGGATCGCGGCTGTGCCGCCGCCGCGGCGACTCGGCGCGCATCTGTGGGACATCGAGGTCGTCCCGCGCGGCTCGGCCATGAGCTCGTCGGCGAAGACCCTCGTCCGGTCGATTCGACGCGTGCCCAACGTTGCGGTCGCGGGTCGCACTGCCTGGTACCTCGACACGGCTGCGAGCCTCGTGCGCCACCTGCCGGTCGCGCTCGGCCTGCTCGCCCTCGTCACCTTCGCCCTGCTCTTCGCGGTCACGCGGTCGCTCGTCCTGCCGTTGAAGGCGCTGCTGATGAACGTGCTCGGGCTCTCGGCCGCGTTCGGGCTCCTCGTCCTGATCTTCCAGGACGGCCGGCTCGAAGGGCTCCTGAACTACCACAGCCAGGGTGCGCTCGAGTTGACCCAGCCGGCCCTCCTCTTCGCGATCGCGTTCGGGCTCGCCACCGACTACGGGGTCTTCCTGCTCTCGCGGATCAAGGAGGCGCACGACGACGGTCTCGAGAACCGCGAGGCCGTCGCGCTCGGGCTCGAGCGGACCGGGCGCGTCGTCACCTCGGCGGCGCTCCTCTTCTGCGTCGCGGTCGGCGCGTTCGCGACGTCCTCGATCGTGATCGTCAAGGAGGTCGGGATCGGGATCGCGCTCGCCGTCGCGATCGACGCGACGCTCGTCCGGGCGCTCCTCGTGCCGAGCCTGATGGCGCTGCTCGGGGACTGGAACTGGTGGCCCGACCGTCGGCGTGGCTAAGATGCGCGCAGTGGAACTGCTGCTTACGTGAAGCAGGAAGCACCGCGGCGCGAGCCGCGTCGGCTTCCCACGGCCTCTCGTTCGAGAGGCTTTTTCGTCTCTAGGGAGCTCAGTGGACGCATACGACGCAAAGGCAATCGAGCGGAAGTGGCAGGCGGTGTGGGAGGCCGAGCAGGCGTTCCACGTCGAGAACCACTCGCCGGGTGACGCGCCCGACGAGCACTTCTACATGCTCGAGATGCTGCCGTATCCGTCCGGCAGCCTGCACATGGGGCACGTGCTCAACTACACGCTGGGCGACGTCGTCACGCACTTCCGCCGCCGCCACGGTTTCACCGTGCTGCGGCCGATGGGCTTCGACTCGTTCGGGCTGCCCGCCGAGAACGCCGCGATCAAGGACGGTGGCCACCCGCTCGAGATCACCGAGCGCAACATGGAGGCGATCCGCCACCAGATGCGCATCATGGGGTGGGCGATCGACTGGCAGCGCGAGGTCTCCGCGCACGAGCCGACCTACTACCACTGGACGCAGTGGCTCTTCCTGAAGTTCTTCGAGCACGGGCTCGCCTACCGCAAGGAAGCACCGGTCAACTGGTGCCCGAACGACCAGACCGTGCTCGCGAACGAGCACGTCGTCGACGGGCGCTGCTGGCGCTGCGGCGCGGTCGTCGAGGCGCGGAACATGGCGCAGTGGTTCTTCAAGATCACCGCGTACGCCGACGCGCTGCTCGAGGATCTCGCGACGATCGACTGGCCCGAGCGCACGAAGAAGATCCAGACGAGCTGGATCGGCCGCTCCGAAGGCGCGGAGATCCTCTTCCGCGTCGAGGAGCTCGACATCGACATTCCGGTCTTCACGACGCGTCCCGACACGCTCTTCGGCGCGACGTTCTTCGTGATCGCGCCCGAGTCGCCGCTCGTGCAGAAGTTGAGCGACGACGAAGAGGTGCTGTCGTACGCGCGCGTCGCGGCGGCACGGCCGACAGAGGAGCGTGAGCAGCGCAAGAAGACGGGCGTGTTCACGGGCCGCTACACGACGAACCCGGTGAACGGCGCTCAGATCCCGATCTGGGTGTCGGACTACGTGCTGATGGAGTACGGCACGGGCGCGCTGATGGCGGTGCCGGCGCACGACGAGCGCGACGGCGAGTTCGCGGAGGAGTTCGACCTGCCGGTCGTGTCCGTGATCGGCGACGACGGCAGGCTGATCAACTCCGGCGAGTTCGACGGGCAGCCTTTCGAGGAGGCCAGGCGTGCGATCGTCGACTGGCTGAGCGCACAGGGCAAGGGCAAGCCGGCGATCCACTACCGCCTGCGCGACTGGAGCTTCTCGCGCCAGCGCTACTGGGGCTGCCCGATCCCGATCGTCTACTGCGACGAGCACGGCGCGGTGCCGGTGCCGGAGTCCGACCTTCCCGTGCTCCTGCCCGAGGTCGACGACTACCGGCCGAAGGGGCAGCCGCCGCTCGCCTCGAACGCCGAGTTCATCAACGCGCCGTGCCCGATCTGCGGCAAGCCGGGGCGACGCGAGGCCGACACGATGGACACGTTCGTCGATTCGTCCTGGTACTTCCTGCGCTACACGGACCCGAAGAACGACCACGCGCCGTTCGACCGCGAGATCGCCGACTACTGGATGCCGATCGACCAGTACATCGGCGGCATCGATCACGCGAAGGGGCATTTGCTCTACTCGCGCTTCTTCGTCAAGGCGATGAACGACCTCGGCATGGTCGGGTTCCGCGAACCGTTCCAGCGGCTGTTCCACCAGGGCTGGGTGCGGCTCGAGGGCAAGCGCATGTCGAAGTCGCAGGGCGGCGTCTCGCCCAACGAGCTGATCGACCGCTTCGGCGCCGACGCGATTCGCATCTACATCCTCTTCCAGGGGCCTGCCGACCAGGACATCGACTGGAGCCCGGACGGGATCGAGGCGACCGTGCGCTTCATCCGCCGGCTGTGGCGGGTCGTGCACGAGGCTGCTCTGCGTCCCGAGTCGCCGCCCGGCGTCGACACGCCGCTCGCGCGCAAGGCGCACGAGACGATCGCGCGCGTCTCCGACGACATCGATCGCCGCTTCGTCTTCAACACGCCGATCGCCGCGGTGATGGAGCTCGTGAACGAGTTGTCGAAGGCGCCCGGCGATCCTGCGGCGCGCTTCGCCGCGGAGACGGCGGTGTCGCTGCTGCAGCCCTACACGCCGCACGTGGCGGAGGAGCTGTGGGGCGTGCTCGGGCACACGTCGCGCTTGTGGACGCTGGAGTGGCCGACGCACGACGAGTCGATGTTGCAGCACGACACGATCGAGCTGGTGCTGCAGGTGAACGGCAAGGTGCGCGACCGCATCCAGGTGCCCGCCGGGCTGCCGGAGGACGAGTTGATCGCGCGCGCCCGTGCGTCCGAGCGCGTCCAGGCGCATCTCGACGGCGAGGAGCGGCGCGTGATCGTCGTTCGGGACAAGCTCGTCAACATCGTCGTCTAGTGCGCTCAGTCTGTGGGCGAGTTGTCGCCCTCCTGGCGCACTCGCGTATCCCACGCGTGACGGGTTCCCCGGCACGGTTTCCTCGTGCCTTCAATCGCCCTCGGTGTGCCGGCTCGACGGCTGCTCGCCCTCGCCCTGCTCGCGCTCGTCGTGCTCGTCGTCGCGTGGCGGCACCTTGCTGCCGCCGGGCCGGCCGCCGGTGCGCTGCGCGTCGCGCCGATCGTCCCAGCGTCGCCCGCTCGCGCGTCTGCGGCGGCTGCGGCTCCTGCGCTCGTCGTCGACGTCGCAGGAGCGGTGCGCCGGCCCGGACTCGTGCGCCTGCCGAAGGGCGCGCGCGTCGCCGACGCCGTCGCGCGCGCCGGTGGGCTGACCCGGCGGGCCGAGCGAAGCGGCGTCAACCTCGCAGCGCCCGTCTCCGACGGAGAGCAGGTGCTCGTCCCGGAGCGGGGCGCTGCTGCCGCGGCACCCGGCGCTGCTGCGGCCGCCGCCGCGGGGCCGGTCTCGCTGAGCACGGCGACCGCGGAGCAGCTCGACACGTTGCCGGGGATCGGGCCGGTGACCGCACAGAAGATCGTGACCTACCGGCAGCAGCACGGCTCGTTCACCTCGGTCGACGGGCTCGACGCGATTCCGGGTATCGGTCCCGCGCGGATCGCCGAGCTGCAGGGGCTGGTGGTGCCATGAGGCGAGTGCTTCCGGCGCACGTCGTCGCCGCCGCGGCGGTGTGTGGGCTCTGCTTGTCCGACTTCGCCCGGCTCGAGCCGGGCACAGCCTGGCTGCCTGCGGTCGCAGCGGTGTTCCTGCTCCTGGCGGCGCCGCGTGCGGCCGCGCTCGCGCTCGGCGGGCTCGTCGTCCTGGCCGCGGGCTGGTGGTGGGGCAGCGCCCGGCTTGCTGAGCTCGACCGGAGCCCGCTGCTCGCCGAGGTCGACCGGGCCGCCCGCGTCTCCGCTGTGATCACCGCCGAGCCGCGGGTGGGGATGTTCGAACAGCGCGTCTTCGCGCGCGTCAGCCGGTTCGGCACCCGCCGTGTCGACGAGCCGGTGCAGCTCGAGTTGCCACTCGGCCGCTCTCCGCCCCAGGGCGCCCGCGTGAGCCTGCTCGGCGTCGTGCGGCTCCCGCGAGGGCCGAAGAACGGCTTCGACGAGCGCATCTGGCTGCGCCGGCAGGGCATCCACGTTGTCGTGAAGGTCGACGAGTGGGTCGTGACCGGGCGGCGCGCTGGCGTCGGCGGAGCAGGCGATCGCCTGCGCGGCTGGTTGCGCAGAGCGTCGGCGCCCGGCCTCGCGGGAGAACGCCGCGCGCTCGTCGAGGGCGTGCTGCTCGGCGACGACAGCGGGCTCACGCCCGGCCTGAAGAACGCCTTCCGGCGCTCGGGGCTCTATCACCTGCTGGCCGTCAGCGGCCAGAACGTCGTCCTGCTCGCGGGCGGCGTGCTCGGGCTGGCGCTCCTGCTCGGCGTTGCCCGCATCTGGGCGCACCTCGGCGCGCTGGCGGCGATCGGCGCGTACGTGCTCGCGGTCGGTCCGCAGCCGTCGGTGATCCGTGCGGCGGTCTCCGGCGCTGCCGTCTCGGTCGCCTGGCTCGCCGCGCGGGAGCGCGACCCGTGGCACGTCCTGCTCCTGGCCGCCGTCGTCCTGCTCGCCTGGAACCCCTACACGCTCTTCGACGCCGGCTTTCAGCTCTCGTTCGCGGCCGTCGTCGCGATCTTCCTGGCCGTCGGGCCGCTCGTGCGGGTCTTCGAGGGTTACCCCATGCCGCAGAGCCTCGGTGGGGTGGTGGCGGTCTCGGCGGCGTGCAGCGTCGCCACCGCGCCGATCCTCTGGCTGCAGTTCGGAGCCGTGCCGCTGCTCGGGATCCTGGCGAACGCGCTCGTCGAACCGGCCGTCGGGCCGCTGCTCGGGCTGGCGTTCGCGGCTGCCGCCGTCGACCCGCTCGCGCCGCCGCTCGCCGCCGGCCTCGCCTGGCTGAACGGCTGGCTCGCCGCCTACATCGCCCTCTGCGCCCGCCTCGTCGCGGCCGTGCCGGTCGCCCAGGCGCGCGGCCCAGGCGCCGCGCTCGCCGCTGCCGGGTCGCTCCTCGTCGCCGCCTATGCTTGGCGGGGATGGCGGACGAGCTCAAACCGGCCTACCTGATCGCGGGCAGCGACCGTCCCAAGGTCGACCGCACGGTCACGCGGCTGCGAAACAGATTCGACCCCGACGCGGTCGAGGTGCTCCAGGCCGCCGAGACGCCGGGGGAGGACGCCGTCGCCGCCTGCAACGTGATGGGCCTCTTCGGGGCGGGCACGCGACTCGTGGTGATCGAAGGCGTCGAGGCCTGGAAGGCGCCCGACGCGAAGGCGGTCGCGGAATACCTAAAGGCTCCGGCCCCCGGGACGACGCTGGCGCTCGTCGGCGGCGAGCTGAAGAAGGACTCGCCGCTCGCCAAGGCGGTCGCCGCCAAGGGAGAGCTCCTCCTCTGGGACGTCGTCATGAAGGCCGTCGCCCGGTGGATCGCCGACCAGTTCAAGCTGCACCAGACGAAGGTCGAGCCGGAGGCCTGCCGCCTGCTCGCGGAGCTCGTCGGCGACGACCTGTACGAGCTCGCGGGCGAGGTCGACAAGCTGGCCACCTGGGCGAACGGCGACGAGGTGACCGAGGCCGACGTCGAGGCGCTGGTCGCACCCCGCGCGGACTCGCCGCCCTGGACGCTGACCGACGCCTGGGGCGCCCGCGACATCGGCGGCGTGCTGGGCGCGGCGGAGCGCATGCTCGACCGCACCCCCGAGCCGCGCGCGCGCGCGATGCCGAAGCTCGTCGGCAGCCTCACGAATCACGTTCGCCGGGCCCGCATCGCGCACCGCCTCGACGAGCAGGGGATGTCGCCTCAGGAGGCGGCGCCGCTGCTTGGGATGCGCCACCCGTTCCCGGCGCAGAAGCTCTTCGGGCAGGTGCGCAACTTCAGCACCGAGGAGCTCGACAGCGCCGTGATTCGCCTGGCCGCCCTCGATCGGGCGCTGAAAGGCGGTTCGCGCCTCCCCAACGACCTCGAGCTCGAGCGTGCGCTCGTCGAGATCACCGTCCCCGCGCGGGCGACGAGCGAGCTCGGCGCCTAGGCGTCGGAGCCGTAGGCTCGACGGAGGCGACCCAGGAGCGGAGGTGCCGGCTTCGCCGGCGCCGGAGCGGGCTAGGAGCTGGGGCCGGCCGCGAGCTTGGCGGCCTGCGACTTCTTACGGGCACCGGCGTTCTTGTGCAGGGCGCCGCGGGCGATCGCGCGGTCGATCAGCTTCGCCAGGGCGCGGTGCTCCTCCTCGGTCGCAGCCGCGTCACCCTCGGCGGCGGTTGCGGCGAGCCGCTTGGCGAGCGTCTTGATCGTCGACTGGTAGCGCAGGTTCTCGAGCCGCTCTTCGGCGGCGGTGCGAACGCGCTTTTTCTGTTGCTTGATATTGGGCATATCGCGAAGAAATGCCCGCTCCAGCGGGCGCGGCAAGGGTAGCAGAGGCGGCCCGCCGCCCGCCCCCGCGCGTAACGTTTGCGCCCAGTGGCCGACGACGCGACCACGAGCGGCCCCGGCGAGACCGAGGACCCGGCGGCAACGCCGGTCGCCGAACGTCCGGTCCGCAGGCTCGCCGTCTCGACGGCGATCTTCTCCCTCGCGACGGGAATCTCCCGCGTGCTCGGCCTGTTCCGCGAGGTCGTCGCCAAGAACTACTTCGGCGTCAACGGGCCGGTGAACGCTTTCAACATGGCGTTCCTCGTCCCGAACACGATCCGCGCGCTCGTCGCCGACGCGGCGCTCTCGTCGGCCTTCGTGCCCGTGTTCAGCGACCTGCTCGAGAAAGGGGAGCGCAAGCGCGCGTGGCGTGTCGCGTCGTCGGTCCTCTGGCTGACGCTGCTCGGGCTCGGCGGCTTGACGGCGTTCTTCATCCTGCTCGCGCCATGGCTGATGCCGCCGCTCTACCCGGACTACCACCCGCTGCTGATCGGCCTCTCCCAGGTGCTCTTCCCGATCGTCGCGCTGCTCGGAGTCTCCGGGATCGTGGTCGGGATCCTCAACACCTACGACGAGTTCTCGATCCCCGCGCTGACGCCCGTCGCTTGGAACCTCGTGATCATCGCGGGGCTCGTCTTCGGCGTACCGCGCGTGAACGGCACGGACCACAAGCTCTACGTGTACGCAGCGTCGATCCTGATCGGGACGATCGTGCAGTTCCTCTTGCCGCTGCCCTGGCTGCGCGGGCGCGACGGGCACCTGCAGATGGTGATCGACTGGCACGACCCCGCCGTCAAGCGCGTGTTCAAGATGATGCTGCCCGTCACGCTCGGGCTCGGGCTGATCAACATCAACGCGCTCGTGGACGGAGTGATCGGCGGCTGGCTCGTCAGCAAGAACGCGCCTGCGACGATCGACGCGGCCTTCCGCATCTACATGCTCCCGCAGGGTGTGTTCTCCGTCGCGGTGGCAACAGTCCTCTTCCCGTCGCTCGCCCGTCTCGCGGCGCGACACGACTTGGACGGCTTCCGCAGCACGGCCTCCCTCGGGCTCAGGCAGATCGCGTTCTTGCTCGTGCCGGCGAGCGTCGTCACCGCGGTGCTGGCCGAGCCGCTGACCCGCGTCATCTACCAGCGCGGTGCGTTCGCGGCAGACCAGACCCCGGTTGTCGCCGCGTGCCTCGCCGCCCTCACACTCGGGCTCACGTTCAACGGAACGATGTTGATGCTGAACCGCTCGTTCTTCAGCCTGCAGGACAACTGGGTGCCGACGGCAATCGCGCTCGGCAACCTCTTCATCAACGCGCTTCTCGACGTCGCCTTCTCGCCTCTCGGCATCTGGGGGATCCCACTCGCGACCTCCATCGTCAACATCGCGGGCACCGCGGCCCTGCTCGTGATGCTGCGGCGGCGGCTCGGCCGGATCGAATTCGGCGAGATCGCTTCGTCGTTCGCCCGTGTCACCGTCGCGGCGGTGATTGCAGGCGCCGTCGCTTTCGGTGTCTGGAAGCCGCTCGACGCCGTGTTCGACCGTTCCCTGGGCGGGCAACTGCTCGCCCTGCTGCCGGCGCTCACGGCGGCGACCCTGGCCTATCTGCTCGCGGCCCGCGCGCTGCGTGTACGCGAGATGCAGGCGCTACTCTCCTTGCGCAGCCGCATGCGTCGCGGCTGAGCACCCATGGACCAGCAGCACATCCGCAACTTCTCGATCATCGCGCACATCGACCATGGCAAGTCGACGCTCGCGGATCGCATCCTCCAGCTGACGGAGACCGTCTCCGTGCGGGAGATGCGCGACCAGCTCCTCGACTCGATGGATCTCGAGCGCGAACGCGGGATCACGATCAAGGCACAGGCCGTGCGGGTCGCGTGGAAGGGCTACGAGCTCAACCTGATCGACACCCCAGGCCACGTCGACTTCACCTACGAGGTGTCACGCTCGCTGCAAGCCTGCGAAGGCGCGCTCCTCGTCGTCGACGCCGCGCAAGGGATCGAGGCCCAGACGCTCGCGAACGCCTATCTCGCGATCGAGAACAACCTCGAGATCGTCCCCGTGGTCAACAAGATCGACCTGCAGCAGGCCGACCCGGACGGCGCTGCCGCCGAGG
This sequence comes from Thermoleophilia bacterium, assembly GCA_017882605.1. Taxonomy (GTDB): domain Bacteria; phylum Actinomycetota; class Thermoleophilia; order Gaiellales; family Gaiellaceae; genus PALSA-600. Next base: position 12,673 of record JADGPE010000028.1, on the reverse strand, counting down.
TCGCCGACCTGATCGGCGACAGCCCCGAGCGCGTGCTGCGCATCTCGGCGAAGACGGGGCAGGGCGTCGCCGACGTGCTCGACGCGATCATCGAGCGCGTTCACGCACCGACGGGCGATCCGGACGCGCCGCCGCGCGCGCTGATCTTCGACTCTTCATACGACCAGTACCGAGGTGTCGTCGCCTTTGTGCGCGTGGTCGACGGCGTCTTCCGCCCACGCACCGAGCTCCGGGCCATGGCGCTCGGGACGCGGTTCGAGGCACAGGAGATCGGCTTCATGTCGCCCGGCAACCGTCCCGTCAAGGAGCTCAGCGCCGGCGAGGTCGGCTACGTGATCACGGGGCTCAAGGACGTGTCGGAGCTGCGCGTCGGTGACACGCTCACCGCCGAGAAGAACCCGGCCGCCGCACCGCTGCCGGGGTACAAGGACGTGAAGCCGATGGTCTTCGCGGGGCTCTTCCCGACCGAATCCGACGACTACCCCGAGCTGCGCGACGCACTTGAGAAGCTGAAATTGAACGACGCGGCGCTCTTCTACGAACCGGAGACGTCGCAGGCGCTCGGGTTCGGGTTTCGCTGCGGTTTCCTCGGCCTGCTGCACATGGAGATCGTGCGCGAGCGGCTGGAGCGCGAGTTCGACCTCGATCTGCTCGTGACCGCGCCGAACGTCGCCTACCGCGTGAAGCCGATGAACGGCGAGTGGGTCGAGGTGCACACACCCGCCGATCTGCCCGACGCGTTCGACGAGGTCGAGGAGCCGTACATCAAGGCCTCGATCATCGTGCCCAAGGAGTTCGTCGGCGCCGTGATGGAGCTGAACAACGACCGTCGCGGCCGCTTCGACCACCTCGAGTACCTCTCCGAGCTGCGCGTCCACCTCACCTACGAGCTGCCGCTCGCCGAGATCGTCCTCGACTACTACGACCAGCTGAAGTCGCGGACGCGCGGTTACGCGAGCTTCGACTACGACGTATCAGGCTTCCAGCCCGGCAACCTCGCCCGCGTCGACATCCTCGTCGGCGGCGAGCCGGTCGACGCGCTGTCGCTGATCATCCACCGCGACTTCGCCTACGAGCGGGGCAAGCTGCTCGTCGAGAAGCTGCGCGAGGAGATCCCACGCCAGATGTTCGACGTTGCGATCCAGGCCGCGATCGGCGCTCGGATCATCGCCCGCGAGACGGTGAAGGCTCGCCGCAAGGACGTGCTCGCAAAGTGCTACGGCGGCGACATCAGCCGCAAGCGCAAGCTGCTCGAGAAGCAGAAGAAGGGCAAGAAGCGGATGAAGAACGTCGGCGGCGTCGAGGTGCCGCAGGAGGCGTTCCTGGCCGTGCTGAACCTGAACGAGCCTGCGAAGCGTTAGCGAGATGGCGCTGGAGATGCGGACCGTGTGCGAACGCTGCGAGGCGCCGCTCGCCCCGGACGGTGACGCACGCATCTGCTCGTTCGAGTGCACGTTCTGCGTCGCCTGCACCCAGGCGCTGGACGGCGTTTGTCCGAACTGCGGCGGTGAGCTCGTCCCGCGCCCGCGCCGCTCAGCCTCGTGAGCATTTCGTGAACGGCGCGCGTCACCTCTACGTGCATCTGCCCTTCTGCTCGTCGCGCTGTGGCTACTGCGACTTCGTCACCGTCGTCGGCAGGAACGGCGAGCACGGCGGCTACGTCGATGCGCTCCTGCGTGAGCTCGACCTGGAGCGTCCGTTGCTCGCTGCCGAGCTCGAGAGTGTCTACCTCGGCGGCGGCACGCCGACACTGACCGAACCGCGTGCGCTCGAACAGCTGCTGGGCTCCCTGCCGGCGGCGCACGAGCTGACCGTCGAGGCAAACCCGGAGACCGTGACGCCGCAGGTCGCCGCGCTCCTCGTCGGCTGCGGCGTCGGCCGCGTCTCGCTCGGTGCGCAGACCTTCTCGGCACGTCTCCTTCGGACACTCGGACGCGTTGCCCAGCCTGACGACGTCCGGAGTGCAGTTTATCGTCTTCGTGATGCCGGAATTGACAACATCTCGCTCGACCTCATCTACGGCATCCCGGGCCAGGAGCCCGCCGACCTCGCACGCGACCTCGCCGAGGCCTTGGCGCTCGAGCCCGAGCACATCTCCGCCTACGAGCTGGAGGCGAAGGCGGGCACCCGCTTCACGCACGCCCACGGATCCGAGCTGGAGCGCCAGGCCGAGTCGATGGAGTCCTACTTCGAGCGCGTCGTCGAGACGCTGAGCGCCGCGGGCTACCGCTGGTACGAGACCGCCAACTTCTGCCGGGCAGGCGATCCGGACCTGCGGGCGCACCACAACCTCGGCTACTGGCTCGGGCGGGACTACCTCGGCCTCGGCGTGGGCGCCGTCAGCACAATCGAGAACCGGCGCTGGCGCAATGCACCGTCGCTCGCCCGCTACGTCGCTGCCCTCGCACGGGGGGAGCGGCCGCCGCGGGAGCTCGAGGAGCTGCCGGCCGAGGTGCGCGCGACGGAGCGGGTGATGCTCGGCCTGCGTCTCGACGAGCCGCTGCTGCTGACCGGCCTCGAGCAGGCGCTCGACGCGGACGAGGTCGAGCAGCTCGCCTCGCTCGGGCTCGCCGAGCGGACCGAGGGCTCGCTGGCGCTGACGCGGCGCGGCCGATTCCTCGGCGGCGGCGTCACCGCCCGCCTGCTGGTCTGACGAGCGGCCTACCATGGTGCGAATGAGCATTCTGCTCTCCGAGCGGCAGCGCGCCATCCTCAGGCACGTCGTGGAGGAATACGTGGCGACCGGGCAACCGGTCGGGTCGAAGACGCTCGTCGAACGCGCGGGCCTCGGCGTGTCGCCCTCGACCGTCCGGTACGAGCTGGCCGAGCTCGAGCGGCTCGGCCTGCTCACCCACCCGCACACCTCGGCCGGCCGGTTGCCGACCGAGACGGGCTACCGGCTCTACGTCGACGAGCTGCTCGCCCGGCCCGAGGTGCGCTCGACCGGGTTCGAGCTCGGGGCCCCCGCTGCACGCGCGGAGGTCGAGGACGCGCTCCAGGCGACGACCGAGATGCTCTCGCAGGTGACGCGGCTGCTGGCGCTCGTCTCCGCGCCGCCGCTCCAGGCGGCGACCGTGCGCCACATCGAGGTGCTGCTGCTCCAGCCCGAGGTCGTGATGGTCGTTCTGATCACGTCGACCGGCGGCGTCACCGATCTGCGCTTTGCGTTCCCCGAGCCGGTCGACCAGGGCCTCGTCACGTGGGCCGCCGACTACCTGAACGAGCGCCTGGCCGGTGCGCACATCGGCTCGCGCGCGGTCAAGGTCGCGTTCGACGAGCCGAGCCTGAGCCCGCGCGAGCGCACGTTCCTGCTCGTGATCCGCAGCGCGTTCGAGCAGGCCGCCGACGAGGACCGCCGGCTGTTCGTCGGCGGAGCGGCGGGGCTGCTCGACGAGATGCGCTCCGAGGAGATCGGGGCCTATCGCAGCTTGATGGACGCGCTCGAGAAGCGGGCGGCGCTGCTCGACATGCTCGCGCAGCGCCTCGACCCGCGCCGGCCGTTCGCGCGCGTCGGCGAGGAGCTGGAGCAGCCGGGACTGCGTGACCTCGCGCTCGTCGGGGCGACCTACGGCATGGGCCACCGCACGCTCGGCGCCGTCAGCCTGCTCGGGCCGCTGCGCATGGATTACGAAAAGGCGCTCCTGACCGTGCGCTCGGCCGCGACCGAGCTGTCGCGGTTTGTCGAAGAGGTGTACGCGGACGACAGATGAGCACCGACCACGACTATTACGAGCTGCTCGGCGTCCCGCGCGATGCCGACGACGCGACGATCAAGAAGGCGTTCCGCCGGCTTGCGCGCGAGTTGCATCCCGACGTCTCCAGCGAGCCCGAGACGGAGATTCGGTTCCGCGAGATGACCGAGGCGTACGAGGTGCTCTCGAGCTCCGAGCGTCGCGCGCTGTACGACCGCTACGGGCACGCGGGTCTTCGCTCCGGCGGGTTCACGCCCACGCACTTCGACGTGGGCGGCCTCAGCGATCTCTTCTCGGCGTTCTTCGGCGACGACGTCTTCGGCGGTGGCACGCGCGGCGCCGCGCAGCAGCGCGGAGCAGACCTCGGGGCCGAGATCGCGATCGAGCTCGTCGAGGCCGCGCGGGGAGTGACGGTTGAGGTCCCGTTCGAGGCCGCGGTCACCTGCAAGGTCTGCGGGGGTGACGGCGTCGAGCCGGGCACCGAGCCGCTGACGTGTCCCCGCTGCGAGGGGAGCGGCCGGCTCCACCAGGTGTCGCGCAGCCTCTTCGGGGAGTTCGTGCGCGCGCAGACCTGCCCGGAGTGCCGCGGCCGCGGGCAGATCATCGAGCACCCCTGCAAGGAGTGTGGCGGCGCAGGCCGGGTCTCCGACTCGCGGACGCTCGACGTCGACGTCCCGGCCGGCATCCACGACGGGCAGCGCATCCGCGTCTCCGGCGAAGGTCATCACGGCGCGCTCGGCGGCCGTGCGGGCGATGTCTACGTGCTCGTGCACGTCAAGCCCGATCCGCGCTTCGTTCGCGAGGGAAACGACATCTACTCGCAGGTCGACCTGACGATCGTCCAGGCAGCGCTCGGGGCGACCGTCAGCGTCGAGACGCTCGACGGCGAAACGGAGCTCGAGCTTCCCGCCGGAGTGCAGCCGGGCGAGGTACGCGTCCTGCGCGGCAAGGGCATGCCCGTGCTGCAGGGCTTCGGCCACGGCGACCACCGCGTGCTGGTGAATGTCTCCGTGCCGCGCCGGGTCAGCGACGAGCAGCGCCGCCTGCTCGAGGAGTTCGACGCGGCGAGCGACGAGCACACCTACCGCCACGACGAAGGCTTCTTCGAGAAGCTGAAGAGCGCGTTCCGCTGAGCGGTCTGCGCAGAGTGGCCGTCGAGGTCGGCCTCGAGCGGCTCGAAGAGGCTCGCGCGACGATGCTCGAGCTCTTCCCCGAGGGTTTCGAGGAGGTCGACCGCCCGGAGGGCGTCGAGCTCGCCGCCTACACCGACGCGGGCGGGGAGGAGCGCCTCTGGCACTTCTTCGGCGGCGCCCGCAGCGACGACGTCAAAGTGGGCTGGGAGGACCGCTGGCGGACCTTCCACAAGCCCGTGCGAGTCGGCGCGCTCTGGATCGGGCCGCCGTGGGAGACGCCGCCTGTCGGCCCGCTCGCGGTCGTCGTCGACCCCGGCCGCGCCTTCGGCACCGGCTCACACCCGACGACGCAGCTCTGCCTGCAGTTCCTGCAGGGGCTCGAACGCGGTTCCTTCCTCGACGTCGGCTGCGGCTCGGGCGTCCTCTCGATCGCGGCCGCGCTGCTCGGCTTCGCTCCAGTCCTCGGCGTCGACACCGAAGCCCCGTCGATCGAGGCGACGCGCGAGAACGCCCGCGCGAACGGTGTCGAGCTCGAGGCGCGCCTCGTGACCGCCGACGACGCGCTCCCACCGGCCGCGACCGCGGTCGCGAACATCTCGCTCGCCTCGGTCGAGGGGCTGCCGGCCCGTCTCGACGTGGCGCGGCTCGTCACTTCCGGCTATCTCGAATCGGAGCAGCCGCGCCTGCCGGGCTTCGAGCACGTCGAGCGGCGCACGCTCGGCGGCTGGGGCTCCGACCTCTACCGCCGCGCGCCGGGCTAAGCGGCCGCGCGGCTCCAGCGGGCGTCCAGTGCAGGTGCTCCGGCGAGCGTCTGGTAGACGACGCAGTAGCGCAGCGTCAGCCGGAGGAGCGTGTCCAGCTCCTCGTCGGTCGCCTCGCCGGCGAGGTCGAAGCCCAGCCGGATCGACGTGAAGCCGACCGGTGCTTCCTTGTCCACAGCGAGCGTGCCGCGAAAGTCCAGGTCGCCTTCGGCGCGCACGGTCCCGGCCACGTCGAGGCCGAGAGACGTCGCCACCGCCCGCAGCGTCACCCCCGCGCAGGCTGCCAGAGCCTCGAGGAGCATGTCGCCGGAGCAGAGGCTCGAGCCGTCGCCGCCGCTCGCCGGATGGAGCCCCGCCTCGGCGCGCGCGCGACCCGTCGCCACCGAGCACGTGATGCCCTCGCCGAGCGAGCCGGTGGCATGCAGGGTCACGAGCGCCTGTCCAGGATCCTGCCGGTAGCGCTCCTTCAGGGGCTCTTGCACGGAGCGCAGTTGTTCGCGGTCCATCGTCCTCCTCACGGTCGGGGCGAAACAGTGCGTGCGTCGCCGGTCCAAGTCATACCGACTCGCGTGCGCGTTGCGCTTAGGATCCAGCGTATGGCGACGTTCCGCGTCGACTTCCTGGGCTGCAAGGTCTCGCACGCCGACGTGCAAGAGGTGCGTGAAGCGCTCCTTCGCGACGGGCACGCCGACAGCCCGAGCGTGCAGGCCGACGTCGCCGTGATCAGCACCTGCTGTGTCACGAACGAAGCGGTCGCGAAGAGCCGCAAGGCAGCGGCCCGTGCGGCCCGGACGCACAGCCGCGTGTACGTGACGGGCTGCGGCGCGAACCTCGCCGGGCAGGCGTTCGCTGGGCTCCCGGCGAACGTCACCGTGGTCGCCAAGCGGAGCGAGGAGACCGCCGCGTTCGTCGCCGGCGATGTCGGCGCCATCGGCTGTGTCCAAGCAGACGCACGCATCGATCGGGTCCGCGCGTTCGTGAAGATCCAGGACGGCTGCTCGTTCTCCTGCAACTTCTGCGTGATCCCGCTCGTGCGCGGCGCCTCGCGCAGCCGCACCGCCGAGGCGGTGCTCGGCGAGATCCGCCGCCGCGTCGACCAGGGCCATCGGGAGGTCGTCTTGACCGGGATCAATCTCGGCTGCTTCCGCGACCGCTCGGCCGGTTACGACCTGCCGCGGCTCGTGCGCGAGGCGGGGGAGACGCCCGGGCTCGAACGGCTGCGGCTCAGCTCGATCGAGATCAACCACGTCAGCGATGCGCTCGTCGCCGCACTGCGCGAGACGCCGACGATGAGCAAGCACCTGCACGTGCCGCTGCAGTCCGGCGACGACGGCGTGCTCCGCGCGATGCGGCGGCGCTACACGGTGGACACCTACCTTCGCCGGCTTGCCCCACTCGCCGGCGAGTTCAACCTGACGAGCGACGTGATCGTCGGGTTCCCCGCCGAGGACGGCGACGCGTTCGCGACGACGCTACGCACGGTCGAGCGCGCCGGCATCACGAAGGTGCATGTCTTCCCCTACTCGCCGCGGCCGGGCACGGTCACCGCGCAGGACGATCCGGTGCCGCCGCACGTGAAGAAGGAACGCGGCGCGGCACTGCGCGCGTTGTCGCACGAGCTCTGCCTGAGGCGATGGAGCCGTAAGGCGCACGATGTCGTGCTGGTCGACCGGCCCGGACGCGGATACGGCGACGACTACACGCCGTGGCTCGTCGACGCCCCGGTCGGCGAGCTCGTCCGCGTGCGTGCGGGCGCGGTCACGGAAGAGGGCATCCTTGCCGCCTGACGACTGCCTGTTCTGCAGGCTCGTGCGAGAGGGCGATCATGTCCATCGCACGAACGGATTCGTCGCTGTCAACGACATCAATCCGAAAGCCCCGGTGCACGTGCTGGTGATTCCGGAGCGCCATGTCGACACGTTCCGCGAGGTGGGCGACTTCGACGCGGAGGAGACGAAGCGCATGTTGGACTTCGTCGCGGAGACCGCGCGAGCGGTTGGGCTGGAGGACTACCGGGTAGTTGTCAACGTGGGAGAAGGCGGTGGGCAGACCGTCTTTCACCTCCATTGGCATATCCTCGGGGGCCGAATGATGACGGAGAGCGAGCTATGAGCCTGATCGGCCGCCTCGAGGAGGAGGTCCGGGACGCGATGCGCGCGCACGACAACGAGCGCCGTGACGCACTGCGCCTGATCCTCTCGAGCCTCAAGTCCGCGGAGAAGGAGCTCTTGCGCCCGCTCTCCGACGACGAGGAGCTGCAGGTCATGCAACGCGAGCGGAAGAAGCGCCAGGAGGCCGCCGAGGCGTTCCGGAGCGGCGATCGTGAGGATCAGGCCCAGAAGGAGGAGGCCGAGCTCGCGGTGCTCGAGGAGTTCATGCCCGAGCCGCTCGCCGAGGAAGAGCTCGAGCGGATCGTCGACGACGCGATCGCGGAGAACAAGGCGACGAGCATGCGCGACATGGGCCGCGTGATGGCCGACGTGATGCCGCAGATCGCCGGCCGGGCGGACGGGTCGGCGGTCAGCCAGCTCGTCCGCGAGAAGCTCGCTTAGGCCGGCTCGGCCGCTTGCGGCCCTGAGGCGACGAAGTCCTGCGGCCGCACGAGGGCGGCCGCGAGCACCGCGCCGCACACGGCGACGACCGCGCCGACGAGCAGGATGTCGTGCAGCGCGTTGACGAACGACGCGCGCGCCGCGAGGCTCGCATGCGCCGAGAACGCGCTCGCATCGACCTTGCTCGCAAAGATCGCCCCCAGCGCCGCGATTCCGGTTGCGATCCCGAGCTGGCGGAAGGTGTTGTTGATGCCCGACGCCATCCCGGCCCGTTCCTGCCTGACGGTCGAGACCGCCGTGGAGGCGAGCGGCGCGTTGACGAGCCCGATGCCGATCCCGCCGACGATGAATCCCGGCAGCAGCACCGTCCAGTGCGAGGACGGCGTCACGCGGCTCATCGACCACATCGCGACGGCGTTCAGGGCGAGGCCGGAACCGAGCAGGAACCGGATCGGGACGTGCGTCGACAGCCGCCCGGAAATCGGTGCGGCGAAGAACGAGACGACGCTCAGCGGCAGGAAGACGAGGCCGGTCTTGAGCGGCGACAGGCCGAGGATGTTCTGCAGGTAGAGCGTCAGGTAGAGGAACATCGCGAACATCGACGAGGAGATCGCGAACGCCGTCACCTGAGCGCCGACGAACGCCGGGCGCTTGAAGAGGGCCAGGTCGACCATCGTCGTCCGCTCGACCATCTGCGAGGCGATGAACAGCGCGAGCAGGACCGCCGCCCCCAGGAACAGGCCGATGATCCACCAGGTCGTCCAGCCCTGCTGGTTCCCCTCGATCAGCGAGAGGATCAGGCAGAACAGGCCGCCGGTGAGCGTCACGAGCCCGATCGGATCGAGCCGGCTGTGCTCCGGGTCGCTCGACTCGTGCAGCTGCTTCCCCGCCAGGAGCACCGCGGCTGCGCCGATCGGGATGTTGACCAGGAAGATCCAGCGCCAGGAGAGCCAGGAGGTGAGCGCGCCTCCCGCGAGCGGCCCGATCGCGACGGCGGCCCCGATCGTCGCTCCCCAGACGCCGAACGCCGTCCCACGCTCCCGGCCGTGGAACTCCTGGGAGATGAGGGCGAGGGCCGTCGCGAACATCATCGCCCCGCCGAGCCCCTGGACGCCGCGCGCGATGATCAGGAAGAGCGGGTCGTTGGCGAGGCCGCAGGCGGCGGAGGCGATGGTGAAGAGCGTCACGCCGAGCAGAAACAGCCGCTTGCGCCCGAAGAGGTCGGCCAGCGAACCTGCGGTGAGGACACAGGTGGCGAGCGCCAGCGCGTAGGCATCGACGACCCACTGGAGGTCGGAGAACGTGGCCTTGAGAGCCCGCTGGATGGCCGGGAGCGCGACATTCACGATCGTGATGTCGAGGAGCAGCATGAACGTCGCTGTGCACACGGCGACCAGCGTCCACCACTTGCGCGCCATTCGGGCAACCTACACTTGGAAGGTATGCAGGAAACGCTTGAAGTCTCGAATGCCGTCGCGGCCGAGCTCGCCGGGATCTCCGACGGGGTGCTCGACGCCCTCCGCGAGCGGCTGCAATGCACGGTGCGCCTGCGCGGCAACCAGCTGACCCTGGAGGGCGACAACCAGCACGTCGAGAGCGCGCGGGCGGTGATCGACGAGCTCGTCGAGCTGGTCGAGGGAGGCCATCAGATCGGCGGGCACACCGTCGATGCCGTGCTCGGGACGCTCGAGGCCGGCCAGGACGTACGTGAGGTCTTCGACGCCGTCGTCTGGCGCCACCGCGGAAAGAAGATCGCGCCGAAGACGGTCACTCAGAAGCGCTACGTCGACTCGATCCGCCGCGCGACCGTCACCTTCGGGATCGGTCCGGCAGGCACCGGCAAGACCTACCTCGCGATGGCGCTCGCCGTTGCCGCGCTCCACGAGCGCGAGGTGGCGCGGATCATCCTCACACGCCCGGCCGTCGAGGCGGGCGAACGGCTCGGCTTCCTGCCGGGCGACCTGATGGCGAAGGTCGACCCCTACCTGCGCCCGCTCTTCGACGCGCTCTACGACATGCTCGACCCCGACAAGGCGAACAACCTGATCGAGCGTGGGACGATCGAGGTCGCGCCGCTCGCGTTCATGCGCGGGCGCACCCTGAACGACAGCTTCATCATCCTCGACGAGGCGCAGAACACCTCGCCGGAGCAGATGCAGATGTTCCTGACCCGGCTCGGGTTCGGCTCCAAGGTGGTCGTCACGGGTGACATCACGCAGATCGACCTGCCGCGGGAGCAGCGGTCGGGGCTCGTGCACGTACGCGACGTGCTCGGGGGGATCGACGGCATCCAGTTCATCGAGTTCGACCACAAGGACGTCGTCCGGCACAAGCTCGTGCAGCGCATCGTCGAGGCCTACAAGGAGCACACCGACGAGCGCCACCGATGATCTCGGTCGAAGTCGACAACCGAAGCGGCGTGGCGGTGGACGACGGCGGTGCGGTGGAGTTGGCGGGACGCGTGCTGCGGGCCGAGGGAATCGACGAAGGGGAGCTCGGGATCGCGTTCGTCGGGCTCGACGAGATGCGCGAGCTGAAGCGAGACCATCTCGGCGTCGACGAGGCGACCGACGTGCTCTCGTTCCCGATCGACGGCCGCGACGACGTCCTGGAGGGCGTGCCGCGCGCGCTCGGCGACGTGGTGCTCTGCCCGCAGGTCGTGGGTGACGAGTGGCGCTGGCCGCTGACGCACGGCCTGCTGCACCTGCTCGGCTACGACCACGGCGACGCGATGGACGCCCGCGAGGCCGAGCTCCTCCAATGAGCGTACGGCGCGCACCGACGGTGATCGACTCGTTCAACAATGCGTTCGAGGGGATCATCCACGTCCTTCGCACGCAGCGGAACCTGCGGATCCATTTCGCCGTCGCGTTCTTCGTCGTGATCGCCGCCCTGATCGTGAACGTGACGAAGCTCGAGCTGATCGCACTCTTGATCTCGATCACGTTCGTGTTGATCGCGGAGATGCTGAACACCGGCATCGAAGCGGCGATCGACATCGCGACGACGTCCTTCGACCCGATGGCGAAGATCGCCAAGGACATCGCTGCCGGGGCGGTCCTGATCGCAAGCGTGAACGCGGTGTTCGTCGGGTACCTGGTGTTCGCCGGAAAGGTGGCCGACCGCTCGGCGACGCTGCTCGACCGGCTGCGCGATGCGCCTGCGCAGCTGACGCTCGTCGCGCTGGTTCTCACCGTGATCATCGTGATCGGGACCAAGGCCTACACGGGGCGCGGCACGCCGCTGCGCGGTGGCCTGCCGTCGGGGCACGCGGCAATCGCCTTCGCGGGCTGGATGGCCGTCACCTACGTCGCGGGCAAGGGTGAGCGCTTCCTGGTCTCGTCGATCGCGCTCGTGATGGCGTTCCTCGTCGCGCAGACGCGGGTCGAGTCGGGCGTGCACTCCGCGCTCGAGGTCACGTACGGTGCGATCGTGGGCGCTCTCGCCGCACTGGTCGTCTTCCAGGTGTTCTCGTGAGTGACGAACTCGTCGCGCAGGCGGAAGCCGTCGCGAAGAGCGCGTATGCGCCGTACTCGAACTACCTCGTCGGCGCGGTCGTGCGCACGACCGACGGCCGCGAGTTCACGGGGACGAACGTCGAGAACGCCGCCTACCCGTTGACACAGTGCGCGGAGAAGACGGCGATCGGCGCGGCCGCGACGGCGGGCTACCGGCCGGGGGACATCGCCGTCGTCGCGATCAGCGCGTCGCCGTGCGGCGGCTGCCGTCAGTGGCTCTACGAATGGCGCGTGCCCGAGGTCTCCTATCGCCGCGCCGACGGCTCGATCGGCACGGCCAGTGCGGCCGACCTGCTCCCAGACACGTGGGACCTGCCCGAATGAAGTCGGGGTTCGTGGCCGTCGCCGGCCGGCCGAACGTCGGGAAGTCGACGCTGGTGAACGCGCTGACGGGCACGAAGGTCGCGATCGTCTCCGACAAGCCGCACACGACCCGGCACCAGATCCGCGGCGTGCGCACGACCGAAGACGCGCAGCTCGTGCTCGTCGATCTGCCCGGCTGGCAGAAGCCGATCGACACGTTGACCGAGCGGATGCAGGGCCGCGTCGACGAGACGATCGCGAGCGACGTCGACGTCGTGATGCTCGTCGTGAGCGCGCGTGAGCGGATCGGTGCGGGGGACCGGTTCGTGGCGCGCCGCGTGTTCTCGCTCGGCGTGCCGGTGATCATCGTCGTCAACAAGATCGACCGGTTGAAGGCCGGGCACATCGCCTCGCAGATGAAGGAGGCGGCGACGCTCGGGGACTTTCACGCGCTGCACCCGGTCAGCGCCGTGACGGGTGACGGGATCGACGAACTGCGTTCCGACCTGATCTCGCTGCTGCCGGAGGGGCCGCTGTACTACTCGGCGGAGACCGACACGGATATGTCGGTCGAGGCGAGGATCGCCGAGCTCGTGCGGGAGCAGGCCCTGCGTTTGCTCAAGGAGGAGCTGCCGCACGCGATCACCGCCGAGGTGGTGGAGATCGAGGACAAGCACGTGCACGTGCGGCTCTACACCGAGACCGAGAGCCAGA
>JADGPE010000098.1 GCA_017882605.1 Thermoleophilia bacterium | reverse complement strand
CCGGATCGTCAGCAGCCCGTCGCTTGCGGCCCCAAGGCCGGCGAGCGTGCGGCGAGCCACATACAGGGTCTGATGCAGGTTTCGCGCGGCGGTAGCCAGCTCCAGATCGGGCCACAGGCGGTCCAGTACCTGCTCGCGATGACGGCGCTGACCGGGCGCCAACGCGAGCATCGCCACCAGGACTTTTGCCTTCCGCAGCCGCCATTGCCCGGCCTCGACGGCGATGCCGTCGACCTGCACGGTGAAGGCCCCGAGCAGTTGGATGCGCAACTCCCGGTGGGAAGGCTTCACGGTCCACCACCCATCACGCCCGAAGCGGCGTTGTCGTCCATATTCGGCCTCAGCGTCCGGGTACGCACGACGGTCGCGTCTCATCCCCGGTGTAAATGACAGCGGGCGTAGGTTCTTTCTCGATCACTACCAAGATCTCGAGAAGGGACCCACGCCCGTGTCCGCACGAGTATCACCCACCGATCGTCTACACGCGACAATTCCGTCGTCGACGGTGGAAAACCCGGGGATGGAATGGCCGCCGCTGCGAACCGCCAGCGGCAGTCCCTCGCTGCGCGCGAGATCGACCGTGCGGATCACGTCGGCCACACCGGCACAGCGACTGATGACCGCCGGGTGGCGATCGTGGGCCCCGTTCCAGATGCTGCGCTCGCGGTCGTAATCCTCGTCGCCCGGCCGGACTGCTGTGCCGCGAAGGCCGGCGGCGAATTCGGCGATGGTGGCCTCCCCGAGGCGGGTCGGCCCAGTCTCCGTCGTGGTCATGTGTCTCTCCTGGTTGCTTTTCAGATCCAGGAGCGACGCTAGAGAACCGACCTCAACGAGAACTCAACGCGAACTCAACATCGTCGCCCGCGCCCCGCCCGCGCAGAGCCGCCAGCCGGCGACCAGCGACGACGCACGTCGTTCGGTCAAAAATGGTTGCGGCTCTGGCGATCTCGCGCTCCGCGCGGTGCGGATCGTCCAGCTCGTTCGACAACTCGGCCACCATCAACCGTTGCCAGCCCGCGTGCCGCCCCCACGGGGCGAGCCTTTCTGCTGCCCGCGCATACATTTCTCGCGCTGCCCGGGTTTCTCCGGAGACCAATTCGACCGCCCCCAGGACGGTCAATGTCGCACCCATCCCCACCTGGTCCCCGGCGGACTCGAACCCGGACAGGCAGCGCCGCGCGTCTGCGAGGCCGCGGCCGATATCTCCGCCCATCGCGTGCAGCAGGGCGATGTTGATCTCGGTCAACAGCTCCCCTCTACGGTCGCCGAGTCCGAGGCGGAGGTCCCGCGCCAAAGACAGCGCCTCGCCGGCCGCACGGAAATCGCCGCAGTCGCGGTGGATGCAGCCAAGTTGGTGGAGTGCTTGCGCCCGAGCCAGGTCATCCCGCAATTCGGTGAACTGCTCCAGGCAATCACTGATGACGGAGATCGCCGACTGCGGATCCGCCGCGAGCCGGGCCGCGTAGCCGATGGCGGACAGCACATACCCGGTGGCCTGGATGACGCCGACCCGCCTCCCCAACAGCAAGGTCTCCTCGACGCAGGGCACCATGCGTCCGGCAATCGGGACCAGCTGCAGGCTCGGCGTGATCACCGGCAGGAACGGCGGCGTGCTGGCGTCGGCCTGCGCGAGCTCGGCCAGGCAGATGTCGAATCGGCCGGCGGCGAGGGGTCCGTCCTCTCGGGACAACGCGCACTGGCCGAACAGCCAGCTACGGGCGGCAGCGTGTTCGGGTCGGCCACGCTCGACTGCCTCGGCGCGCACATCGGCGGCCATGTGCTCGGCTTCGTCCAGATCGAAGGTGCCCCAAGCGAGCGCGGTCTCCACGAGCCGGGCCATCACCACCTCGTCCGGCTCGCCGATCTGCCGCACAATCGCCAGGGCCTCCGCACCGAGCGGCCGATGCCGATCGCCCCGACCCTGCCGGCCGTCCAATCCGGTCAGGCCGATCAGGGCGGCCGCGCGGGTCCGGGTCGGGTCGGGCGCCACCGCCAAGGCGCGCTCGACCCAGCGGGCTCCCTCGACCGCGTGACCGCGGACGAACCAGAAACGCCACAGGCTGGCGACGAGCCGGAGCGCGGTCTCGGGATCGTGCGCGCAGGACCAACGCAGAGCGGCGCGCAGGTTGTCGTGCTCGCGATCGAGCAACTTCGGTTGTTCGATGACCACTCCGGTGGCTCGTTCGGGATTGTGGGAGACGGAGAAGGCAAGGAAATAGGCGCAATGTGCCGCCGATAGCTGAGCAGTCTCCCCTGCACGGTCGAGGTTCTCGCTGCAGAACTGCCTGACCGTCTCCAATTGCCGGTAGCGGGACCCGGCGGCTGTCTTTCTCGTGACCACCAGGGACTTGTCCACCAGTGTGGCCAACAGGTGCAGCAGGTCGGGGGGAGCCAGGGGAGGGTCGCCGCAGATTGCCTCCACGGCGGCGAGCGTGAATCCACCAGAGAACACCGAGAGCCTGCGGAGCAGGACTTTCTCCGGCTCGCTGAGCAGGTCGTGGCTCCATTCCAGCGTGCCGCGCAGTGTTTGGTGGCGCGTGACGGCGTTAGGTCCGCCATCGAGCATGGACAGGGCATCGCCAAGCCGCTGCACGATTTCGGTCGGCTCGAGAACGGCGGTCCTTGCCGCCGCCAACTCCAGGGCCAGGGGCATCCCATCAAGCCGTCGGCACAGGTCAACCACTCCTTGCGCGTTGTCGGCGTCGAGCGTGAAGCCCGGCCGGACCTGCGCTGCTCGCTCGACGAAGAGCCGGACAGAGGGCAGGCGGCCCAACTCGGCCAGGTCGGGGGCATCACCGAGAACGGGCGGCGGCAGGGCCAATGACGGCACCCGGAAGGTGTACTCCCCGTGGGCATGGAGCGGCTCCCGGCTGGTGGCCAGCACGTCAACCCCGGGGCATCCGGCGAGCAGAGCGGCAACGAGTTGGGCACAGGCCGCGAGCAGGTGTTCGCAATTGTCCAGCACGACCAGCAATGAGCGTCCCCGCAGCTGGTTGACGAGCGCTTGTCCGCGGCTGGGCGCCGCGCCGGAATCCAACCCAAGCGCCTCCGACACGGCGTCGGCCACCAGCAGCGACTCGCCGACAGCCGCGAGATCGACGAACCACACTCCGTCGGAGTACGCCGGACGAGCTCTCCGCGCGGCCTCCAACGCCAGCCTGGTCTTCCCGCTGCCGCCGGCTCCGGTGAGGGAGAGCAATCGAGCCCGGTCTATCAGTCGCTCGACGTCGACGAGCTCTCGCTCGCGCCCGATAAGACTTGTCAGCGGCCTTGGCAGATAACCGATCTCCCCTTTCTCGTCGGTCGCTCCGGCGGGCTGTTGGGGGCGCCCTTCCGCTGGCGACCCGGTCAACAGCTCGCGGAACATGGCCACCGTCTGGGCGTCCGGGTCTGTCCCGAACTCGTCGAGAAGGTCGTCAACCAGCCGCTCATAACGCGCCAGTGCCTCGGATCGTCGACCCATTCCTGCGAGCACCACCATTAATGCGCGAACGGCTCCCTCGTGCAGGGGGTCGGATTCGAGCGCACGGGTGAGGATGACCAATGCCTCCTCCGGAGCGCGCTGCCGCACGCTGGAAGCCAGTCTCACCAAGATCTCGCGATGGGTCTCCCGAACCTTGTCTCGTCGCGCCGTCAGCCAATCGGCATCCGGCAGGTTGGGCTGCAGATCGCCGCTGTACATGTCGGCCGCTGCCCTGAGGCTTGCCGCGTCTGCGGTTTTCAACGCATCCGCGGCCGACTGTTCGAACTTCAGTACATCGACATCCACCGGGCCAGCGGCGTCCAGCACAACCTGTTCATCCCGGATCGTCAGCAGCCCGTCGCTTGCGGCCCCAAGGCCGGCGAGCGTGCGGCGAGCCACATACAGGGTCTGATGCAGGTTTCGCGCGGCGGTAGCCAG
>JADGPE010000027.1 GCA_017882605.1 Thermoleophilia bacterium | reverse complement strand
GTGATCACCGAGGAGATGGGCCTCAAGCTCGAGAACACGAAGCTCACGCAGCTCGGCCATGCCCGCAAGGTCGTCGTCGACAAGGACTCGACCACGATCATCGACGGCGCAGGCGAGAGCGACGCGATCAAGGGCCGCATCAAGCAGCTGAAGGGCGAGATCGAGAACACCGACTCGGACTTCGACCGCGAGAAGCTCCAGGAGCGCCTCGCCAAGCTGTCCGGCGGTGTCGCCGTCGTCAAGGTCGGCGCTGCCACCGAGACGGAGATGAAGGAGACCAAGCATCGCGTCGAGGACGCGCTGCAGGCCGCCCGCGCCGCCCTCGAGGAGGGCGTCGTCCCGGGTGGCGGTGTCGCGCTGCTCAACGCCGCCGACGCAGTCAAGGAGAAGCTGCTCGCGTCGGTCGAGGGTGACGAGCGCACGGGTGCGCAGATCATCCTGAAGTCGCTCGAGGAGCCGCTCCGCCAACTCGCGACGAACGCGGGCCTCGAAGGCTCGGTCGTCGTCCAGCAGGTGCGCACGGCGAAGCCGGGCCAGGGTCTCAACGTCGACACCGGCGAGGTGACCGACCTCGTCAAGGCCGGCATCACCGACCCCACCATGGTCACCCGCTCGGCGCTGCAGAACGCCGCGTCGATCGCGAAGAACATCCTGACGACCGAGGCGATCGTCGCCGAGGCACCCGAGAAGGCAGGCGCCTCGATGGGCGCCGGCATGCCGGACATGGGCGGGATGATGTAGGCACTTCGCTCACGCGAAGTGCTAGTTCGACGAAGGGCGGCCGGAGGGCCGCCCTTCGTCGTTGAATGGGGAAAAAAGAAGAGCCGCGGGAGGGCGGCTCTTCTACGGAACTAGGGAGGGTAGTACCCCAGGTATCGACCGGGCGGCACCAGGGCAGATCCCCCGGTGGAGGGATTCGCGCCTCAGAACGCGTAGCGCTCTTCGCGCCAGGGGTCGGCGTCGTTCGAGTAGCCGTAGCGCTCCCAGAACCCGGGCCGGTCGACCGACGAGAGCTCGATGCCGCGCAGCCACTTCGCGCTCTTCCAGAAGTACTTGCCCGGGATCACCAGGCGCAGCGGATAGCCGTGGTCGGGCGTGAGCGGCGCGCCGTCCCCGTGCGTGGCGAGCAGCGCGTCGTCCTCCTCGAGAAACGAGAGCGGCACGTTCGCCGTGAAGCCGGCTTCGGCGTGTGCGATCGCGAACCGGGCCGTCGGGCTCGGCTCCGCCAGCTTCGCGAGCTCACGCCAGTGCACGCCTTCGAAGCTCGTGTCGAACCTCGACCAGCGCGTCACGCAGTGGATGTCCTGCACGTTCGAGGTGCGCGGCAGCTCGAGGAACTGCTCCCACGTGAGCTCCACCTCGTTCGCAACGTCCCCGAAGATGCGAAGGGTCCACCCTGCGAGGTCGTCGTAGTGGGCGACGGAGCCGGCGTGCAGCACCGGCCACTTGGCGGTGAGGTACTGCCCCGGCGGAAGCCGCGCGGGCTCGTACCCGGCCTCCTGCACCTTCCGCTCCGCCTTCGACCTGAACACGGTCTCTAGTCTAGGTAGGGATGGAAACCGTTACACCGGCAGTCGCGCGGAGGCCGCGCGCCTACGTGCGCATCAGCGGCGTCGACGCGGTCTCCTATCTCGACCGGATGCTCTCGAACGACGTGCCGGCCGAGGGCTCGGTCGACGCCCTCCTCCTGACGGCGAAAGCGCGCGTGATCGCGCCTCTCCTCGTGTGGCGGCGCGGCGCGGACGACGTCCTGCTCCTCACCGAGCCCGAGCTCGGCGAGGTCGTCCGAGCGCACCTGATGCGCATGCGCTTCGCCGCCGCATGCGAGGTGGAGCTCGAAGAGCACACCTCGACGATCCGCTTCGGCGTTGCGGCCGACGGGATTCCCAACCGCGACTACGGGCAACCCGCCGTCGAACTACTCGATGTCGACGTTGCACCGAGCCTCTCCGACGACGAGCTCGAACGCCTGCGCATCGAGGCGGGGACACCTCGCTTCGGTCGCGAGATCGACGACCGGGTGCTGCCTGCGGAGGCCGGGCTCGACGCGCGGGCAATCTCGTTCTCCAAGGGCTGCTACCCCGGCCAGGAGCCGGTTGCGCGGCAGCACTATCGCGGGAAGGTGAATCGCCTGCTCCGCGTCCTCGAGGTGGACGGCGATCCGCCGGCTGCAGAGACACCGGTCACGCACGACGGCAAGGAGGTCGGTCGCATCACAAGCGCGGTCCCGGGGCTCGCGCTCGCGTACATCCGCGTGTCGGTGCCCGACGGCGCCACGCTGGACGTCGCCGGCAAGCCGGCGCGTCTCCGCTAGCCGTTCGAATTCCGGGGGGCGCGCCCGGCTACACTGGGCGATCCGAGCGCCCGTAGCTCAGGGGATAGAGCACCGGCTTGCGGAGCCGGGGGTCGCAGGTTCAAATCCTGCCGGGCGCACTGCGATGTCGGAAACCGGCAAGGAGCCGAAGACGGGGGCGTTCCTCGGGGTGCCCTACGACTGGCGCCGGCCGACGACGGCCCGCTTCAAGGAGCGGCTCTGGAACCCGTCCGAGCCACGCCTGATCGTGCCGCGGGCCTTCGGCTGGGGCTGGGAGCTCAACTTCGCCCGGCTGCTCGGCCGCAAGCCTCCGTCCACCGAGTAGACGCAGGCGCGTGCCGCTCTACGTCACCGAGGAGCAGGTGATAGCGCTCTTGACGCCGGCCGACGCGATCGCCGCGGTCGAGGCGTCCCTGCACCGGCTCGCGCGGGGCATGATCGACAATCCGGCGCGCGTGCGGGCCGAGCTGCCCCACGGTGTGTTCGCGGTCATGCCGTGTGTGGACCGGGAGCTCGGGTACGCGGGGCTGAAATCGTTCCTGTGGCTGCCTGGTGGGACGCCGTTCCTGGTCGTCCTGTTCTCGCTCGCGGAGGCGAGGCTCGCGGCGGTCGTCGAGGCGGACTACCTCGGGCAGCTCCGGACGGCCGCCGCGTCGGCGGTCGCCGCGAAGCACCTCGCACGTGCCGGCTCGCGCACACTCGGCGTGATCGGCTGCGGGCGCCAGGCCGCGTCGCACGTCGCGGCGCTGCGAACGGCGCTGCCGGGGCTCGAACGGGTGCTCGTCCACTGCCGCGACGCAGGACGCCGTGCAGCGTTCTGCCGCGAGCATGACTGCGACGAGGCGACGGGCCGGGAGGCGGGTGAGTGCGACATCGTCGTCACCGCGACGACGTCGCACGAGCCGGTGCTGCTCGGAGAGTGGCTACGTCCCGGTGCGTTCGTCTGCGCGGTCGGGGCGAACGAGCCGGCGTCGCGCGAGCTGGACGACGCGGTGCTCGAGCGCGCTGCGTTCGTGTGCACGGATGCGCGCACGCAAGCGCAGCTCGAGGCGGGCGACCTGATCGAGCCGGTCGGCCGCGGCGTGCTCGACTGGCCCGCGGTGCACGAGCTGCAGGACGTCGTTGCGGGTGGGACTCAGGGCCGCACGAGCAGGGACGACATCACAGTGTTCAAGTCGAACGGGCTCGCGGCCTGGGACCTCGCCGCGGCCGCCCGCGTCGTCGAGCTCGCGACCGCTTAGGCGACGACGTGCGCTTTCGCGTCGGCGACGAGGTCGTCGCCGAGCGCGTGCACGATGTCGGGCCGGTCGAGCAGCCGCCGGATCTGCTCGGTCGTGCACCGGTTCGTGACGTAGTGATCCTGCAGGATCTCCGCGAGCGAGCGGCCACGGTGGTGCTCGCGGATCACGTACTGCGCGATCCGCTCCTCGCCCTGTGAGCGTGACGACAGGAACGAGAACGCTCCCCTGATTGCATCGGCGATTCCCACGGGCGAGGCAATTGTATAGTCGGTGGCGTGAAGGCCCCCGCGAGATCCGGGCGCTTCGCCGAACGGAGCGTGGAAGGTCGCGACGACGGCGGCAGTCCGGAGCGTGTCGTGATCTGGATCGAGCGCCGGGCCGGCGCCGTGTGGGCGGTCGGCCGGCAGGTGAACCCCCAGCACCGCGAGAGCGAGTCGCCGCGCGCGGACGACTACGTCTGGGAGGGACACGAGTTGGATGACTGCCTCGCCGCGGCGAACGGCGCGCTCGAGGACGACGCGATCGTCTCCGAGGAGGACGGCGGTGTCGCGAAGGTCAGGCCGTTTCGCCGCGAGGAGCTCCTGGAGCCCCTCGAGCGTTTCTTCTTCGGACGTTCGTAGGCCATTCGAGGTTCGCGTCCGGGATCGGGACGCCGTGCGGATCGTGAGTCGGGAACCCGAGCGCGCGGTCGATGCGGGCCTCCAGCTCCTCGGAGATTACGTGCTCCAGCCGGTCGGCCTCGTCGTGCACCGCGTCGAGGCGCAGGCCGAGCGTCTCCGCCAGGTAGAGCTCGAGCAGCCGGTGGTGGCGGATCACCTCCAACGCAACCCGCTCACCGGATTCCGTCAGCTGCGCGCCGTGATAGGGCTCGTGCTCGAGCAGGTCGAGCGCAGCCAGCTTCTTCACCATCGCCGACGCTGATGCGGGCGACACCGACTGGTCCTTCGCGAGCGCGCCGATCGTCACCCGGCCGTCTTCGGCCTGCAGCTTGTAGACACTCTTCAGGTAGTTCTGGATCGATTCGCTGAGCTGTGCCCTGGGCATCTGACCAGGGTAACGTGGCGGCCGTGCCAATCCGAGTGGGACACAGCGCCGACCCCGACGACGCGTTCATGGCGTGGGCGTTCGAGGCCGGGAAGGTCGACACGCGCGGGCTCGCCTTCGAGCTCGTCGCCTCCGACATCCAGAGCCTCAACGAGTGGGCGCTCGAAGGGCGCCTCGAGGTCACGGCGCTCTCCGCCGGCGCGTACCCGTCCGTCGCCCGGGAGTACGTGCTCCTGCCGCACGGAGCGTCGTTCGGCGAGGGCTATGGCCCGATCGTCGTCGCACGGGAGCAGTTCGATCCGCGCGAGGTCGAGATCGTGACGCCCGGGCCGCTGACCACCGCAAGCCGCGTGCTGAGGCTCGCGCTCGGCGACGACGTGCGCACACGGGACCTCCCGTTCGACGAGGTGCTCGACGAGGTCATCTCGGGCCGCGCCGAGGCAGGGCTTCTGATTCACGAGGGGCAGCTCACGTTCGCCGAGCACGGACTGCACAAGCTGCTCGACCTCGGTGTCTGGTGGCAGGACGAGATGGGTCTGCCGTTGCCGCTCGGCGTCGTCGTCGCGCGGCGTGATCTCGACCGGCTGGCGGATGCGTCGGCCGTCGTCCACGAGGCGATCGAGATGGGCCTCGCAAATCGTGAGGAGGCGATGAGCTACGCGCTGGGCTTTGGCCGCGGCATCGACGCCTCCACCGCGGACGACTTCGTGGCGATGTACGTCAACGACCTGACCCTCGACATGGGCGAGCGTGGCCGGGACGCGATCACGCGGCTGCTCGGCTTCGAGCCCGAGTTCGCGCGGTGAGCCATCGCGCGGTGATCCTGTCGGCCGTTCGCACGCCGGTCGGCCGTTACGGAGGTGGTCTCGCGGGAACGCGGCCGGACGATCTCGCTGCGATCGCCGTCCGCGCGGCGGTCGAGCGGGCCGGTGTGCCGCCGGCGGAGATCGAAGACGTTTGGCTCGGCTGTGCCAACCAGGCCGGTGAGGACAACCGTGACGTCGCGCGCATGGCGGTCTTGCTCGCCGGGCTGCCCGAGACGGTCGGCGGCGTCACGGTCAACCGCCTCTGCGCCTCCGGGCTCGCTGCGATCGTCGGCGCCTGTCACGCCGTGATCGCCGGCGACGGAGACCTCTTCGTCGCCGGCGGCGTTGAATCGATGTCGCGCGCGCCGCTCGTGACCGCGAAGCCGGACGCTGCCTTTCCGCGCGGCGACCGCGTCCTGTACGACACCACGCTCGGGTGGCGGTTCCCGAACCCCCGCCTGGCGGAGCTCTTCCCGCTCGAGACGATGGGCGAGACCGGCGAGAACGTCGCCGACCGCTGGGCGGTCTCGCGTGCGGATCAGGACGCGTTCGCGCTCCGCTCGCAGCAGCGGTGGGCTGCGGCTGCCGCTGCGGGGCGGTTCGACGACGAGCTCGTCCCGGTCGGCGAGCTGACACGCGACGAGCATCCGCGCCCCGACACCTCCGCGGAGAAGCTCGCCTCGCTCAAGCCCGCGTTCCGGGCGGGCGGCTCGGTCACCGCGGGCAACTCCTCCGGGCTCAACGACGGTGCCGCCGCGGTCGTCGTCGCCTCCGAGGAGAAGGCGAGCTCGCTCGGGCTGGCGCCGCTCGGCGCGTTCGTGGCCTCTGCCGTGGCGGGCGTCGACCCGCGCGTGATGGGGATCGGGCCGATTCCCGCCGTGCGCAAGCTGCTCGACCGCAGCGGTGTCACCGTCGACCAGCTCGATCTCGTGGAGCTCAACGAGGCATTTGCGTCGCAGTCCCTCGCGGTCGTGCGCGAGCTCGGGCTCGACGAGGAGAAGGTCAACGTGAACGGCGGCGCGATCGCGATCGGGCACCCGCTCGGGATGAGCGGCGCGCGTCTCACCGTCACGCTGCTGCACGAGCTGCGGCGGCGCGAAGGCCGTTACGGTGTCGCGACCATGTGCGTCGGTGTGGGCCAGGGACAGGCGGCGTTGTTTGAGCGCAGCTGAGCAGTACCTGCTGCTCGGCCTGCGGCTCGGCAAGCACGTTGACGGACTGGTCGACGCTTATTACGGCCCGCCCGAGCTGCAGGCGCAGGTCGACTCGGAGGAGAAGATCGATCCGTCGCAACTCGCAGCGGACGCCGATGCGCTGCTCGCCGGGCTCGAGGACGGCTGGCTCTTCGACCAGGTCCACGGCTGCGCCACTTACGCACACGTGCTGGCAGGAGATCCGATTTCCTACAGCGACGAGGTCGAGGGCTGCTACGGCGTGCGGCCGCAACGCGTCGCCGACTCCGTCTATGCGGAGGCGCACGCGAGGCTCGACGAGCTGCTGCCGGGAGAGGGATCGCTGTTCGAGCGCCGCCAGGCCTGGCGTGAGCGTCATCTCTGCCCCGGCGACCAGGCGGTCGCCGTGCTCGACGACCTGGTGCCGGTGCTCCGCGCCCGCACGTACGCGCTGCTCGAGCTCCCGGCCGGCGAGGAGCTGAGCGTCGATCCCGTCCAGGACGAGCCGTGGTGGGCGTTCAACTACTACCACGGCGATCTGCGCAGCCGGGTCGTCCTGAACACCGACGTGCCGACGACAGGCCTCGACCTGCTGCAGCTCGTCGGGCACGAGGTCTACCCGGGCCACCACACCGAGCATGCGCTCAAGGAGCAGCTGCTCGTCCGCGACCAGGGCCGGATCGAAGAAGCGATCCAGCTCGTGCCGACGCCGCAAGCCGTCCTCAGCGAGGGCATCGCCGAGGCGGGCCTCGCCGTCGTCCTCGACGACGCGGCGAAGGAGGAGGCCTACGCGATCATCCGGGGCCACGGCCTGCGGCTCGACGACCCCGGTCTCGCCGAGCAGATCTCGAAGGCCGTCGAGCCGCTGGGCACGGTCGGGGTCGACGCCGCGCTGATGATCCACGAGGAGGGCGTCTCGGTGGCCGAGGCCCAGGCATACGTCGAGAAGTGGAGCCTCGGCACGACCGAGCAGGCGCAGCACAGCGTCCGCTTCGTCACCGATCCGACGTGGCGTGCCTACGTGATCACGTACACCGCGGGCCGTGAGCTCTGCCGGGCCTACATCGGCGACGACCCGGCGCGCTTCCGCACGTTGCTCACCGAGCATGTGCGGATCGGCGACCTGCGCGCGGCTCGCTAGGCTCCCTCGATGGCGACCGCGACGAAGGACTACGGCCTCTTCATCGGCGGCGAGACCGTCGAGGCGTCCGGGGATCTGCGCGACGTCTACGAGCCGGCGACCGGCGGGGTGCTCGCCCGCACCGCGCTCGCGAACGAGGCGGACGTCGACCGCGCGGTCGCCGCTGCGCGCGCCGCGCTCGACGGCGCCTGGGGCAAGACGCCGGGCACGGAACGCTCCCGCCTGTTGCACGCGCTCGCCGACGCGATCGTCGCGAATCGCAAGGAGCTCGCCGAGCTCGAGTCCCGCAACGTCGGCAAGGCGATCTCGTCGGTGAAGGCGGAGATCGCCGGGGCCGCGGAGAACTTCCGCTACTACGCCTCCGCGATCGCGACGATCGCGGGCCGCTCCGCTTCCGTGGGCGGCTCGTTGATCTTCTACTCCCTGAAGGAGCCCGCCGGCGTCGCCGGACAGATCGTGCCGTGGAACTACCCGCTGATGATGGCGACCTGGAAGCTCGCACCGGCGCTCGCTGCAGGCTGTGCTTGCGTGCTGAAGCCGGACCCGCAGACGCCGCTGTCGGTGCTGCGCGTAGCGGAACTGGCGACCGAGGTCGGCTTCCCGCCGGGCGCGATCAACATCGTCCCGGGCGACGGCCCGACGACCGGCGCCTATCTCGTCAGGCATCCGGGCGTCGACAAGGTCGCGTTCACCGGTTCGACGAAGACGGGCGGCGAGGTCATGCGCCTCTGCTCCGATCCGATCAAGCGCTTGACGCTCGAGCTCGGCGGCAAGAGCCCGAACCTGCTCTTCGCCGACGCGAACCTGGCGGACGCGATCCCCGCGAGCGTGTGGGCGATCTTCGCGTCGGCGGGACAGTCGTGCGAGGCACGCTCGCGCCTGCTCGTCGAGAAGTCGATGTACGACGACGTCGTCGCGCAGGTGACCGAGCTGTCGCAGCGCGTCAAAGTCGGCGATCCGCTCGACGCGGAGACGCAGATGGGCTCGCTGATCTCGGCCGCGCATCGCGAAAAGGTGCACGGGTTCGTCGAGAGTGCGCGCGGCGAGGGCGCGGAGATCACGACCGGCGGCGAGATCGATGCAGGACCGGGCGCGTTCTATCCGCCGACCGTGATCGCGGGCGCAGGCAACCAGATGCTCGTCGCCCAGGAGGAGATCTTCGGGCCGGTCGTCACGGTGATTCCGTTCGACGACGAGAACGACGCGATCCGGATCGCAAACGACGTGAAGTACGGATTGATGGCGACCGTGTGGACGGGTGACCCGGGCAAGGGCCATCGCATCGCGTCGAAGATCAAATCGGGAACGGTCGGCATCAACATGCCGTACACCGCGTTCCCGGGCATACCGTTCGGCGGCTACAAGCAGTCGGGCTTCGGCCGCGAGCTTGCGCTGGAGACGCTCGACCTCTACCTCGAGACGAAGTCGGTCGTGACCTACACGGGCACGCGACCGACCAACCCGTTCGGGCTGTAGCCACGACGAGCGCGTACCGCTGGGCCGTGCTCGCGGCGGGCACGTTCGCGCAGGCGACGTACTCCGCGATCTGGTTCGGCGTGGCCGTGATGGCGCCGGCGTTGCGTGATCGCTACCACCTCTCGCTCAGCCAAACCGGCATCCTCCTCGGCGCGTCGCTCGGCGGCTCGGTGGTCACGCTCGTCCCGTGGGGGATGGCCGCCGACCGGCTCGGTGAGCGCGCCGTGCTCGTCACCGGCGTCGGCGCCTGCGGGCTGGCGCTGCTCGCCGCGGCCCGCGTTTCCGGATTCTGGCCGCTCCTCGGCTGCCTGCTCGTTGCCGGGATGAGCGGGGCGAGCGTGCAGTCGGCGAGCGGCCGCGCAGTGATGGCGTGGTTCTCACAGGCCCAACGTGGGCTCGCGCTCGGCATTCGACAGACCGCGATCCCGATCGGCGGCTTCGTCGTGTCGCTCGGGCTCCCGCCGCTTCTGCACCACGAGGGAGCACACGCGGGGTTCGCGGCGCTCGGGATCGCCTGCCTCTGCTCGACGACGGTGGCCGGGCTCGTGCTGCGCGAAGGCCCGCCGGAGCATGAAGCGCGGCCGCACGTCGGCCCATCACCGTTCCGCGACCGGCGAGTGTGGTCGATGGCGTTCGGCAGCGCGCTGATCGTCGCACCGCAGATGTGCCTCGTCGGATTCACCGTCGTCTTCCTCCACGACAGCCGTGGCGTGACCGCCGGCGCGGCCGCTGCCGTGCTCGCGACGATCCAGCTGCTCGGCATCGGCGGGCGCATCGCCTCTGGGCGCTGGTCGGACGTCGTCGCGAGCCGGATCGCGCCCATGCGCTCGATCGCGCTCGTCACCTCGATCGTGACGCTGCTCACCGCTGTCGCCGTAGGCTCGCCGCTCGTGCTGCTGATCCCTCTGCTCGTCGCGGCCGGGGCGCTCAGCATGAGTTGGAACGGGCTTGCGTTCGCCGCGGCGGCGGAGGTCTCGGGACGTGCGCGGAGCGGCGCCGCGATCGGGCTGCAGCAGAGCGTGCTGAACGGGATCGGGGCCGCCTACCCGCCGCTCTTCGGGGCGTTCGTCGCCGCGACCACCTGGCGCTACGGCTTCGCGGCGGTCGCGCTTCTCCCCCTCGCGGGACGGCGTGTCCTGCGAGCATTGCGCGTATGAGGGCCCGGCAGCGCCTCGACGAGATCTATGCGATCGCCCAGCATCGCGCGGGTTACTCGCCCGAGGAGGACGCCGCGCACGAGCTCGCCGCCCGCTGGATGCGCGAGGCCGGGCTCGAGATCTCGCGTGACGACGCCGGCAACCTCTTCGGCCGGCGGGGCGAGGCCCGGGTGTGGGCGGGATCGCATCTCGACAGCGTTCCGACCGGAGGGCGCTTCGACGGTGCGCTCGGCGTCGTCGCCGCGCTCGAGGCGGCAGAGCGATTGCCGGCGGCCCCGCTCGCGGTCGTCGCGTTCAGGGCGGAGGAGACGGGGCCGATGGGCAGCAAGACGGTCACCTCCTTCCCCGACGCCTATCTCGAGGTGCACATCGAGCAAGGCCCGGTGCTCGCCAGGCTCGGGGAGCCGCTCGGTGTCGTCACCGCGATCGCGGGCCAGGCGCGGGGATTTCGAGTCTTCGAGGGCCGCGCCGACCATGCGGGCACGACGCCGATCGACGCGCGGGCAGACGCGCTCGTCGACGCCGCCAGATTCATCCTCCACGTGCGCGAATCCGCGCGCGAAGGCACCGTCGCGACCGTCGGCGCGATCGAGGTCGAGCCGAACGCGACCAACGTCGTGCCGGCGAAGGTGACCGTGTCCGTCGACGCCCGGTCCGCCGACGGCGACCTGCTCGCTGCTCTGATCGAGGAGATCGAGTTCGAGGTGCAGTGGAAGTCCGATCCGGTCCCAATGAGCGACGCCTTCGCGAAGGTGCTCCCGGACGCGCCGAGGGTCGTGTCGGGCGCCGGCCACGACGCGATGTTCATCCCGAACAGCTCGATGCTGTTCGTCCGCAGCCTGAACGGCGGCATCAGCCACCATCCGGACGAGCTCTCGAGCGACGAGGACATCGCACTCGCCGTTGACGCCCTTACCGCGGCGCTCGCTAGGCTCGCGTCGTGAGCGGCGGCGAAGCGAAGGAAGTGATGGCGTGGGACGATCTCGGGGCCGGAGCGCGTGAGCTCGCGGAGGCGGTCGCAGCCGACGGCTACCACCCCGACATGGTGCTCGGCATCGCGCGCGGCGGGCTGCTCGTCGCCGGCGCCCTCGGGTATGCGCTCGGCGTCAAGAACACGTTCACGATGAACGTCGAGTTCTACACCGGCATCGACGAGCGGCTCGACATGCCGATGATCCTGCCGCCGGTCCCCGATCTCGTCGACTTCGCGGAGACGAAGGTTCTGATCGCCGACGACGTCGCGGACACGGGTGCGACGCTCCAGCTCGTGCAGGGGTTCTGCGAGGGCAAGGTCGCCGAGGTGCGGTGCGCCGTTCTCTACGAGAAGCCGCGCTCGATCGTCAAGTGCGAGTACGTCTGGCGACGCACCGACCGGTGGATCACGTTTCCGTGGAGCGCCGACGAGCCCGTGCTGCAGGCTCTTTCCGAACCGGCTTAGCGCCCAGCGTCGCTCAGGGTGGACTCGAGCTGCCGTGCGGACTCGGGCGCTTCGACCAGCACACCTTCGCCCGGGAGCGCCGAAAGCCGCTCGAGCAGCGTCGGGCCGAGCAGCGCACAGCTCGTCGCATGCGCCACCGCGTCGCTGCCGATGAAGATGTGCATCAGGCAGCCGTCGCCGAGCTGATGGAGACGCCTCGCGTACGGCTCGACGATGTCGAGCAGCGCCTCGAGGCGTTCCTCGAGCGGGTGTGCCATGTCGAGCGGGCTGTCCACGACCCAGGCGGTCTCGAGTCGCGCCGAAGGCCGCGGCAGCTCGAACGGCGCGGGCTCGTCGAGCCTGCCGAGGGACGCCGGGAGCAGGCCTGCATGCGCTGCGATCTCCTCGGCACTCAGCGACGAACTGAGAACGCGAAACCCGACTCTGCGGTGCTTCTCCTGCACGACACCTGGACAGTACGTCGCGCCCCGTGCGACGGTAACCGCGAAAGCCCTGATCGATCCTGCGGTTTAGATGTCGCGGAACGAGATCTTCTGCGCACCTTCCCAGAGGGTGAGGCGGCCCAGTTCCTTGAGCTGTTCCTGTCCCTCCACGACGGTGGCGAAGTGGTTGGCCCAGAGGTGGCCGGCCTTCGAGGCGAACGAGCAGTACCCGTACGGGAAGAGCAGTTCGGTCTCGCTTTGGCCGCCCGGATAGAGCGCAAGCTCGCCGGGATGCGGATACGACGTTGCGTTCTCCGGGCCGATGCCGAAGTCACGGTCGCCCCAGGGAATCCAGTTCGACTCGCCGCTCCAGCGGCAATGGATGATCCGGTCGTCGAGCGGTAGGCTCGCCTTGAACGCCGCCACCGTCCCCGGCGCGGCATCGTCCTCCCAGCGCGCGACGAAGCGCATGCCCGCGGCGACGATCTCCAACACGCGCGAGACCTTATCTGACCGTCAGCGAAGCACGAGGGCGATTGCGACGATCCCCGCCGCCGCGAGCCCGAGGATCGGCCACACGTTCAGGCCTCGATGGCGCAGGTTGAAGTAGTGCCGGACGATCGCGCCGATCGCCATCAGCGCGACGAGCACGATCCAGCCGTTCGAGTGCCCGTAGGTGAAGGTGAAGTGGCTCGAGAGCATGGCGAAGACGACGGGCAGCGTCAGGTAGTTGTTGTGCACCGAGCGGGTCTTGCCTCGCAGATTCCAGCGCGGGTCGGGCTCGCGGCCCGCCTGCTTCGCCCGGATCAGCTCCCAGTGTGCCGGGATGATCACGAAGAACACGTTGCCGACCATCATCGTCCCGATCATCGCGCCCACCTGGAGATAGGCAGCGCGTGGCGCGAACAGGTTCCACGAGGCCCACGCCGAGGCGCACACGAACGCGAGGACGAGCAGCGCCAGCAGCGCCTCGTCGCGCTCGAACGCGCGGCAGGCGCCGTCGTAGACGACCCAGGCCAGCACGATCCCGCCGATCGAGATGGCGATCGCCTCCCACGCCGTGAGATCCGCCACGGAGGGGTCGATCAGATAGGAGGTCGCGTGCGCGTAGTAGACGACGACGAAGAGCGCGAAGCCCGAGAGCCACGTCGTGTAAGCCTCCCACTTGAACCAGTGCAACGGCTCGGGAAGCCGCTCCGGTGCGACCCGGAACTTCTCCACGCGGTAGAAGCCGCCGCCGTGCACCTCCCACGCCTCGCCGGCGACGCCGCGCGCCGCGTCGTGCGGGTCCTTGGGCGGCTCGAGATGGTTGTCGAGGGCGATGAAGTAGAACGACGCGCCGATCCACGCCATCGCAGCGATCACGTGCAACCAGCGAAAGAGCAGGTTGCCCCAGCCCCACCAGTAGTCCGACAGCGCGACGAGGACCGTCATCCCTTCACCCAACGGTCGAGGGCGATCTGCACGAGCTCGTCCACCGCCGTCGCAAGCTCCTCCTCGCGTGTTCTCCGCAGGCGCTCCTCCAGGATGGGGAGGATCTCGCGGCGTGGCCGGCCGTTCACGAACACGACGAAGCGAAACCCGAACCGCGCCTCGTACGACGCATTGAGCCTGGCGAGCTCGGCGAGCACCGCGGGGTCGTCGTCGGTTCCCTGCTCGCGCGCGGAGCGCGCCGAGGCTGTCCTCCCACCGATCGGAGGGTGCGCGTCGAGCACCTGCCTCTGCTCGCTCTCGGAGAGCTGCAGTGCGACCTCGCGCGCGTGAGCGAGCGGGTCTTCGCGCTGTGCGAGCAGCTCCACGAAGTGCGTGCGTCCCTCGAACAGCTCCGCCAGCTGTTCGGCGGTCAACTGCCGCGGTAGCTCGCGCACGCGTAGGACGAGATGAGCAGCGGAACGTGGTGATGACCGGGGCCCAGCTCGAGCTCGAGCTCGACTCTCCTGAAGAAGGGCGACGGGGGATGGAAGACGATCCGATAGGTGCCCGGTGAAGTGTCGCCGAGCTCCCGGATCCGCCCGTCCTCGTCGGTCGTGCCGTCGCCGACGAGCGACCCCGCAGCGTCGAAGAGCTCGACTCGCACGCCGGCGGCCGGGCGGCCACGCTCGGTGTCGAGGACATGGGTCGAGAGGCTCATTCCTGCCACAACCTTCGCGCCTGCATGCGGTGCGCGCGGGCGATCTCCTGCTCGTCGGCGCGCACGAGCGCCCCACTCCGGACCACATCCTCGCCCGCGACGACGAGCCGGTCGACCCGGTGCGGTCCGCTCAGCACGAGGTTCGCAACGAGATCCTCGGCGCCGCCGAACTCGAGCCCGTCGGTGCGCCAGACCGCGAAGTCGGCGCGCTTCCCGGGCGCGAGCACGCCGAGGTCGCCGCGGCGCAGCACGTCGGCGCCGCCGCGCGTGGCCAGCCGAAGCGCGTCGCGGGCCGTGAGCGCGTCGCCGCCGTCTCGGCCTCGCGCCACGAGCAGCGCGTTCTTCACGTCGACGAAGATGTCGCTGCGCTCGTTCGACGCGCTGCCGTCGACGCCGAGCCCGACCCGCACGTGCGCGTCGAGCATGGCACGGACCGGAGCGACGCCTGCCCCGAGGCGCAGGTTCGACGTCGGGCAGTGCGCGACGCCGACTCCCGCCCGGCCGAAGGTCGCGACGTCTTCGGCGGAGACATGGACGCAGTGCGCGCAGAACACGTCGTCGGCGATCCAGCCGACCCGCGCCAGGTACTCGACCGGCGTGCAGTCGAAGAGCTCACGGCAATAGGCGTCCTCTTCGATCGTCTCGGCGAGGTGCGTGTGCAGCTGCAGCCCGAGTCGGCGCGCGAGCACCGCCGACTCCTGCATGAGCCGCGTCGTGACGGAGAAGGGCGAGCAGGGTGCGACGGCGATCTGCGCCATCGCTCCGTCGGTCAGCCCATGCAGCCGTTCGGTGTCGGCGAGGATCGTGTCGATGTCCTCGACGAGCGAGTCCGGGGGGAGGCCGCCGTCGGACTCGCCGAGGTCCATCGAACCGCGCGAGGCGACGATGCGGACGCCGAGCTCCCGGGCGGCCTGCAGTTCTGCCTCCACGAGCCCCGACACGCCGCGCGGGAAGACGTAGTGGTGGTCGAACACCGTCGTGCAGCCCGACAGCGCGAGCTCCGCCAGGCCGCACATCGCGGCGGCGTGCTCCATTTCGGCGTCGATGCGCGCCCAGACCGGGTACAGCGTCCTCAGCCACGTGAACAGGTCGGCCTGCTGGGCCCGTGCGCGCGTCAGCGTCTGGTAGAGGTGGTGGTGGGTGTTGACGAAGCCGGGCGTGACGACGGCGCCGCCGAGGTCGACCGCGCCGGCGGGGGCCTCGCCGCCGTGCACCTCCGCGACGAGCCCGTCCTCGACACGCAGCCAGCCGCGTTCGTGCTCGGTCGCGGTGTCGTCCATCGTGACGATCCACGCATTGCCGTAGACGGTCACGAGACTCCCAGCGGCACGAGCTCGAAGCGGTCGACGTCGACGAGCCCCTGGTCGGTGAGCTTCAGAGAGGGGATCACCGAGAGTGCGAGGAACGACAGGTGCTGGAACGGGGCGTCGAGCGTGCACCCGAGTTGCCGGACCGCCTCGACGACGGCGTGCGACTGCGCGACGACCTCCTCGAGCGGGGCGTCGGAGAGCAGCCCGGCGACCGGCAGAGGGAGCTCCGCCAGCACCTCGGCGCCGTCGACGACGACGATGCCGCCGCCACGGTTCGCGAGGCGGCGCACCGCGGCTGCCATCGAGGCGTCGTTCATCCCGACGACGACGACGTTGTGCGCGTCGTGAGCCACCGTCGATGCGATCGCGCCGCGCTGCAGGCCGAAGCCGCGCACGAAGCCGTGGCCCACCCGGCCTGTGCCCAGGTGGCGCTCGACGACGGCGATCTTCGCCAGGTCCCGCTCCGGATCGGCGAGCGCCTCGCCGGCACGAGCAGGAAGCGTCGCGACGAGCGAGTCGGTGACGATCTGCCCCGGCACGATCCCGATCACGCGTGCCTCGCCGCCCGTCCAGGGCACACGGAACATCTCCGGGCCGAAGGCGCCGATCCGGACGGTGTGCCGAACCCAGTCCGGCACGGTCGCGCGGGGCCACTCCGCGACCGGCGCTCCGTTCTTCAGCACCAGGTCCGGGACGAACCGCTCGAGGTCGGGCAGCACGAGCACGTCGGCGCGGTAACCCGGCGCGAGGGCCCCGAGCCCCTGCAGGCCGTGCCAGAGCGCCGGGTTGAGCGACGCGCAGACGAGCGCGTCCTCCGCCGGGATGCCGAAGGCGACGGCGTCGCGCACCATCCCATTGATGTGCCCGTCGTCCGCGATGTGCTCCGGCTCACGGTCGTCCGTGCAGAAAGCGATCCGCCCCGGGCCGTACTCGGCCAGCAGCGGGAGCAGGGCGTGCAGGTTGCGTGCTGCCGTCGCTTCGCGGATCAGCAGCCACATCCCGGCACGCAGCCGCTCGCGACCCTCTTCGGGCGTGTAGGCCTCGTGGTCGGAGCCGATCCCGGCGGCCGCGTATGCGTTGAGCGCCCGGCCGAGCACACCGGGGGCGTGACCGTCGACGTGCCGCGCCAGCGCGAGCTTCGCGAGCTCGGAGGGCGCGCCGCTGATCACGCCGGGGAAGTTCATCATCTCCGCGAGGCCGATCACGCGGCGCCGGCGGAGCAGCGCGTCGAGGTCGCCCGGCGTCAGCTCGCGCCGCGGCGACTCGAAGTGTGAAGCGGGGACGCAGGACGACGCCATGAAATAGACGTCGAGGGGGATGTCGTCGCAGACGTCGATCAGCCAATGCACGCCGTCGGTGCCGAGAACGTTTGCGATCTCGTGCGGGTCGGCGACCACGGCCGTCGTGCCGAACGGCAGCACGAGCCGGGCGAA
Organism: Thermoleophilia bacterium; assembly: GCA_017882605.1. Lineage (GTDB taxonomy): Bacteria > Actinomycetota > Thermoleophilia > Gaiellales > Gaiellaceae > PALSA-600. The sequence continues at coordinate 12,553 of JADGPE010000027.1, read as the reverse complement.
CTCGTCGACCAGCAGCTTCGAGGACTCGAGGTGCATATGGGCGTCGATGAACCCGGGGACGACCCAGCGACCGGTCGCGTCGACGACCTCGCGACCCTCGTAGGCGCCGAGCCCGGCGATGTGGCCGTCGGCGACGGCCACATCGGTCTGGAGCCATTCGCGTGTGAAGACGGAGAGCACACGGCCACCGCGGATCACGAGGTCGGCCGGCTCGTCGCCGCGGGCCACCGCCAGTCGGCGTGAAAGGGAAGCGCCCACTCCGCAGGGAACCGTACCCTTCGCCCTCGTGGATGTCCTGACGCCTCGCACACTCGCAGAAGCGCTGCGCCTCAAGGCGGAGCACCGTGAGGCCTGGCCCATCCAAGGCGGCACGGATGTGCTGGTGGCGCTCAACTTCGACCGCGGGCGGCCGGCGTGCCTGCTCAACCTGAACGAGGTCGCGGAGCTGCGCGGCTTCACCCGGCAGGACGGCGCGCTTCGCCTCGGTTCCGGGCTCACCTACGCCGAGGTCGAGCACGGGCTCCTGCGCGACGTGCTGCCCGCGCTCGCCGAGGCCTCCCGGACGGTCGGATCGCCGCAGATCCGCAACCGCGGCACGATCGGGGGCAACCTCGGCACGTCCTCGCCCGCCGGCGATGCGCTACCGCCGCTGCTCGTCGAGGGCGCAGAGGTGGAGTGCGCGTCGGTGCGCGGGACGCGCCGCGTGCCGCTCGGCGAGTTCGTCACCGGCGTGAAGCGCAACGTGCTCGAGCCGGACGAGCTGATCACCGCCGTCTGGGTGACGCCGTCGCGCGCGCCGCAGACGTTCATGAAGGTCGGCCCGCGCAACGCGATGGTGATCGCGGTCGTCTCGCTCGCCGTCTCGGCGGGTGACGAGCTGCGCGCGTCGTTCGGCTCGGCGTCTCCGCGTCCCGTCCTCGTGACGGCGCCGCGCGAGGAGGCGGATTCGTTTCCCGAGCGCGTCGCGGCTGCGGCGGCGCCGATCGACGACGTGCGCGGCAGCGAGCGGTACCGGCGTCACGCGCTGCGCGTGCTCACCGAGCGCGCACTGAAGCGGGTTCTCGTATGAGGATCACACTGCGGATCAACGGCGAGGAGCACCAGGCGGACTGCTGGGAGGGCGAGTCGCTGCTCTTCGCGCTGCGGGAGAAGCTCGGCTTCCCGGGCGCCAAGAACGCGTGCGAGCAGGGTGAATGCGGCTCGTGCTCCGTCCTGCTCGACGGCACGCTCGTCTGTGCCTGTCTCGTGCTCGCCGCCCAGGCGGACGGGCACGAGGTGACGACCGTTGAGGGGCTGGCCGAGGGCGAGCAGCTGCACCCGGTGCAGCAGGCTTTCGTCGACGCGGGCGCTGTCCAGTGCGGGTTCTGCACGCCGGGCCTCGTGGTTGCGACCGCGGACCTGCTGAGCCGGAACACGAGCCCGTCGGACGACGAGATCCGCGAGGCGCTCTCGGGCAACCTCTGCCGTTGCACGGGCTACGCGAAGATCTTCGATGCCGTGCGCAGGGCGGCGAGCGCGTGACGCAGACCGTTCGCAAGCTGCAGCTGGGGAAGATCGGCGAGCTCGTGCCCCGGGCCGACGCGCCGCCGAAGGTGAAAGGGGAGTTCGTCTACGCGAGCGACCTGATCGTCCCCGGGATGCTGTGGGGGCACACACTGCGCAGCCCGCACGCGCACGCGCGCATCGCCTCGATCGACATCTCGCAGGCCGTCGCGATGCCCGGCGTGCACGCGGCGCTCACCCACGACGACGTGCCCGGCGAGAGGCTGTACGGCCTCGAGTTCCAGGACCAGCCCGTGCTCGCCATCGACCGCGTCCTCTACTACGGCGAGCCGGTCGCGCTCGTCGCGGCCGAACATCCCGAGCAGGCACGGCGGGCCGCCGAGAGCATCCACGTCGAATACGAGCCGCTGGAGCCTGTCGCCGACATGGAGCGTGCGACCGAGCTCTCGGAACTGCACCCCGACAAGCCGACGCACGGGCACGGCTATCTCGACGACCCGCGCCCGAACGTCCTGCGCCACATCCAGATCCAGCACGGCGACGTGGACGCGGCCGGCGACGTCGTCGTGACCGGCGTCTATGAGGTCGGCAGCCAGGATCAGGCGTTCCTCGGGCCCGAGTCGGGCCTGGCGGTGCCCGACGGAGAAGGCGGCGTCGACATCTACGTCGCGACCCAGTGGTTGCACGTCGACCGGGCCCAGGTCGCGCCGTGCCTCGGTCTGCCGCTCAGTGCTGTTCGGATTCATCTCGCGGGTGTCGGCGGCGCGTTCGGCGGCCGTGAGGACCTCTCGATGCAGGTGCACGGCGCGATGCTCGCGCTGCATACGAACCGGCCGGTGAAGATCGTCTACAACCGCGAGGAGTCGTTCACCGGGCACGTGCATCGCCACCCGGCCCGCATCTGGTGCGAGCATCGGGCGACGCACGAAGGACGGCTTGTCAACGTGCGCATGAAGATCCTGCTCGACGGCGGTGCCTACGCCTCGTCGTCGACCGCAGTCGCTTCGAACGCCGCGTCGTTCGCGATCGGCCCATACGAGTCTCCCAACGCGCTGATCGAGTCGACAGCCGTCTACACGAACAACCCGCCCTGCGGTGCGATGCGCGGCTTCGGCGCCGTCCAGACGTGCTTCGCGAGTGAGGCGCAGATGGACAAGCTCGCGGCCGCGCTCGACATCGACCCGGTCGAACTGCGGCTGCTGAATGCGCTCGCGCCCGGCGACGTGCTGCCGACCGGCCAGCGGATCACCGGCTCGATGCCGGTGGCAGAGACGATTCGCGCCGCCGCAGCGCTGGAGCCGCCGCCCGAGGAGCCGCTGCCGCGCGACGTGCTGCGTCTCCCCGGCGGTGCGGGCAACACCACGAATGGCGAGGGGGTTCGCCGCGGCGTGGGCTTTGCGGTCGGGTTCAAGAACATCGCGTACTCCGAGGGCTTCGACGACTATTGCGCCGCGCGGGTGCGGCTGCTCACCGACGGATCTGCCGAGGTGCACTGCGCCGCAGCGGAGGTCGGGCAAGGCGTCACCGGCGTGATCCTGCAGGTCGCGCGCACCGAGCTCGATCTCGAAGACGTGCGGCTCGCGCCCGGGCAGACCGCGACGGTCGATTCGGCGGGCTCGGCATCCGCCTCGCGCATGACGTGGATGGCCGCCGGCGCTGTGCGCGACGCCTGCAGGGCGGCGCTCGAGGAACAGACGCTCCGGCCGGGCGAGGAGGTCGACGTCGAGCGCATCTACCGTCATGCCGCCACCACGCCGCTGGATCCGGAGACCGGCCAGATCACGGGTGAGCGCGCGCATGTCGCCTTCGCGGCGTGTGCGATGAAGGTCGTCGCCGAGGTCGACGTCGACCTCGGCTTGACGCGGGTCGTCTGGATCGGCGCAGCCCAGGATGTGGGCAAGGCGGTCAACCCGCAGCAGGTCGAGGGCCAGATCGAGGGCGGCACGGCCCAAGGCCTCGGCCTCGCGCTGATGGAGGAGATCCAGACGCGCGACGGCCTGATCACGAATGCGAGCTTCACGGACTATCTGATCCCGACGGCGCTCGACATGCCGCCGGTCGAGTCGGTGCTGATCGAGGACCCCGAGCCGGACGCGCCCTACGGTGTGAAGGGCGTCGGCGAGCCGCCGACGGTCGTCTCGACCGCCGCGATCGTCGCGGCGCTACGCGCGGCGACCGGACGGGAGCTGGCGCGCGTCCCCGTCAAGCCGGACGACATCTGCCTCGGTTCAGAGACCGAGACCGGCTGACACGCGTTCGACGTCGAGCGGTGGGTCGACGTAGAGGATGAACCGCTCGATCCCGGCCGCGGCGAGCGACCGGTAGTCGATCTCTTCACCTGCGTGCACCGTGAACGACGCAGTCTTCTCGATCTCGTCGTAGTCGCGACCCACGTCTTCGCAATGGCGACGGAGGACGTCGAGCTTGTGGCGGTAGAAGGCGGGGTCGAACGAGTCCGTGAAGTTGCAGGCGTCGGCATACCGTGCGACCAGCCGGAGCAGGACCCGCTCGCCGCTTCCGCCGACCAGGATCGGCCGCCCCGGCCGGCGCGCGCGCAGCACCTGGAGCGTCTGCTCGAGGTGGCGGAGCCGGGCCGGCACTTCCGGCCATTCGCCGTAGCCGAACTCTCCCCATTCGCGCTCGTCCCAGCCGGCACCGAGCCCGACGATCACACGTCCGCCGCTCGCCGCATCGACGGTTGAGGCCATCTGCGCCAGCAGCCCGGGGTTGCGGTAGAGCGCGCAGGTGACGATCTGGCCGAGGTCGACGCGGGTGGTCTCGCGCGCGAGCGCTGCGAGCGAGGTCCAGCACTCGAGCACGCGGTCGGGGTCGCCGTCGCGTGTCTGCAGATGGTCGTACAGCCAGATCGAGTCGAATCCGAGCTCCTCGGCCCGGCGCGCGATGGTCGCCATGGTCTCGAAGTCCCGGCCGTCGAGGTCCTTGCGCCACCCCTGCGGGACGATCAGCCCGAACCTCATGCGCGCACGCTACGTCAGCCGTGGCCGACCGCGCTCTCCCGCTCCAGCTCCGGCATCGTGGTCGGCTCCTGCCGGACGACGGCCGCCACGGCGACGACGACGATCGCCGCCCCGATCAGCAGGTGCCAGGTGAGGTGCTCGCCGCGGAAGAGGACGCCGAGCGTGATCGCAACGACCGGGTTGACGTAGGCGTAGGTCGCGACCAGTCCGAGCGGCGCATTGGCGAGCAGCCAGACGTAGGCGGTGTACCCGACGATCGAACCGAAGAAGACGAGGTAGATCCAGCCGGCGATCGACGCGGCGGACGGAGAGAGGTGATGGACGGTGAGGAGCGAGAACGGGAACATGATCAGGCCGCCGGCGAGCATCTCGAACGACGTGGCCGCGAACGGGTCGTCGGGCATCGTCAGGCGCGAGGAGAGAAACGAGCCGGTCGCCCACATCACCGCCGAGCAGACACAGAGCGCGATCCCCCACCACTTCGCGCCGCCGGAGGGCTGCGCGAGCACGGCGACGCCGGCGAACCCGACGCCCACGCCGGCCAGCGCCTGCCAGGGCAGCCGCTCGTGCCCCGCCAGGCGCAGCACCACGAGCCAGAGCGGCACCGAGGCGATGATCAGCGACGCGAGGCCCGTCGGGACGTTGCGCTCGGCGAAGAACAGGATGGCGTTTGCTCCCGGGAGCAGGCAGCCGACGACCACGCACGCGGCGAGCGCCCGCCGTGGCATCCGCAGCGAGCCACCTCGTGCCTTCACGACGACCGCCATCAGCGTTCCCGCGGCGATGAACCGCGTCGAGACCGCGAAGAGCGGTGGAATCGTCTCGCCCGCATAGGCAATCCCGAGGTAGGTCGAGCCCCAGATCACGTAGACCGTGACCAGCGCGGTCCACACCTTCGCGTTCTGCGACACGAACTATCGAACGAGCGAGAGTGCTGCGCCGATTCCCAGCAGCACGATCCCGATCGCCCGCGGCGCCGAGATGGCGATCTGGTGGACACCGAAGAGGCCGAACCGATCGATCACGGCGCCCATCACGAGCTGGCCGGCGATCAGGATCCCGATCACCGCCGTCGCGCCGATCCGCGGCTGGGCGAACGTGATCGTCCCGACGACCGTCAGTCCCATCAGGCCGCCAAGCCACATCCACGCGGGCGTGCTGCCGATCTGATGCAGCCCGCCCAGGCCGCCGCGCACCGCGAGCAGGATCGCGACCGAGAACGCGAGCTGCACCGCCGTCGCGAACGTGAGCGCCTCGACGACGCCGACCGCGCCGCCGAAGCGGCCCATCACGGCGACCTGGACGGAGCCGGCCAGTCCTGCGAGAACGGCCAGCGCGACCGCAACCCCGGTCACGCCGCGCTCTCGTCTCCCTGCCAGAGGTTGAAGTTCGAGCCCTCCGTGTCCGTGCACGCCGCGAACCAGCCGTGCGTCGGGACCGGCTGCTTGTCGCCGGCCGTGCCGCCGAGCTCGCGCACCTTCGCGATCGACGCGTCGATGTCGTCGGTGTCGAAATAGATGGTGGGACCGGCGCCCGGTGTCTCAGAGGGCATCACGGCGCCGCCCTGGTCTTCGCCGTTCTGGAACATGCGGTAGTCGAACCCCTCCATCGCGCTCGCACCGATGTTCCAGTCGAAGAGGCCGTTCCAGAAGCCGGCCGCGCGATCGGGGTCGGCCGCGTGCAGTTCGAAGTGGACGATCTTTCCTGCCATGGTTAGCTCCTCTCACTCCAACGAAGGGGACAGCATGGTCAGAGTGGTCGTACTCTACGACGAGGCGCCGGATCCGCAGCGCTACGAGCAGCATCTCGAGCTCTGCAAGGCCGTGCCGGGGGCGACGTTCCGTCACGGCCCCGTGTTCGGCGCGCCGATGGGCGAGCCGAAGCACCGGTACTACGCCGAGTTCGAGTGGCCGGACCTGGAATCGTTCAAGGCGGGGGCGGCGTCACCGGAGTTCGCGGCCTCGGGCAAGGACGCGATGGAGATGGGCGTTGCGTTCAACGTCGAGTTCGCCCGGCTCGCCGAGCTCTAGCGAAGCAGAGCTCTAGCGAAACAGAGCTCTAGCGAAACCGCGGCGGGCGCTTCTCGCGCACGGCCGCAACGCCCTCGTGCACGTCGGGACCGGTCATGTCGAGGAACTCGAGCGCGAGCGATGCATCGAAGGCAGGGCCGGCTGCCCGCAGCCAGTTGTTGAGAGCGAGCTTCGTGTGCCGGATCGCGTGCTGAGAACCGGCGGCGAGCCGTGTCGCGATCTCGAGCGCGCGTGCTTCCAGCTCGTCTTCGTCGACGCAGAGCGAGACCAGCCCGATCCGCTCGGCTTCGACGCCGTCGACCGGCTCGCAGAGCAGCAGGTGGTACTTCGCCTTCGCGAGCCCGCAGAGCAGCGGCCAGACGATCGCCGCGTGGTCGCCTGCTGCGACGCCCAGCTTGGTGTGGCCGTCCACGATCCGCGCGGCCGGAGTCGCGATCGAGATGTCGGCCAGCAGCCCCACCGCGAGGCCGGCGCCTACAGCCGGCCCGGTGATCGCCGAGACGATCGGCTTGGGGCAGTCGATCACGTTGTAGACGAGGTCGCGCGCTTCGTGGAAGACGCGGAGCCGTGTCTCGACGTCGGTTGCGATCTCGAGCACGAGGTCGAGATCACCGCCGGCGCTGAACGCGCCGTCGGCGCCGCGCACGATCACAACGCGCGTCTCGTCATCTGCCGCGATCGTCTTCCAGACGGCTGCGAGCTCACCGTGCATCGCGCCGCCGACGGCGTTCAGCTTCCCGGGCGCACGCAGGGTCAGCCGTAGCACGCCGGGCGCCGGGCGGTCGAGCACGAGGCTCGGGTAGGCGGCGTAGGCGTCCACGTCAGCGGACTCTAGACCGGGTTATGGTTGGCGCGTGCCCGAGGTCGAGATCACGCGTGACGGTGCGGTCCTCACGATCACGCTCAACCGGCCCGACGTGCTGAACGCGCTCAACCGTGCCGTGCACTCCGGCATCGCCGCCGGGCTCGAGGAGGCGAAGGACCCGGCGGTGCGCGCGGTCGTGATCACCGGTGCGGGCCGGGGGTTCTGCGTGGGCCAGGATCTGCAGGAGTTCAGTGCCGGCGCCGGCGATGTTGCCCAGAACCTGCGCGACAACTACCACCGCAACGTGCTCGCGATCCGCGCGCTGGAGAAGCCGGTGATCGCCGCTGTCAACGGCGCGGCCGCGGGTGCAGGCATGTCGCTCGCACTTGCCTGCGACGCGCGAATCGCGGCCGACTCGGCGAGCTTCGTTCCGGCGTTCATCAAGATCGGCCTCGTCCCCGATTCGGGCGGAACGTGGCTCGTCCGCCGGCTGCTCGGCGCGGCGCGCGCGTTCGAGTGGCTGACGACCGGCCGTCGCGTCGACGCCGAGGAGGCGCGCGCGTGGGGGCTCGTGAACGAGGTCGTGCCTGCAGACGAACTACCGCGCCGCGCGCAGGAGGTCGCTGAGCTCTTCGCCGCGATGCCCACGCGTGCTGTGTGGCACACGAAGCGCCTGCTCGACGCCGCGGAGGACACGAGCTTCGAGCAGCAGCTCGAGCTCGAGGCGCGGACGCAGTCGGAACTGACGAGGACGCCGGACTTCACCGAAGGCGTCGCTGCGTTCCTCGAGAAGCGGGACGCGCAGTTCACCGGAGCCGACGTCGACTGGCCGCATCCGATTCGCCTCGTCGTCAACGACGACCTGCGGCGGTGGCGGCTCACGGTCGCGCTGCGGTGGCTGCTGGCGTGGCCGCATCTGACCGTGCTCACGCTCTGGACGTACCTCGCGGTCCCGGTCGCGATCGTCAACTGGGCGATCGCGCTCGTGCGGGGACGGCCGTCGGCCGGCATCCACGCGTGGATGACACGGTTCGTTCGGTACCAGGCGCACGTCAACGCCTACGTCTACCTCATCGCCGATCCGTACCCGTCCTTCCGTGGCTGGCAGGGCACGTATCCCGTCGATCTCGCTGTCGCCGCGGTGCAGAATCAGGCGCGCTGGAAGACGGCGTTTCGCATCCTGCTCGTGCTGCCCGCCTACGTGCTCGCAACCGTGCTCGGCTACGTGCTGCTGGCCGTCGCCTTCCTCGGGGGGTTCTTCGCGCTCGCGACGGGCCGCTACCCGCGCGGCTTCCGCGACCTGAGCGCGTACTGCATCCGATACCAGGCCCAGACTTACGCATACCTCCTGCTGCTCACCGACCGCTACCCAACGCTCGCGAGCGGGAGCGCCTACCAGTTCGAGAGAGGAACGCAATGATCGATTCACAAATCGAGTCTCACCCGATCGGGCTGATCGTCGACGACGATCTGAAGCGCAACCGGCTCACGGTCTTCTTCCGCCTGCTGCTCGCGATCCCCCTCGCGATCTGGCTCGGCATCTGGGGCATCGTCACGTACATCGCAGTGCTGATCGCCTGGATCGTCGCGCTCTTCGCCGGACGCGTGCCCGACGGCCTGCACAACTTCATCGCGCGCTACCTGCGCGCGCTCACGCACCTTTCGTCCTACGTGCTCCTGCTCGCCGACCCGTGGCCGCCGTTCGGGGGCTTGCCGGGCACATATCCGGTCGACCTGCGGGTCGACGCGGCTGCGCCGCAGAGCAGGCTGACCGTGTTCTTCCGCGTACTGCTCGCCATTCCCGCGGTGCTCCTGTGTTACGTCTTCAGGCTGGTCAACCAGATCGTCGCGTTCCTCGGCTGGTTCTACTGCCTCTTCACCGGACACATGCACCAGGGCATGCGCGACATCAGCGCCTGGATGCTCCGGTACGAGCTGCAGACCTACGGCTACCTGTTTCTCCTGACCGGCCGCTACCCGAGCCTGTCGGGCGCACCGACTGCCTAGAGCGAAGCCAGAGCTGCTCGCACGCGCCGGCCGGGCACGCGGTCGGCGCGGTCACGGGAGCGCGTCCAGGATCTCGGTCAGTTCCGGCCAGCGGCCTTCGCGCTGCTTCGAGAAGACGAGCACGTCGTCCACGAAGACGTCGTACTGGCTCTGCTCGCCGGCCGTCATCTCAGCTGTACTTCCTGTCGCGGTGATCTCGGCCACGAGACTCGCGGCCCGTTCGTCGTAGCCGTTTCAGACGGGGCAGTAGAGGATGCGCGCGTGCGCCACTTCCTCGACTCTAGTCGAGCGGGCTGACCGGAGGCGCCATCCCCGGGAGGGCGGCCGGCGCGGGTGCGGCCGCGACCACGGGCAGGCCTGCGTCGACCCACGCAACGAATCCGCCGGCGATGTCTCCGGCACGACTGAAGCCGAGCTCGACGAGCGTGGCCGCTGCGAGGCTCGAGGACTCGCCGTGGTCACAGAGGAGGAGCACGCGCTCGTCGAGCCCGGGAGCATGCGGGCTCCGCGAAGCGCTGTTCGGGTCGAGGCGCCACTCCAGCACGGTGCGAGGGATGTGGAGCGAGCCGGGCACGAGCTCCGCCGGCGCCGAGCGAATGTCGACGATGTGCGCATCGTCGCCCGCGGCCGCCCAGGCCTCGGCGGGCTCGAGACGTTCGATCTTCGCGCGGGCCTCCTCGAGCAGGTCGTCGAGGGTGCGGCGTGCCATCAGCGGAGCGCCCGGCTCAGGGCTGTCGGTGCTGGAAGACGGTCGTCGTCCGCTTCTGGTCGAGCTTGCGGATGACGAAGATGTTGGTGTCGGAGACCGCGCCGACGTAGCTCTTGACGAAGAAGCGGGCTGATCCATCGGCGGGGCCGCAGGTGACGTACGTCGTTCCCTGGAGCCGCTCGACTGCACAGAAGACGTGGGTGCCGGTGACGGTCGCGACCGTCCCGACGACTGCGCGGAAGCTTCTGCCTCCCGCCGCAGGCCCGGGGAAGGTGGCGCCCGAGCCGGAGGGCTCAGCCTCCCGCCTGACTTGGGCTGGCGTCGAGGACGCTGTCGTCTTGAGGACGAGGAGCGCCGTGTCGGCGACGGCCAAGCCGTAGCTGCCCGCGCGCGGAGACCGGCCGCTGCCGGAGCCGCACGCGATCGTCGTGGGACCGCCCGACGACGAGACGGCGCAGTGGAGGTTCGTGCCCGCGACCGCGATCTGGTCCCCGGGTGCGAGACGCAGCAGCCGGCCACCCGACCGATCGTGAGCCGACTGTGCTCCGCCCGCGACCACCGCGCCCGCGAGCGCGCCGACGAGGCCCACGAGAATCGCGGCGGCAAGGCGCCGTCGAATGCAGCGAACGTGAGCAGGCGCCGCAGCCATTGCCGAGCGACCGTACTGCATCCACGCAGCCAGCGCCCACTCCGCGTCGCTGCAGGCCGGCTAGATCGTCTTGAACTGCTCGAACGGCTGGCGGCAGCTCTCGCACCAGCGGATCGAGCGGCACGGCGTCGGGCCGAAGATGTTCTCGAGCCGGGTCTCGTTCGAGTTGCAGTACGGGCAGCGGAACGCCTTCGACTGGAGCTGCACGAGCGTCGTCGGGCCGGCGCTGCGCGGGGGCGGCGGCGCAAAGCCTGCCGTTCGCAGCTTCTCCCGGCCGGCGGCGGTGATCCGGTCGGTCGACCACGAGTCGTCCTGGATGACCGCGATCTCCGGCTCGGCTCCCAGGGCTGCGACGGTCGCCTCCAGCGCGCTTTTCATCGCCTCGAGCGCCGGGCAGCCGAGGAATGTGGGCGTGAACTCGATGCGAACGCGGCCGCCGTCGACGGCGACGTCGCGGATCACGCCGAGCTCGACGAGCGAGATGATTGGGATCTCAGGGTCGGGGATCTCGTCGAGTGCGGCCCAGACGGTCTCGGCCGTTACCACTGCGCGCCTGGGATCGACCGCCGCACCTCGGTCATCACGTTCCACAACTCTGCCAGCTCGGGTGTGTGTTCACCGCGTTCGTGTGCGGCGACGACGTCGAGGCCGACGCGCTGCGCCAGATCCGGACGCAGCTCCTGCTCGAGCACGCCGAGGGCGAACGGCCACAGCTCCTCGACGGCCGACCGGAAGCGTGGCTCAGCAGCGAGACGGGCCGCCCACAGCTCCGCGTGCATGCGGTGGTAGGTCTCCTCGCGGTCGATCTTCGCCGCGAGGCCGGCGAGCTCCGCGTCGTCGGAGTGCATCAACGCGTTGATGCGAACTCGGTCGGCTTCCTCGTAGAGGTAACGCCGCGCGATCGTGTGCGCCCAATCGAGCAGGTGCAGTTCAACGAGGGGCGCGCAGCGGTACTCGCCCGGGTCGCGGTCGAACGCCAGGGCGTCCGAGTCGGTTCCGAGCTCCTGCGCGGCGAGCTCGTACAGCGCCCGCGCGTGGCCGATCTCGTTCTGGGCGATCGACGAGAACGCAACGTCCTCCTCGAGCGTCGGCGCGATCCCGGTCCACTCCGAGTCGCGCCAGCCGAGGATCAGCTCGTCGTCAGCTATCGAGAGAAGGAGTTGTGCCCGCTCGTTCACGCGCTTCTTTCAATCGAGTCTTGATCGAGTACCCGTCGACGCGGCGGTACTTCAGGTCGAACTCGTCCGCCCACTCGGTGATCGCATGGATCGACGCGCGCGGCACGAGCCACAGTGCCTCCGACTCGCCACGACGGCCGTACTGCTCGCGTGCCCACGCGTCCGCGAACGCCGCGTCCGGTGCCTCCACCGACCCCGCATGCGCGAACGGCTGGCCCTTCTTCTCCTGTCGGAAGATCTCGAAGACCATCACGCGGCCAAAGCGTCGCGGACCCACTGCTCCTGCTCGAGGAAGCGGGCGCGGAAGGCGAGCCGCTCCTGGGAGCGGGGGCCGTGGCCGGTGACGACCGACTTGAGCTCAGCCCAGTCCGGCTCCGTGTACGCCCACACGCCGTCGTCGCCGCGGCGCAGGTTCGGGTCGGGCACCGTGAGGCCGAGCTCCCAGATCTGCGGCACGTAGCCCTCGAGGAATTGCTGGCGCGCCTCCTCGTTGCCCTGCGACTTGATCCGCCAGAGGTACATCGGATCCTCCTCGCGCGCAATCGGATTGCCGTGGAACTGCATCAGCGGCCCCCACCACCGGGTCAGCGCCTCCTGCACGAGCTCGCGCTGCGCGTCGGTGCCGGTCATCATCGCGAGGATCACGTCGCGGCCGTGGAGGATGTGGAACGACTCCTCCCAGCAGATCTTCTTC
>JADGPE010000062.1 GCA_017882605.1 Thermoleophilia bacterium | reverse complement strand
GGCACCCGCCACCCGGGGCAGTCACTGAGCTCGATCGGCGACATCGCCGATGCCCTGGTGCCGTTTCTCGGTCGGCGCACCGCCGACGTGCTGTTCGGGCGCGCGGCGGGACGAGGTGATTCACGCTGAGGTCGAGCGCGAGCAACACGCCCGGGTTGCGGAGTCGCTTCGACTGGCGGCCGAGGCTCGCGACGGTCTGAACAGCGAACCGGAGACGGCTCTGCTCATCTCGTGGGAGGCGCTTCTCACGGATCGCAACGAGGTCACCGAATCCACCTTCCGAGCGGCAGTCGACAACTCGCCAGCACCGACCACGGTGCTACGCGGACCCGTCGCAGAAGGTTACTCGTCATCAGGGTTCGCCGGGCAGGCCGGTCTGCCCTGGGGGCTCAACCGGACTGGTGATCTACAGGTCTGGGAGCCCGACGGCGCTGTGCATGGTCGGGCGACGCTTCCCAAGGGGGAGGCGGTCAGATCTGAGTTGGAGCCCGCAGCGGCGGGGGTGCCGGGTGCGGATGCATTGATTGCGGTCCACGGCCGGACAGTCCAGCTGCTCTCCTTGGACGGCGAGACTACGTTCAGCTTGGATCTCGGGCCGGGTGCAGAGCGAACGAGGAAATTCGGTTCCAACCTGGAGATCAACGGCCGCGGTCGATGCGCGATTCTGTGCCGCGACGTTGTCTTCGTCGTGGACGGCGCCCGCGAGGGCGCACTTCGGTTGCTGACAACCGTTCCGGTGAGCGGCAACCTCGAGGAGGCCTTCGCTGACCGAGGGCACGTCAACGCGCCGCATAAGTGTCGCATCTCGCCCGACGGGCGACAGCTTCTGACCCAGGATCTGAACTCGACGATCGTCTGGAGAGACGGCCGCTTCTCCGCTTATCTCCGCCCGCCCAGTGGCAGCTTCATGGACTGCGCTTCTTATCGGACGATCTCATCGCCACAGGAACGAGCTCAGGCCGCGCCGACCTGTGGCACGGCGGCCAGCCCTTCCTCTTTGAGGAGTCCGGAACGGGCGATCTCTGGCTGCTCAGCGTCTCGCCGGACGGACGCCGGCTCGCCACGACGACGAGCTACAGCGGCATCGTGAAGGTCTGGGACGACACGGGAGAACAGAAGGCAACTCTGTCGTGCGGTGGCAATGTGCGCTGTGCTGCCTTCTCCCCGGCGGGGAGGAGACTCGCCTGCGGAACCAGCGAGCGCACGGTACAGGTCTGGAACCTGCTCGAGGGGCACGCTCGATCGAGGAACCGCACCGCGAACCTGGGCAATCTCGTTGGACGACCGCTTTCTCGCAGCCGCCTTCTCCGACGAACTCGTTCGGATATGGGATTTCCAGCGACAACGGCGAACTATCCGCTTCACGAGACCGGAAACCAGCGGACTGGCGTTCAGTGCGGACCTTCAGCGCCTACTACTCGGTCGGTCCGACGGCACCATCTCACAATGGGCGGTCGACGTCACCGCGCTCTACCCGGCTGCCGCCAGCCGCGCCGGCCACGCAATCACCGCGGAAGAACGCGAGCGGTTCCGGCTGCCGAACCCCACACGACTTGCCTCCTCCGGACTGCTCGATCGAGATCACCAGCCCCTGACACCTGGGATCGAGCCGCGCTCCATGGCCTAGAGCGAACCGCACTACCTGTGCCTTGCGGTGCTCGCGCCGCAAGGAGCTTTCAACTGACGAACTCCGACGACTGGCGTCGTTAGCTCAGACGGTTCAGCGGCGTGTTTCCCACCATCCCTCCATGACCGGGGCCCGGGTCATCAAAGCTTCTTCGGCCAGGCGGTCGACGCCCCGGTCGGTGACGTCGCTGCCTTGGATGCAGTGAGCAGTTGCGCGGGTTGAGCCCATCACACGCCTACCGTCTCGTCCCCCTCGGGAAGGCCCGGTTCGTCGACGAACTCGTAGTCGAGCTCGCTCCGGATGCTGCGGACGTGTCGGTCGACGTCGTCCATCGAAGAGGCGGCGACGTTGACGATGGCGTAGCGGTAGCTGTAGCCATCGAATTCGAACGGGTTGTCCGACAGCCGCTGGCCCTCCCGGTACAGCGAGGTGAGCATCGTGGTCGGATGACCGGCTCGGACCACGTCCAGCTCAGCCTCGGTCGGCACTCGCGTGACGCGGCCGTCGCGGAAGCGGCGAAGCACGTAGCTGGTTCCGGCGAGCGCGGAGGCGGGGCCGGCCACCGGCGGCGTGATGCCACCGGCGAGCAGCAGCATGACCTGATACGTGTTGACCCCGTTGACGGTCTCCATCAGGTCCGCCCACTGCCCGCACATCCGGGGGTTGACCTCGATGATGTGCACCGTGTCGGTCTCGGTGTTGTGGATGAACTCGATGTTGAACAGGCCGTGCGTGAGCCCGATCTCCGCCATCGAGCGCTCCGTGATCTCGGCCATCCGCCGCAGCAGCCGGCCGGCTGTGGACGAGGGGTAGTCGAAACGCTCGAAGCTCTGCGTCCCCTCGTACATCCGCGAGTCGACTATGCCGACGACCGTCAGCACCCCTGCCACCAGGAACCCCTCCAGCGTGAACTGGTCGCCGGTGAGCACCTCCTCCGCGATCAGGAAGCCACCGGAATATGGGAACCCATAGAGCGCCAGCAGCTGGTTCAGAGGCCGGACGAACTCGCTGAGGTGGCGCCGCAGGGTCCCCGACCGGGCGAACGCCACCAGCTCCTCGTAGGTGTCGATGCGACGAGCGTGCTGCGAGAACCAGGACTTGACCGGCTTCACGAACAGCGGGAACGGCAGGGGTACGGACGCCTCGGAGAGCTCGTTCGGATCGATCAAGGCGAACCGGGGCGTGGCCTCGGGCGCCGCAACCTGCTGGGACAAGCGGGAGAAGTACTTGTGCGAACACCGCAGCATGCTCTGCGGCGTCGGCCCGACCAGGTCGAGCCGCTCGGCGATGACGGCCGCGACCAAGCACCCGGGATAGTCGCTGGAGCTGACCACCCCCACAGTCGACGACTCGCCCAGATCGCGCACCGCGTTCTCCACGAAGGCGAGGGCATCGAAGGACGCCGGATCGTATTCCGGGTTCTCTCCGTAGCGGTCGATGGCGAACGGCGGCTCCCAGTTCTGCAGGGCGCGCGGGAGCTGCAACTCGTCCCAAGCATTCGGACAGATCAGAACGATCGCGGGCTCACGCCCCACGGGCAAGCGCTACAGCCTCTTCGAGGGACATCCTGCGACCACGCGCGAGCGCCCCCTCGAACGCTGTCGCGGCAGAATCCGGTCGAACGAGGTCGAGGCGGCGCTCGAGGATCTCTGCCTCGGCCCTTGTCCGTGGAATCCGGCTGCGTTCGCGGACGCTCTGCGCGGCTCCATCGAGCACGGCGGCGCGCTCGGCCTGTCCCTGCTCGGCAGCCAGGGCGGCGAGGCCCTCGAGCGCGAGCGCACACGGCCGCTTGTCGCCCAGCAGCAGAACCTGGGCCAGGCTGGTGAGGTGGTGCTCGCGGGCGTCCTTGTGGGCGCCGCGGCGCGAGGTGACGAGGCCGAGATAGTTGTGCGCCCACGCGATGAGCGCCCAGTCGGTCTGCTGTTCCCCGACCCGCAACGCTTCTTGGGCGAACTGCTCCGCCTCCGCGAACTGCTGCTGCGCCAAGGCCAACCGGGCGAGGTCGTTGCACGCCCAGGCCTCGCCCCCGGTATCGCCGAGCTCGCGGTAGGCGATGCGGCTCTGCTCCAAGCGCTCTCGAGCCCGGTCATGATCACCGACGCCGGTCGCGAGGACGCCGAGGCTGTCCAGCGTGTCGGCGACACCTCCCGCGTCGCCGACTTCGTGCTGCACCGACAGGGCCTGCTCCAGCAGCGGAAGAGCCTCGTCGAACTCGGCGTGTTCCATCTGCACCAGAGCCACTCGTGACAGCGCGAAGGCCTCGAGCCGGCGATCCTCCAGCCTCCGCGCCAACTCGAGGAACTCGGTCGACGCGCTCGCAGCCTCGTCGAGGCGACCGAGGCGTATCGCCAGCTCGACCGCGCTCCGCAGCACCGGGGCTCGCAGCCCTTGCAGCTCAGCCGGGACGGGCTTCCGCAGTACCGCGCT
Source organism: Thermoleophilia bacterium (assembly GCA_017882605.1). Taxonomy (GTDB): domain Bacteria; phylum Actinomycetota; class Thermoleophilia; order Gaiellales; family Gaiellaceae; genus PALSA-600. The sequence goes on along the minus strand of JADGPE010000062.1, from coordinate 7,718 downwards.
GAGCCGCTCCCAGCCCTCGGCGTAATCCCTCACCCACCAGAACCGCCCGAGAACTGCCGCCAGCCGCAACGCCTGCTCGACCTCGTCCCGGTCGACGAAGTAGTCGAGAGCCGCCGCGAGATTGTCCTGCTCGAGCTCGAGGCGACCGAAGGCCGCCGCCTCGGACAACCCGGGCGCCACCTCCTCGGCGAGGTCGAGAAAGAGCTGCGCGTGCGAAGCGGCGAGACTTTCGGCTTCCTCAGGGTCCTCTTTCAAGCGATCGGCGGCGTACTCGCGAAGGGTTGTCAACATGGCCATCCGTGTCCGCTGCTCGTTCACGCGGATCAGCTGGTTGCGAAGCAGGACATACATGGGTTCCGTGAGCGAGAGCGCGTACGGATCGCCGTCGCCCAACAGCCGCGCCGCCGTCGTGAACGTCCAGCCGCCCTCAAAAACCGCGAGCTGCCGGAACAGTCGCTGCGCCGGCTCGTCGAGCAGGTTGTAGCTCCACTCAACCGTGTCGCGGAGACTTCGCTGACGTCCGGCAACTCCTTGCCCCGTGGCGCGCAGGTCCAGGGCCGATCTCCTGAGCATGGACAGAAGCCCCGTCGGTGGGTGCATCTGAGCCCTGGCCGCGACGAGTTCGATGGCCAGAGGCAGGTAATCCAGCCGTTGACACAGCTGCACGACTGCTTCGGCCTCGCTCGATGCATCCGACAGCGGCGGAGCGCCCGATCGAGCGGAACGCTCCTCGAAAAGCCGCACCGCCTCGTCGGGGGTGAGCGCGGTCAGGTCGTGTTGGGCTTCCCCCGAGATGTCGAGCGGCCGCCGACTCGTCGCGACGACTGATACCGACGCGGTTCCCAGGAGGAGCTGCTCGACGGCAGGCGCACCTTCGTAGACGTGCTCGAAGTTGTCGAGCAGCAGCAGCACCCGACGATCCCGGAACAGTTCCTTGAGCGCCTCCAGCACGGGGTCCCCGGCTTTGATGCGCATCGCGCGCGTGATGCTCGCGATCACCAGGTCCGGCTCCGACACGGTCGTCAGATCGACGAAGTAGACGTGCTGGTCGAACGCATCCAGCAGCGACCGGCCGAGCTCCTGGCAGAACCTCGTCTTCCCGGCCCCCCCGGCGCCGAGGATGGTCAGCAGCCGAGTCCGCCCGTCGAGCAGTTCCTGTCGATAGGTAGCCAGTTCGGCGGCTCGCCCCACGAAGGCATCCAGGAAGTGGGGAAGGTTGCTCGATGTGAGCTCGATCGGATCGGGCCCCCCGCCCCCAGCAGAGGCCGTTGTCGGCGGCTGGCCCTGACCTCCCGCGCCAGAAGGGAACGGCGCCCGGGCCGAGGTGGGGCGTTCGGCTGCCGCCGTCGCCCCAGGAAAGGCCTGTCGCCGCTCCGTGTCGGTTCCCGGGTAGAGACCGTGCAGGAGGGCGTCGCGTGCTTCGGGCTCTTCGAGATCGGCCAACTCGATGCGCTTGTATGAGTCATACAGCGGCGGCGGATCGACGTCGTCAATGCGAACCGGCACCAACGATTCCGGGTGCCGCTCGTGGGCCCGGAAAAGGGCGCTGCGGAGTTCGGGTCCCGTCCACCGGAACTCCTCGAAGTACCGCCTCGAGAAGACCGCCAGGACGCGGTCCGCGCGTTCCAGAGCTTGGTTCATCGCGGCGACCAGATCGCGGCCGGCTGGCCAACGGTCGGCGAATTCGACCGAGAACCCCAGGTCCTCCAGCTGTTGGGTCAGCCACCTCGCCCAGGCCCGGTCCGGTCCGGCGAAGCTGACGAAGAAGTCGAATCGCGGCTCGGAGGCAGGCTCCTGGTCTCCAGGCGGCGGTGGCGACTCCACAGCGCAACTCTGTCGAAGATTTTGTCGGATGTGAAGAGTCGTGTTCTGTCTACCTGGCGAGGTCGGGCCGTCCGTCCTTCCAACCGTCGAGACCGGCCAGCGCAATTCCTCTCTGGCCAGCCCTTGGCCTGCGCCGCAGACTGTGTGCCTCGCTCCGCGCTCCGCAGGAGGCACGATGCTCGCGTTCCTGTCGTACTCCCGGAAGCACCTGGTCACGGCGCAGCCGTTCGCCGAGGGCCTCCAGCTCGCCGGCCACGAGGTTTGGCTCGACCAGGAACTCGGGGGCGGCGTGGAGTGGTGGCAGAAGATCCTGGAGCAGATCCGACGCAGTGACGTCTTCCTCGCCGTCGTGTCGCAGAGTTCGCTCGCCTCGATCGCCTGCGCCCGAGAGCGCGAGTACGCGCTCTCACTGGCCAAACCCGTACTGCCGGTAATGGTCGAAGCCGGCTCGGAGAAGCTCCTGCCGACTGAGCTCGCGCAGCGCCAAGCAGTGGATTTCACCGTGCCTGACGTTAGGCGGCGTTCCGGCTCGCGGGGGCTCTGGTTGCGCAACCGTCGGCCCCACCGCTGCCGTCCCAGCTACCCCCCGAGCCGGATCCGCCGCTGCCCTACCTCTCGGACATCAGCCGGCAGATCTACCTCCCTCTCTCGGGCGGGAGGAACAGCTCGCCATCACCGCGAAGCTGCGGGATGCGGTGAACGACGAAGACGACTACGACACGGCCATCAAACTGGCCAGGCTGTTGCTGGAACGTGAGGACCTCTACGCCATCACGGAGCGGCGTCTGCAGGAAAGCCTGAAGTCGCCCGCTCCTGCGCCGGAGCCGTCCGCGGACGTCGCGGTCGAGGAGCCCGAGAGCATCGCCCCGGAACAGCCCGAGAACGAGCCCGTACGTGCACCTGCCACGAGCCCCGAGCCGGCGCGCCGCGGGGTCCTTCGGCCGCAGGTGAGCTCCCTTCTGGCCGGGGCCAACGCGGTCGTCGAGCCGTCGAGGTCGCCCAGACGGTCATTCTCGATGACCCGGTCGAGGCAGGCCGGCGCCGACGTCGTTCGCGCGGCGATGGAGGAGATGCAGCGCGTGATCGGGGACGGCAAAGCGCGGGCGGCTCTGGTCGCGGGTGCCCTGATCGCCGGCATCTGCGAAGGGCGGCTGCCGGAGGCGGGCCCGTCCAAGCTGTCCCGGGAGCTCGCGGCGGCGTTGCCGATCCTGCAGGATCTTCTACGCGGCCTCGCGGTGGAGTTGCAGTCCAAGGAGCAGATCGCCTCACTCGTCAGGACGGCAGGTGCTGACGACACCGTCGGCGAGCTCATCGCCGAGGCGATGGACAAGGTGGGCAGGGACGGCGTTCTCACCGTCGAGGAGAACAACACCTTCGGCCTCGACCTCGTCGAGTTCACCGAGGGCATGCGCTTCGACAAGGGCTACATCTCCCCCTACTTCGCCGACGGCGAGGGAGATGAGCGATGCGTCTTGGACGACCCTTACCTGCTCATCGTCAACTCGACGAGCAACCACTCGTTCCCGTAAGCAACCGCCAGCGGCGGCCCAGACTCCGCGGGCCTGCAGACGTGCTCGGAGACCACGGTGTGGTTGCTGAAGGCGTCCGCGCCCAGGTAACGGGCGGCAAGGGCTAACCCTGGTGGGGGTGGGTGTTGGGTGTGGATCGGGCACGTTGCCAACACTGAGGCACTCCCCGGTCAACCGCACGAGGCAGCAAGATCACCCGCGTTGCCTAGACTGCATGCCACCAAGCGCATGACGAAGGCCGCTCGCGCGGACGCGCTCTTAGGTGAAGGCGTGCCGGACGAGCCTGTCGGCGACGACTTGAGTGGCCTGAGGAAGTCGATAGGTTGTCGCGGTGACTGACAGGCTTCCCACGGGTTGGGCCGCGGCGTGAAGGCGCCAGCGTTGGTGGAGCGGTTCCCGAAGCCGTTCTGGTGGCGTCCCGACCCCGATTCGCGATGGCCGAACGATCGGCCGGTTCTCGGGGACACGGCCGAGAATGATTACCCTGCTCTGGCCGCGGATTTCCAGGTCTGGCGAAACGGGTTGGAGGAGCAGTTCCGCCGACTGGATCACGACGCGCAGCTGCGGCAGCATCAATTCTGGCGGCAGCAGGTCGCCCTGATCACCGGCGGCCTCCTCGCGACGATCCTAGGCGCGGTCCAGGCCGCCTTCGGCGGCGGGGAGCAGGCGCTGGCTGCGGTGCAGGCCGTCCTGACCGGCCTGCTGACCGGAGTGACTGCGCTGGTGCGGGGCCGACGTGCCCAGCACGGCTACCTGACCGCTCGGTTGAAGGCGGAGCGTGTCAAGAGCGAGTACTTCCTCTTCCTCGCAAGTGTGGGTGACTATGCGCGAGCGGAGCGGGAGCAACTGCTCCGCCAGCTAGTCGGGGACATCACCGACGCCGAGGAGTTGGCGTGAGCGACCGCACCGACCAGCTGCTCGCCTTCTACCGGCGTGAACGCGTCGAGGACCAAGTCGGCTTCTACCGCCGCCGCCGCGAGGCGTTCGATCGCGCGGTGGGCCAAGCCGCGGGCATCTCCGCGATCCTGCTCGGCTTCGCAACGGCCGTCAGCGCACTCGCGGGTACGGATCTCGGCTCTACCGCGCTATGGGCTGCTCTAGCCACGGTGCTCCCCGCCGCTGCGACAGCACTGACGGCCTATACGAGCGTCTACGCTTTCGAGCAGCAAGGGAAGATCTACGGCGACGCGGTCCAGGCGGTCCGTGCGGCAGCACGCCTGCCGGGCGGCGCTGGTTCGGCCGTGCCCGGTGACGCCGACACGGCCGCCGCAGAGCTCGTCCGAAGGGTCGAGGCCGCGCTGCGTCAGGAGCAGGCCCAGTGGGGGCAACTGACGTCCCAGATCGAGATCCCGGACGAGACCAAGGGGTGACAGATGCCGAACGAGCGGACCTCTGCCACGGCTGGCACGGTTGACAAGGTCGCCGCACCCGATCCGCTGTGCTTCGTCCTCATGCCATTCGGCCGGAAGTCGGACGGGACCGGAACCCCGATCGATTTCGACGCCGTCTACGAGCAGCTGATTGCACCGGCGGTTCGGGCCGCCAGTCTGGAACCTGTCCGTGCCGACGAGGAGGTGACCGGCGGCATCGTGCACAAGCCGATGTTCGAACGGCTGATCCTGTGTGAGTACGCGGTGGCCGACCTGACGTTCGCCAATGCCAACGTCTTCTACGAGCTCGGTGTGCGGCATGCCGTACGGCCCTACTCGACCGTGCTCACGTTCGCCGCAGGGACTCGGCTGCCGTTCGACGTCGAGCTGGACCGGGGGTTGCCCTACCCGCTCGGTCCGGACGGCGCTCCCGAGCAGCTCGAGACGGCCCGCGACCGTCTGACGGCCCGCCTGGTCGCGGCCAGGGACGCGACGGTGGACAGCCCGGTCTTTCAGCTCGTGGAGGACTTCCCGCAGGTGGACCGACTGAAGACCGACGTGTTCCGGGACCAGGTCAGGTATTCGGCCGCCTGGAAGGAACGCTTGGCCGGCGCCCGCGACGAGGGTCTCGCCGCCGTCCGCGCCGCCGAAGGCGAACTCGGGAACCTGCGCGACGTGGAGTCCGGAATACTGATCGATCTGTTCCTGTCATACCGGGCGGTGAAGGGCTACGACGAGATGGTGTCCCTGGTCGAACGGATGCCCCGCCCGCTGGCCAAGACCCCACTGGTCCGAGAGCAGCTCGGGCTGGCCCTGAACCGACTCGGGCGGCGCGAGGAGGCCGAGCGGGTACTGCTAACCCTCATCCAGGAACGAGGTCCGAGCAGCGAGACCTACGGCATTCTCGGGCGCGTCTACAAGGACCAGTGGACCGAGGCGAAGCGCGCCGGCGAGGAATTCCGCGCCCGGGGCCTTCTGGACAAGGCGATCGAGGCCTATCTCGCCGGCTTCGAGGCGGACTGGCGGGACGCCTATCCAGGCATCAACACCGTCACCCTGATGGAACTGCGCGAGCCGCCCGATCCCAGGCGCAACCAGCTCATTCCGGTGGTTTCGTACGCGGCGGAGCGTCGTCTCGCCAGCGGCCAAACCGACTACTGGGATCACGCCACTCGCCTCGAACTCGCCGTGCTGGACGAGGACGAGACTGCCGCTCGGCAAGCGCTGAGCCATGCGCTGGCGGTGATTCGGGAGAAGTGGGAGCCCGAATCGACCGCCAACAACCTCCGACTCATCCGGGAGGCGCGCGAACACCGCGGCGAGCACGTGCCGTGGGCCGAACTCGTCGAGCGCGAACTGCTCCGCTATGTGCACGAACGGAGCGTGAGGTTAGAGTCGCCCCGCCCGCAATAGAGTCCGCCGGTACGGATAGGCGATCTGGGCGACGCGACCGAGCAGATCTGCGTCCGTGGCGTAGTCCCAGACTTGCTGGTCCCGCAGCATGAAGGCAGGCCGGCCTGACGGACCGCGGCGGAGCAGGCGCACGGGCACATCGCGGGCACGTGCTGCCCCGACCTCGATGTGGACGTTGGGACCTTCGCCGGAGATGTCGGCGAGAACGAGTGCCGAACCGGTGACGGATTTCAGGATCTCGCGCTGCACCGGCTCGCCCCTTATGTACTCGCCGAGCACGCAGGGAAGGGCCGTGATGGCCTCGACCAACTCCTTCACCGCTTTCCTCAGGATCTTGTTCTCCGACCCGAAATCAGTAGCGTAGAAGATGTACGGGTCATGGGCCGGCGCCGCCCAATCCTCGGCGAGGGCTGCCGCCGCCTCCGTTAGTCTCGCGATATCTGTTCCGACCTCGCTCCCAAGGAGCCCGGGGCGGCCAGCGATCACATCTGGTGGCGTGATCCGCGGGTCCGGCACGGCAAGACAGGGCAATCCACGGGCAGTCGCGAGCTCCCATTCCCGCAGGATGTACTTGGACGTCGGCGGCGAGGAGAACTCCCGGTACGGCAGAACGGCAACGAAGCCTCCGCAGCCGTCCATGATGTGCGCGATGCGGCTGTCCGCCCAGCTCGCCTGATCCTCCGCGTCTCCGACGAGCTGCAGGCCGACGCCTTCCAGCGCAGCGCACACATTGTCGGCAAGTTGTGCATCATCCAGGTGCCATCCCCGGCTGACATAGACGTTTTGGCCGTTGGTGACGTCGACAGCTCCTAGAGGCTGATACAGACCTTTGATGATCCCGGCGGCGAACGCCGGGGACAGGCCCTCCCCCGCGAGCTGTAGGTAACTGTAGTTCGCCAGAAACCCCGGCGGCTGCACATCGTCGAGGCGGACCGGGATGATCCGGAACGACGGGTGCTCCGTCTGCTGGTTGATGGCCGCGTTGTATTCCTGTTCCACCCAGCCCCGGGAGACGGAGTTCCTCGACAAGAGGAGGATCAACGCCCTGCAGTTCTCGATCGCCTTAGCCAGCGTTGTCCCGATCAAGGCGCCAGCAGGCAGCGTGTCGGCGTCGAACCAGCGGGATGCCCACCACATCGCGCAACCACGCAACCAGCTGGTCAGCTTCGAGGCCGGTCCACCATGTGCGTGGCTCAAGAACGCGTGGAACGGACGTTTGCCGACAGGGGTTCCGGCCATTCACGCCTCCGAGTCGCTGTCGCGGACAGCTGACTCATCAACCCCGAGCCAGCCGTTCGGGCAGTGCTTTCGATAGTCCAACCCTGGTGCGTAGATCGGCCACTCCGCAAGTGACAGCCCTCGACGAACCGCCGCACATGCGCTGCCCCAGGGGTATACGCCAGCCGACATACGGCTCTGATGTCATACAGCACCGACGCGTCGGTCGCGCTCGTCGTTTCGTGGGACCCAGGCCGAGATCGACGCCGGCGCCCGGCCGGGCACGACGACGGCGGAGGCCGCCCGGCTCGGCGAGCTCGAGCGGGAGGTTCGAGAGCTGCGCCGAGCAAACGCGATCCTGCTG
>JADGPE010000061.1 GCA_017882605.1 Thermoleophilia bacterium | reverse complement strand
ATGAACGCGTTCTTCGGCGCAACCTGGAGTGGCATGTCGATGATCAACGACCTCGACCACAAGGTGATCGAGCGGTTCCTCGCGACGCCCGCATCACGGTTCTCACTCGTGCTCTCGCAGATCGTTCGCTCCGCGCTGACCGCGGCGATCCAGGCGATCATCATCCTGCTCGTCTCCCTTGCCCTCGGCGTTCACATCCACACCGGCGCGCTGGGCTGGCTCGTGATCATCCTCGCAGCGATCCTCGTGAACAGCGCGTTCGCTGGCATCTCCCAGGCGATCGCGCTGTTGACGCGCCGCGAGGCGACGATGATCGCGGTCGCGAACTTCATCGGCCTGCCGCTGCTCTTCCTCTCGACGACGATGATCGCCCGGCCGCAGATGCCCGGCTGGATGCAGACCGCGGCGAAGTTCAATCCGGTCGACTGGGGGGTGCGGGCAGCACGCGAAGTCGTGTTGCCGGGCACCGACTGGGGCGTCGTCGGCTGGCACCTGCTGCTGCTCTTCGGCCTCTCGGCTCTCACCGCCGCGTGGGCCACGCGCACGTTCCGCGCCTACCAGCGCAGCCTTTAGGCGACCGCCTCGATCGTGCAGATCGGCTGGCCGGTCGTGACCGGCTGGCCCACCGTGATCGCCAGGTCGGCGACGACGCCGGAGCGATGGGCCGTCACCTCGTTCTCCATCTTCATCGCCTCCACGATGCAGACCACCTGCCCCGCCTCGACGGTGTCCCCGTCCGCCACCCGCACCTGCAGCACGGTGCCCTGCATCGGGCTCGTCACCCGGCCGGTCGCGCCGCTGCCGGCGCCCGACGCGGCACGCTCTCGCCTGCGGCGGGCGAGCTCCCGATACGGCGGCTCGGGCACGAGCAGCTTGACCTCCACCCGCCGCCCGTCGACCTCCGCAAACGTCGTCCGCTCGACCGTTCCGCCGGCTACAGGCGCGACGCCACGCGCCGGCTCACCCGCGAGCTCCTGCGCGCGCATCGCGAGCAGCTCGGACTCGACGATCCCGTGACACGTCTCCCCCGCACGGAAGCACGGATGCGACAGGAGCGCCTTGTGGAAACCGATCAGCGTCTTCACTCCGCCGATCTCGAACTCGCCGAGCGCGCGCAGCATCCGTCCGATCGCGTCCTCGCGGTCGGCGCCGCGAACGATCAGCTTGGCGATCATCGGGTCGTAGAGCGGTGAGATCTCCGAGCCTTCGGTGACGCCCGAGTCGACGCGCACGCCGGGCCCGGCCGGCTCGCGGTACACGGTGATCGTCCCGGGCGAGGGCAGGAACCCGTTCGACACATCTTCGGCGTTGATCCGGCACTCGATCGCATGTCCCTGCAGCCGAATCTGGTCCTGGGTGAACTCGAGCCGCTGGCCCATCGCGATCTGTAGCTGGGCGCGCACGATGTCGACACCCGCGACGACCTCGGTGATCGTGTGCTCCACCTGGATCCGCGTGTTCATCTCCATGAAGTAGTAGGAGCCGTCGGGGGCGAGCAATCCCTCGATCGTCCCGGCCGAGCGGTACCCCGCTGCGCGGGCTGCGTCGATCGCGATCTTCCCGATCCGATTCCGCAGCTCCGTGCCGACGGCTGGAGACGGCGTCTCCTCGACGAGCTTCTGGTGACGGCGCTGGATCGTGCAGTCGCGCTCGCCGAGGTGGATGACGTTCCCGTGCGAGTCGGCGAGCACCTGCACCTCGACGTGGCGCGGGTCCTCCAGATACCGCTCGACGTAGACCGATGCGTCGGCGAAGTACGACTGCCCCTCCCGCTGGGCGGACTCGAACGCCTGGACGGCTTCGGCGGCCGACCGCACGACCTTCATGCCCTTGCCGCCGCCACCCGCCGCCGCCTTGATGATCAACGGATATCCGATCTGCTCGCCGACGTCGACGACGTCGCCGGCCGAGCCGACCGGGTCGGTCGTGCCGGGGATGATCGGGACGCCCGCCGCCTGCATTGCCTGGCGCGCCCGGGTCTTCGATCCCATCAGCTCGATCGCGGCCGGCGGCGGCCCGATCCAGACGAGTCCTGCGTCCTCCACCGCGCGCGCGAACGCCGCGTTCTCGGCGAGGAACCCGTAACCGGGATGGACGGCCTCGGCGCCCGAGCGGGCGGCCGCAGCGAGCAGCTTGTCGACGACGAGATAGGTCTCCGCGGAGGTGTTGCCGCCGAGAGCGAGGGCCTCGTCGGCGTAGCGGGCATGGGGGGCGAGCCGGTCGACGTCGGAGTAGACGGCGACCGACGCGATGTCCATGTCGCGCAGCGTGCGGAAGATGCGGAGAGCGATCTCTCCGCGGTTGGCTACCAGGACTTTGGCGAACACACTCCGTATTCTCCTTACCGATGAGCTTCGCTGATCAGTTGACCGTCGCGCGTGCCGCCGCGGTTCCCGTGGTTGTCGCGCTGTTCGCGATCCCTTTCCATGGGCACAACTACTGGGGGACGGGCGTGTTCTGCGCCGCGATGGCGACCGACTGGTTCGACGGCCGGATCGCGCGGCGTAGCGGCCGCACGTCGTCGCTCGGGTCGCTGCTCGACCCGGTGGCCGACAAGGCGCTCGTGATGGCAACGCTGATCGTGCTCATCGACCAGGGTGTCTTCCCGGCCTGGATGGTCGCCGCGATCGTCGCCCGCGAGCTGCTGATCTCCGGCTTGCGACAGGCGGCGATCGAACGCGGCGTGGTGATCGCCGCCCGCGACCTCGGAAAGCTCAAGACCTGGGCTCAGGCGATTGCCGCCGGCGTGGGCGGGCTGGCGGCGGCGGGCGTCTGGGGCACGCGTGCGGCCTGGTGGGCGCTGTTCGTCGCGCTCCTGCTGACCTGGATCTCCGGGCTCGACTACGCGCGCGCCGCGCCGCGGGTGCTCCGCGGGCGGCCCGCGGCGACGCCGTAGGAGCTACGCGCAACGGCCGTTGCTCTACGCGGCCACCGCAGTACGGCCGGTCGGGCGGCGTCTCGTGTTCTCCACACCGAATGCACATCATGAGGATGCAACGGCGGTGCGCCGGTCCCGTTACGTCTCGAGCGACTCTTCGAGCCCCGCCTGCCACCAGGGATCGGGGGCGGGTGCAGGCTCCGTCAGCGCTGCCACGATCGCGGCGGCGACCGGCTCGGGCTGCTCGGGTGAGAGCTCGACGTCCATCGATGCCCTAGAGGGGGATGTTGCCGTGCTTGCGGGGTGGGCGAGGCTCACGCTTCGTGATCGCGGTGCGCAATGCGTCGATCAGCACGGGCCGGGTGCGGCGCGGCTCGATCACCTCGTCGACATAGCCGCGCTCGGCAGCCGTGTACGGGTTGGCGAAGCGCTCCTTGTACTCGGCGATCAGCTCGGCGCGGCGCGCGTCGGGATCGTCGGCGGCGGCGAGCTCGTGCCGGAAGATGATGTTGACGGCGCCGTCCGGGCCCATCACAGCCACCTCGGCGCTCGGCCATGCGAAGTTGAAGTCGGCGCGGACGTGCTTCGAGCTCATGACGTCGTACGCCCCACCGTAGGCCTTCCGCGTGATCACGGTCAGCTTCGGCACGGTCGCTTCGCAGTAGGCGTAGAGCAGCTTGGCGCCGTGCCGGATGATCCCGCCCCACTCCTGCGCGGTGCCGGGCAGGAAGCCCGGAACGTCGACGAACGTGACGAGCGGGATGTTGAACGCGTCGCAGGTGCGCACGAAGCGCGCTGCTTTCTCCGACGAGCTGATGTCGAGCACGCCGGCGAGCGCCTTCGGCTGGTTCCCGACGATGCCGACGCTCTGGCCGCCGAGCCGGGCGAAGCCGCAGACGATGTTCTCGGCGAACAGAGGTTGGATCTCGAGGAACTCGCCGTCGTCGACGACGGCGGAGACGACACGCTTGATGTCGTACGGTTTCGTCGGCTCGTCGGGAACCAGGTTGTCGAGCTCGGGCGCCTCGCGGTCGATCGGATCGGTCGGCTCGTCGAAGGGCGCCGGGTGCGCATTCGACTGCGGCAGGAAGCTCAGCAGGTAGCGCGCGTCTTCGAGCGCGGACTCCTCGTCGGGGGCCGTGAGGTGCGCGACGCCGGACTTCGACGCGTGCGTGACGGCGCCGCCGAGCTCCTCGAACGTCACTTCCTCGCCGGTGACCGTCTTCACGACGTCGGGGCCGGTGATGAACATGTAGGACGTCCCCTCGACCATCAGGACGAAATCGGTCATCGCGGGCGAGTAGACGGCGCCACCCGCGCAGGGGCCCATCACGAGCGAGATCTGCGGGATCACCCCTGAGCTCTGGACGTTGCGCCAGAAGATCTCCGCGTAACCGGCAAGCGAGACGACACCCTCCTGGATGCGCGCCCCGCCGGAGTCGTTGATCCCGATCAGCGGGCAGCCGTACTTGGCCGCCATGTCCATCACCTTGCAGATCTTCTCGGCGAAGACCTCGCTCAGTGAGCCGCCGAAGACCGTGAAGTCCTGGCTAAAGACGAAGACGCGCCGCCCGAAGACCGTGCCGTAGCCCGTGACGACGGCGTCGCCGTACGGCCGCCGCTCGAGCATCCCGAAGTTCGGCTCGCGGTGGCGGACGAAGCGGTCGAGCTCGACGAACGATCCGGGGTCGCAGAGCCGCTCGGCGCGCTCCCGCGCGAGCAGCTTCCCTTCGGCGCGGTGCTTGGCGACCGACTTCGGCGAGCCTGCGTGGCGCGCCTCGTCACGCAGCTCGGCCAGCCACTGAAGCTTCTCCTCGGTCGTCTCGTGGCCGCGCTTCTCGGTCTGGGCCATGGAGGCCAGCCTATAGCGCGTGCGTAGAGTCCCTGCATGGAGCCGCTCGACCGCTCAACCGTCTGGCCGTACGACGAGCACGGCGAGCCGCGCGAGTTCGTCTACCAGCGCTACGCCCATCCGACGGGTGCCGCGGCCGAGCGCGCGCTCGGCCGGATGGAAGGCGGTGACGCGTTGCTCTATGCGTCCGGAACCTCGGCGGCGACGGCCTGCGTCTTCGCGTTCTGCCGTCCCGGCATGACGGTGGCGCTCGCGGAGGGCGCATACTTCGGCACCGGCGTGACGCTGGGCCAGTTCGAGCCCTGGGGGCTGAAGGTCGTGGAGTTCGACCAGACCGGGGAGCCGCCCGCCGGCGCCGACGTGCTCTGGCTCGAGGCGCCCGCGAACCCGCTGCTCACGCTGCCCGACTGGGCGGCCGTTCGCGCACATCCGGGTCTCGTGATTTGCGACGCGACCGTCGCGACGCCGGTCTTCCTGCACGCGCTCGACGAAGGTGCCGACGTGGCCTTGCACTCGGCGACGAAGTACCTGACGGGCCACTCGAACGCGATGCTCGGCGCCACCGTGACCCGCGACCCCGGGCGCACGAAAGCGCTGTACGACGCGCGCCTGCGCCTCGGCCTCGCGGCCTCGCCCGACTCGGCAGCCGCCTTGCTGCACGGGCTGGAGACGCTCGAGGTGCGGGTGCGCCGGCAGACCGAGACGGCACGCGAACTGGCTCGCCGGCTCGAGGATCACCCGGCCGTGCTGCGTGTCCGCTACCCGGGCTTCGGCGGCCTGATCGCCTTCGACGTCGCCGACGCCCGCACGGTGGAGACGGCCACGAAGCTGATCGCGAACCAGACGTCGCTGGGCGGCGTCTCCTCGTCGATGGAGAGCCGCTGGCGCTGGGAGGGCGACCGGATCCCCCGCGGCCTGCTGCGACTCTCGGTCGGGCTCGAGGACGCCGAGGCGCTGTGGGCGGACCTTGCGGCAGCGCTCGACCGCCCGAGCTCCTGAGACTCCGCGCCGGAGGGCTCGAAGCCGGAGGAGGGATTCGAACCCTCGACCTATCGCTTACAAGGCGATTGCTCTGACCAGCTGAGCTACTCCGGCACAGCGCCGGACATCGTACGCAGACCTACTGCAGGACTTGGCGGCTCTCCTGGTGCGTGAGGATCTTGCGCTTCACGCGCTGCAAGGCGTTGTCGATCGTCTTCGTGTCGCAATCGAGATCCTCCGCCATCTGCTCGTACGACGCGCCTTCGAGGTAGAGACGAAGTGCGTCCGCCTCGAGCGGCGAGAGCGTCGTCGACAGGCAGCCGACGAGCGACTGCAGCTCCTCGGTCGAGATCACGCACACCGACGGGTCGTTCACGTTCGGCCCCGGCAGCGCGTCGCCGAGCGTGCAGTCGTCCCCCTCCTGGCCGGCCGGCGTATGACTGAACGAGACGTACGTGTTCAGCGGCGCATGCTTGAACCGAGTCGCGGTCTTGATCGCCGTGATGATCTGGCGCGTCACGCAGAGCTCCGCGAACGACCGGAACGAGGTCTCCTTGTCCGGGCGAAAGTCGCGCACCGCCTTGTAGAGGCCGACGAGCCCCTCCTGGATCAGGTCCTCGGAGTCCCCGCCCGCGAGGAAATACGAGCTCGCCTTCAGGCGGACGAACGAGGTGTAGCGGCGCATCAGCTGGTCCATCGCGACGCTCGAGCCGTTGCGGGCCTTCAGGACGAGCTGCAGATCCTCAAGTTCTCGTTGAACCTTCTGCGGTGACTTGAAAGCAACAGCGGTGCGGACGGACAAGGCGGATACCCCCGGTATTTGGGACGTTTTTCGGTGAGTCGTTCCGTTCGGCACCGCCGAAGTCTCACCCTGAGGTTGAGGTCAATCTAGCAAGGGCCCGCAAAGAGCACAAGCCCCATTTGCAGACGGACCCGCTTACTCCGCTGATTTGCCCCCGCGGCGCAGGCGCTCCAGCCGGGCGCGCGTCTCGGGGTCAAGCTTCCCGGCGAGCCCCTCGGGACGATCCTCGCGGTGCTGGGCCGGCCGAAAGTCCCGGAAGAATGTCTGCGACGAGAGCTTCGCGACGTTGACCCCGGCCGCGGCGGCCACGGTGGCGTCGCTCGTCACGAGCATCACTCTGGTCTCTTCTCGGTGCTCGGCGGCGAGCCGCTCGAGCAGCGTGTCGGCGTGGGCTGCGAAGCGCACCTCGAGCGGCCCCCGTGTCGCGTCGTCTCCCACGCCGTCGAAGACGACCACCCCGCGCGCGCCGCGCACCGCGACATAACTCGCCAGCGCATCGACGAGCTCACGCGCATCGGCGAACGGTCCCGCGTGTAGGAGGTTGTACCCGTCGAAGAGGTACAGCTCAGCCACGCTGGCGACGGGCTTCGTACAAGAGCACCGCGGCGGCGACCGACACGTTGAGCGACTCGACGGCTCCGGCGAGCGGAATCGAGACGAGCGCGTCGCAGGTGCGACGCACGAGCGGGCGCAGTCCCTTGCCCTCGGCGCCGAAGACGAGCGCCATGCCACCCGAGAGGTCGGTCTCCCACATCGACGGTGTCCCCTCGTCGCCGGCGGCTCCAAAGATCCACAGGTCCGCGCCCTTCACCTCCTCGAGGTAGCGCGCGAGGTTCGTCACGACCGCGACGGGAAGGTGCTCGACGGCGCCGGCCGACGCCCGGGCGACGACAGGTGTGACGATCGCCGAGCCGTGGGCCGGCACGACCACGCCGGTCGCGCCGGCGCCCTCGGCGCTGCGGCAGACGGCGCCCAGATTGCGCGGGTCGGTGACCCGGTCCAGCACCGCGAGCAGCGGGCGCTCGGCCGCGGCAAGTTCATAGGCGTCGGCATACCGATATGGCTCCACGAGGGCGAGCACGCCCTGGTGGTCGCGGGTCTCTGCGCGCTCGGAGAGGTCCCGGTCCGCCTTCGCCTTCGGCCGGACCTCGGCGAGCCACGGCTCCGCCTTGAGCGCCCGCTCCGTCGCCCAGACCTCGAGCACCTGGCGCTTCCCGCGCAACGCCTCACGGACGGCCCGGCGGCCGTAGACGAGATCAGGTGTCACGGACGAGGGTGTAGGCGCCACCGGGCTCGTCGCGCATTTGCCAACCCCGTGCGCCGAGCTCGTCCCGCAGTCTGTCCGAGGTCTCGAAGTCGCGCGCTGCGCGTGCCGCGACCCGCTGCTCGGCCAGTTCAACCACCTCGGCGGGCGCCTCAGCCCGCTCGGCCAGCGACTCGAGACCGAAGACCTGCAGGCCCCGCCGCAACAGCTCGAGCTGCCCGGTCGAAGCCCATTCGTGCAGGACGGCCAACGCGGCTGGAGTGTCGAAGTCGTCGTCGAGCACAGCGGCGAAGACCGCCCAGCCCGCCTCGTCGTGCTCTGCCCCCGCGAGCGTGAAGGCATTTCGGAGCGTGTCGCGCCGGGCCGCCGCCTGCGCCATGGTCTCCGGCGAGAAGTCGATCGGCTTGCGCCAGGAGGCCGTGAGGAAGAAGACGAGCACCGCCTCGCGGCCCCATTCGTCGAGCGTCTCGCGGATCGTCGCGACGTTCCCGACCGACTTCGACATCTTCTCTCCCGTGAAGCGAAGCATCCCGTTGTGCGCCCAGATCTGTGCGAACGGATGCCCGAGCGCGCGCGATTGCGCGACCTCGTTCTCGTGGTGCGGGAAGACGAGGTCGAGCCCGCCGCCGTGGATCTCGAACGCAGGCCCGAAGATCTCCTCGGCCATCGCAGAGCACTCGATGTGCCAGCCCGGCCGGCCGCGGCCCCACGGCGAGTCCCACCAGGTGTCCTCGGTGGCCGGCTTGTTCGCCTTCCAGAGGGCGAAGTCGCGCGGGTCCTCCTTGAGCGCACTCGGCTCTTCGCCCTGCTCGACCTGGTCGAGCTTCTGGCCGGAGAGCCGCCCGTAGTCGGGGAAGCTCGCGACGCGGAAGTAGACGTCTCCGCCGGCCGCGTAGGCGTGCCCGGACTCGATCAGCTCCTCGATGAAGTGGACGATCTGGGGCACGGACTCGGTCGCCTTCGGCAACCGGTCGGGCATGCCGAGGCCGAGGTCGCCGGTGTCCTCGAGGTACCAGCCGGTCGCGCGCGCCGCGAGACCGGCGCTCGCGCCCGGAGCCGCGTCGTAGATCTTGTCGTTGATGTCCGTGATGTTGTGGACGAGTTGCGCGTCGTATCCCGTCGCGCGCAGCCACGAGCGCAGCCACATGCCGATCACGAACGGCCGGGCGTTCCCGATGTGCGCACGCGCATAGACGGTCGGGCCGCAGACGTACATCCGGATCGGCCCGGGTGCCGAGGGCAACTCGACGAGCGAGCGGGTGTACGTGTCGTAGAGACGCACACCGCTCAGGGTAATGCGCGGCGCACTGCCTCGTCGCGCGGCAGCGCCCGCAGCACGGCCCAGAGCTCCGGCCCGCGCTCCTGGCCGGTCAGCGCCAGCCGCAAGGCCCGCAGGTCCCCGCCCACCGCCTTCAGCTCCCGCACGACCGTCTTCGCCTCGTCCTTGCCGAGCACCATCGGAAGCTTGGAGCGCAGCTCCACGAACCGCTCCAGCGTCTCGGGGCTTCGTGCCGGTCTGTCGCCGGGTGGGTCGAGCACGGTGCGGGCGAGGGTGCGCGCCTCGACGAGGTCGTGCGCGCCCCGGACGAGCGCTGCCGCCTCGAGCGGCACACCTACCCGCTCGGCGAGCGCCTCGTCGTCGAGCTCGCCGAGCGTGTCGACCGAGAGCGAGCGGATTCGGTCGAGGTCGAGCTGGACGTCGTGCTTGGGGAGGTCGAGCTCCTCGAGGTAGGCGCGCACCGCCTCCGCCGGGTAACCGGCCTCCCGGAGCGACGCTACCGTGGCTCCCTCCGCCCGTTTGGAGAGCTTCTTGCCGTCGCCGCCCACGACGAGGCCGTGATGGATGACCTGCGGCGGTGGCGAACCGAGGGCCCGGTGCAACGCCGCGTGCAGCTCCTCGTTCGCGCGATGGTCGGAACCGCGAATCACATGGGTGATTCCGAAGTCGATGTCGTCGACGACGCTCGCAAGGTGAAACGTCGGCGGGCCCTCGTCGCGCCACAGCATCACGCCTTCGAACCGCTGCGGCAATCCGGCGGCCCGCGCGGCCTCGAGCTGCCGGCCGGCACGGCCGCTCTGACGGACCGGACCTTCGTCCCAGTCGATCCCGAGCCAGCGCAGGTCTTCGACGATCGCCTCCTCCCCGCCCGGCAGGTTGCGGGCGGCGTCGGTGTCGTCGATGCGCAGCAGCAACCAGTCACCGAACCGGCGGTTCGCGACGGCGCTCATCGCATTGCCGACATGCAGCGTCCCGGTCGGGCTCGGAGCGAAGCGCACGCGGATCATGACGCGACGTTAGTCCGCGAACGCGACACGCGTCGCGCCTTTGCGCGGAATGAACCGCGCCACGCCAGCGCCTCCCCCATCTCGGGACTTTAGCTCCGTACCGGCCCGGGCCGATACGGCAACCATGCGTTCGGTGATCGGACTCTCCGCGCTCTTCGGCACCGTGGTCGGCAGCTATGTCCCTGTGCTCTGGGGCGCGTCGAGCTTCTCGCTCGTCTCGCTGCTGTTCGGTGCCGCCGGCGGAGTCGCGGGCGTCTGGCTGGGAGCCCGTCTCTCGACCTGAACGGCTCACCGACCGGCAATATCCGTCCTCGTGGCGGCGATCGTCAGCAACGCTCGCAGGACGGTGGGCTACCTGCGCGCTCATCCGCGCCAGACGAAGGCGATCCAACTGGCGCTGATCGTCGCGACGCTCGGGTTCTGCGCGTGGGCGGTCCGCAATCAGTGGTCGAAGGCGGCGCCGCTGCTCGAGAACGCGCGGCCGGGCTACCTCGCGCTCAGCCTCGCAGCGGTCGCGGTCTACTACCTCGTCTTCATCCTCGGCTGGATCCGGATCCTCGCGACCTGGAACATCGATGTCTCGTATCGCGTTGCGTTGCAGTCCGAGATGGTGTCGATGCTCGCCAAGTACCTGCCCGGCGGCGTCTGGACGCCGGCGGCTCGCACGTATGCGTTGCGGCGGTATGCGGGCGTGACCGACACGCCGGTGGTGCTCGCATCGATCCTCGTCGAGGCAGGACTGTCCGCGATCTCAGGCGTGATCGTGTTCGTCGTCAGCCTCGCATGGGTGCGCGGTGTGAACGCACCGCTGTTGCCGCTCCTCGCGTTCGCGTTGGCGCTGGCGCTCGCACTGCATCCGCGTGTCTTCAGCCCGCTCGCGGAGCGGCTCCTGCGACCGTTCGGAGCCGAGTCGATCGAGCCCATACCGTTCACGGAGACGATGACGCTGCTCGTCTTCTACTGCGGGACGTGGCTGATCGGCGGAATGGCGGTGTATTGCATGCTGCTCAGCCTCGGCACGAATGTCGGGCTTGCGACGATCCCCTTCCTCGGTGGGGTTTCGGCTGTTGGCGCGATCGTCGCCGTGATCGCCGTCTTCGCTCCGTCGGGGCTCGGCGCTCGAGAAGCCTCGATGTACGGCTTGCTGCTCGCCGTGACCACGTCGGGGCCGGCCCTCGGCGTCACGCTGATCAATCGCCTCGCGATCACGATCGTCGAGGTCGTCCTCTTCGGGGCCGGTGTGGTCTCCTGGCGCCTCAACCGCGCCGCGCGCGCGTCCTCGTGAGCATCTGGAGAGGCGCCCGCAGGCGCCTCTCCAGAGCATCCGTGAGGGCTAGCCGACCGCCAGAGCGTTGAGGTACGGCGAGCCGAAGTACGAGCTGTAGATCCAGTTCTTCGTCCGCGAGCTGACGAAGTACGTGTTGGTCGGAATCAGGTACGGCACGACCGGTGCGTACTTCACCATCAGGTCCTGGTCGAGCTTCGCGTACGCCTTGGCGCGGGCTGCGCCGGAGAGCGAGGAAGCCTGATCGAGGCCCTTGTCGAACGAAGCGTTGTTGAAGTACGTGTAGTCGTTGTTGTTCGCAGCCTGGATCTTGCGACCGTCGAACAACACATTGAAGTAGTCGTACGGGTCGAAGTAGTCGGCGCACCAGCCGCCGTTGGTGACGAAGTTGTACGTGGTGCCCTTGGTCTGGATCACCTGGTAGTAGTTCGTCGCCGGGGTCG
>JADGPE010000097.1 GCA_017882605.1 Thermoleophilia bacterium | reverse complement strand
CCAGAACTGGTTCACGACCTTCCGAGGCGTCTCGCCCGAATACTTCGACATCAAGCGCTGGACGATCGACGAGGGAGCCGTGTTCGCGCAGGACGACGTGGAGCGGGCGGCGGACGTGTGCGTGATCGGCCGAACGGTGCGTCGACAGCTCTTCGGCGTCGAAGACCCGATCGGCAGGGTGATCCGATTGAGGAGCCTGCCGTGCAGGGTGGTTGCGACGCTCGCACCCAAGGGGCTCTCGCTCTCCGGCCAGGACCAGGACGACACGATCCTCCTGCCGTACACGACGGCTCAGAAGAAGCTGATGGGAATCAGCTGGCTCGACGACATCCTCTGCTCGGCTGTCTCGCAGGACGTCGTCAAGCTCGCCGGCCAGCAGGTGGGGGCACTTCTCCGCGAGCGTCATCATCTCCGCCCCGAGGTGGAGGACGACTTCAATATCCGCAATCCAGAGGACGTGATTCAGGCGCAGCTCGAGGCGAGCCGCACGCTCACGCTGCTGCTCATCGCGATCGCGTCGATTTCGCTCCTCGTCGGCGGAATCGGGATCATGAACGTGATGCTCGTGTCGGTCACGGAGCGCACGCGCGAGATCGGCGTCCGCGTGGCCGTGGGCGCGACCGAGGAGGCGATTCAGCTCCAGTTCCTGGGCGAGTCCGTGATGCTGAGCGCAGTCGGCGGGGCGGCCGGGGTGCTGGTCGGCATCGTCGGCTCGTTCTTCGCCGGAAGGGCGCTCGGCTGGCCCATGGAGATTTCGGTCGAGGCGGTGATCCTCGCGGCGCTCTTCTCGATCGCGGTCGGAGTCTTCTTTGGGTACTACCCGGCGCGCAAGGCCTCGCGGCTAGATCCCATCGAGGCCCTTCGCTATGAGTGAGGTACGCATGGCTCCGGAAACTCCCTCGCCGCTCCCGTCACCGGGCCGCCGCAGGATCTGGCTGGCTGTAGCGGCCGGCGTCTGTGCGCTCGCCGTGCTGGTTGGGGCGCGCCTCCTCAACCGCGGTGATCGCCTCACTCATCTGACCGCGAAGGTTCAGCGGGGAGAGATCCACGACGTCGTGGATGCAACCGGCACCGTCAACGCGGTCATCACGGTGCAAGTCGGCTCGCAGGTCTCCGGAACCATCGCGAAGCTCAATGCCGATTTCAACTCTCGCGTCAAGAAGGGCGACGTCGTCGCGCTGATCGACCCGCAGCTCTTCGACGGTGCATTAAAACAGGCGGTCGCCGACCTCGAGAACGCGAAGGCCAACGTTCTTGCCGCCGACGCCAACGTCGTAAAAGCGAGGGCGACGCTCGAGCAGACGAAGGCCGACTACGACCGTGCCCAGTCAATGGCGAAGGACGGCGTCGGAACGCAGCAGGCGCTGGATCAGGCGAAGGCCGGCTACGAGTCTGCGAAGGCGTCGGTCGACGCCGCGGTCGCGAACGTCACCCAGGCGAAGGCCCAGGTCAGCCAGAAGGACGCCGCCGTGGCCGTGGCCCGAACGAACCTCGAGTACACCGTGATCCGCTCCCCGATCGACGGCATCGTCGTCGCACGGAACGTCGACGTCGGCCAGACCGTCGCGGCCTCGCTCCAGGCGCCGACCATCTTCACGATCGCGCAAGACCTCACGAAGATGCTCGTCTACGCGAAGGTGGACGAGTCCGACGTCGGCCGCATCCGCATGCGGCAGTCCGTGACGTTCAAGGTCGACGCGTTTCCGAAGGAGGTCTTCACCGGTGCCGTGAGTCAGGTCCGGATGAACCCCACGACCGTGCAGAACGTCGTCACGTACGACGCCGTCATCGAGTTCCAGAACCCGGACCTGAAGCTCTTCCCGGGAATGACCGCGTACGTGACGATTCCCGTCGCTACGGTCGAGGACGTCGTCAAGATCCCGAACGCCGCGCTCCGGTACAAGCCCTCGATGTCCCCGGAGGTCGTGCGCGCGCTCTACGCGAAGTACGGAATCGATGCTGCAGCGCAGCCCGACGCCGCGCCCGCGGCCGGCGCCCGACGCGCCGCCGCCGCGCCCGCAGAGCTTCGGCGCGTGCGTGGCGAGGACGCTGTAGTTTGGAAGCGCCTCATCGACGGCACGCTCGAGCCGGTCCGGATCTCCCTCGGCATCACCGATCACACGTACACTGAGGTGGCCAGTGTTTTCACCGGCAAGCTCCAACCCGGCGACGACGTTGTGACGAGCTCGGTGGCGTCCAAGTCCCTGCCGCCCGGGGCTCAGGGGATCCGGCGTTGACGCTTCCGGATGTCGACGCGGTTCTCCGCGTCGAAGACATCCACAAGTATTACGAGCTCGGCGAGACACGTGTTCACGCCCTCCGTGGGGTGAGCGTTTCGGTCGAGCGCGGCGGTTTCGTCGCGATCATGGGAGCGAGCGGCTCGGGCAAATCGACCTTCATGAACATCCTCGGCTGCCTCGACCGGCCGACGTCCGGGCGCTACCTGCTCGACGGCATCGACGTCTCCGGTCTCCAGAAAAGGGACCTCGCGGCGATCCGGAACGGAAAGCTCGGCTTCGTATTTCAGGGGTTCAACCTGCTGGCGCGCACGACGGCCATCGAGAACGTACAGCTTCCGACGATGTACAGCCCGGTCGACAAGCTGGAACGCGCCAAGCGAGCACGAGAGGCGCTGGCCCTCGTCGGGCTCGCCGAGCGGGCGAGTCACTTCCCCTCGCAGCTCTCCGGCGGTCAGCAGCAGCGGGTGGCGATTGCGCGCGCTCTGGTAAACCGCCCATCCATCCTTCTTGCGGACGAGCCAACTGGTAATCTTGACAGCCGCACCGCGGTCGAAATTATAGAGATCCTCCAGGAGCTGAACGAACGGGGGCTGACGATCGTGCTCGTCACACACGAGAACGACATCGCGCAGTTCGCGAAGCGCGTAATTCTCTTCCGCGACGGGAAGATCCGGAAAGACGAGCCCATGCTCAACCCGCCGCGGGCACGCGACGTGTTGAAGACGCTGCCTACGCTCGAGGATTGACGACGCGGACTCGAGATCTCGATCTACGGGAGACCCGCGCCGGAAAAGGTCCTGGAAACACTCAGAGCGCCGGGAATGCATTCTCCCCAACGCTCTGAGACATCAATCTGGCTCCGCACTCGGTCCGCGCCCAGGTGCCGGTACCGCTCGGCTGGTCATTCCTCGGCATGGCGACGAAGCCGCAGAGGTCAAGGCCGAGTAGGGTCGGCGGCGCTCGACGTCCGAGCGGGGCGCAGGAACGCCAGCTCGAACCTCTTCACGAGAGCTCTCATCTGGGATCGCGCCGGCACTTTGGTTTCGAGCGGAATTCCGAAGAGCTTCTTCCGCTCGATCTCGGTCGATTTCACCCTCTTATCCATCAGCCCCCCGAGGAGAGCGTCATGGATCTCGCGAACGAGCCCAGGAGGGGCGGGCTTGTCGTCCTCCACGGTTTTCCTAAGCTCTTGGGCGGCGCTGACGACTTTGCTTCTGAGGGCCCTGAGAACGTCGTAGACAGCCGTCGCTACTGACAGCTTCTCCTGCTTCTCGCGCATCTCGTCCCTCTGATCCACCCGGCGTTCCCTCGGGTCTTAATTCTACCGACTGGGACGCGGTATAGGAAGTCCGAGCAGGCTCGCCTCGCGGGGACTCGTCGAGCGCCGGCGAGACGCTGCTGAACGGGCAAGTCGTCCAGGACGCGCGCACGTCGGACATGGTGTTCGACCCGCATCGAGGGCATCGGGACGCTCAAGAACCGCCTGGTTTAGGCGGCTTTCCGCTCCAGCCCCAGCAGTCTCGGCCGCAGCAGCAGCGTGATCGCCCAGGCGAGCAGCACGACCGCGCCGCCACCGATGGCTTTCGTCGGGCCGATCACTTCGCCAAGCGGGCCGAAGATCGCCGCGCTGATCGGCATGAGCCCCATGAACGACATGATGAACACCGCCATCACACGCCCGCGCAGATGGTTCGGCACGGCCGATTGGATCGACGTGTTCACGAGCGAGTTCGTCGTGAGCAGCGCGGCGCCCGCGAGCGCGGAGATCGCCATCGTCAGCGCAAGG
>JADGPE010000026.1 GCA_017882605.1 Thermoleophilia bacterium | reverse complement strand
CACCTCGGTCAACCTCGGCTACCCGCTCGACTCGACGCTCTTCTATCCGATCCTGCTCTACGAGCACGGGTTCAGCGAGTTCCAGATGGGCTACGCGTCGGCGCTCGCGATGCTGCTGCTCGCGGTCTCGTTCGCGGTCACGCTCGTGATCGTCCTGAACTCGCGCCGCTGGGTGCACCAGGCGGTGCCCCGTTGACGGTCGGCGCTGCTGTTGTCCGGCGCCGGCCGCCGGCACACGTTCGCCGCCGGCGCCTGATCGGGCTGGTCGGGACGCACGCCGTGCTGATCGCGCTCGCCATTGGATTCCTCGTGCCGTTCGTGTTCATCACGTTGACGGCGCTGATGACGAACGAGCAGGCTCTCTCGTCGCAGCTCTGGCCGCATCCAATCCGCCTTCACAACTTCATCGACGTGTTCACGAAGGCGCCGCTGCTGCGCTGGACGTTCAACACGCTGGTCTACTCGTGCCTCGCGACACTCGGCGTGCTCGTCTCGTCCGTGCCCGTCGCCTACGCGCTCGCGCGCGTGCGCTGGCGCGGCCGGAACCTGGCGTTCATGGTCGTGCTCGTCGCGCTGATGCTGCCGCCACAAGTGACCGTCGTTCCGCTCTACGTCATGTGGGCCAAGCTGCACCTCGTCGGCACGCTCTGGCCGGTGATCCTGCCGAACTGGTTCGGCGATGCGTTCTCGATCTTCCTGCTCCGCCAGTTCTTCCTGACCATTCCCGAGGAGTATCTCGATGCGGCGCGGGTCGACGGCTGCGGCGAGCTGCGCATCCTCTTCACGGTCGTCACACGGCTCGCCAAGCCGGCACTCGCCGCCGTCGCGCTCTTCTCGTTCCTGTACACGTTCAACGACTTCTTCCTGCCGCTGCTCTACGTCGGAGAGAACTCGCACAACTGGGTTCTCTCGATCGGTCTCGCCCAGTTTCGTTCGTTCCATCAGGTTCAGTGGAACCTGACCATGGCGGCGACGCTCCTCGTGATGGCGCCGGTGATCATCCTCTTCTTCCTCGCGCAACGCGCGTTCGTCGAGGGCGTCACGCTCACAGGGGTGAAGGGATGAAGGTCACGGTCGTCGGTGGCGGCTCGACGTACACGCCGGAGCTCGTCTCAGGGCTCTCTCGCCTCGATGTCTCGGAGTTCGTCCTGCACGACATCGACGCCGAGCGGCGCGAGGTGGTCGGAGGCCTCGCGCGCCGCATGCTCGATCGCCAGGGCTACGCGGGAGGGTTCACCATCTCGGACGACCTCGACCGCGCGGTCGAAGAGGCGGACTACGTGCTCGTGCAGATCCGCGTCGGTGGACAGCAGGCCCGGCTCGCCGACGAGACCATGCCGCTCGCCTGCGGCTGCATCGGGCAGGAGACGACCGGCGCCGGCGGGCTCGCCAAGGCGCTGCGCACCGTCCCGGTCGTGCTCGAGATCGCGGAACGCGTCCGCGGGCTGTCAGACGCCTGGATCGTCGACTTCACGAATCCGGTGGGCATCGTCACGCGCGCCCTGCTCGACGAGGGCCACCGCGCGATCGGGCTCTGCAACGTTGCGATCGGGTTCCAGCGCCGCTGGGCCGCCTGGCTCGGCGTCGCACCGGCACGCCTCGTCGTCGACCAGGTCGGTCTCAACCACCTGACCTGGGTGCGCCGAGTGCTGCTCGACGGCAGCGACGTGTTGCCGCGACTGCTTGCCACGCACGGCGATGAGATCGCTGCCGAGCTGGAGCTGCCCGCGCGGCTGCTCGACGAGCTGGGTGCGGTGCCGTCCTACTACCTGCGCTACTTCTATGCCCACGACGAGGTGTTGCGCGAGCAGCTCGACGGTGTGCCCCGCGCCCAGGTCGTCGCCGAGATCGAGCGGGGGCTGCTCGAGCTGTATCGCGATCCACGGACCGTCGAGAAGCCGCCGTTGCTCGAACAGCGCGGGGGCGCGTTCTACAGCGAAGCCGCGCTCGGTCTCGTCGCGTCGCTCGTCTCCGGTGACGGCGCGGTGCATGAGGTCGACGTCCGAAACGGAGAGACGCTGGCCGGCCTCGCCGCCGACGACGTGGTCGAGGTGCCTGCCCGCGTCACGCGCGACGGCGCTCACCCCTTGGCGCAGACTCCGCTTGCGCCCGAGCTGCTTGGGCTCGTGCAGCACGTCGCCGCCTACGAGCGTCTCGCGGTCACCGCCGCGCGCACGCGTGCGGCCGGCGACGTGAAGAAGGCGCTCCTTGCGCACCCGCTGATCGCGCAGTACGCGGTGGCCGAGCAGCTGCTCGACGCGCTTGCAGCCGAGGTGCTCGCATGATCCTCGCGGTCGACGGCGGCAACTCGAAGACCGACGTGGCACTGCTCGCCGAGGACGGCTCGTTGCTCGCTCATGCCCGCGGCCCGCTCAGCTCGCCTCACCATCTTGGGCTCGAAGGCTGCGTCGACACGCTTCAGGCCCTCGTCGACCAGGTGCGTGTCGACGGGCGCGTCGTCCTCGCGCAGATCATGCTTGCGGGGCTCGACTTCCCTGAGGAGGAGCTCGTCGCCCGTGAGCAGTTCGAAGCGCGTGGCTGGGCGGGCCGCACGCGTGTCGGAAACGACACGTTTGCAGTCCTCCGCGCAGGCACCGAGCTCGGCTGGGGCATTGCTGTCACCTGCGGCGCCGGCATGAACTGTGTCGGTGTCTCGGCGGACGGGCGGCACGTTCGCTTCCCTGCGCTCGGAGACATCACCGGCGACTGGGGTGGCGGCTACGACGTCGGGCTGGCCGCGATCGGCGCCGCCGCCCGGAGCGAGGACCGCCGGGGGCCGGCCACGGTGCTCGAGCGGCTCGTTCCCGAGCACTTCGGCGTCGCCACGCCGCTCGAGCTCGCCCGGTCGATCCACGACGGCCGGCTCGCACGCCTGCGCGCGGTCGAGCTCGCCCCGCTTGTGATGAGAGCAGCGACCGACGACGCGGCAGCCCGGGCGATCGTCGAGCGGCTGGTCTCGGAGATCGTCGCCTTCGCCTGCGCGGCGGCCGACCGCCTCGAGCTCGACGAGGCCGAGGTGCTCGTCGGCGGGGGCCTGATGCGATCGGCGGACGACGCCGTGATCGCCGGGATCGCCGCGGGGCTGCGGCCCGGACTGACCGTGCGCCGGACGAGCGCGCCGCCGATCGTGGGCGCAGCGCTGCTCGCATTCGACGAGCTCGGCGCCGGCCCCGACGTCCAGGCCCGGGTCCGCGACCAGCTGGTCGCCGCGGTCGAGCACCTCGAGCAGCGAGCCGGGCCGCGCTGATGGCGACGGTCACGTTCGAGCAGGCGACCAGGATCTATCCCGGCACCGATGCCGCCGCGGTCGATGCCCTCGACCTCGCGATCGCCGACGGCGAGTTTCTCGTCCTCGTCGGCCCGTCGGGGTCTGGCAAGACGACCGCGCTGCGCATGCTCGCCGGTCTCGAGGAAGTCGATGCAGGGACGATCTGGATCGGCGAGCGCGATGTCACCGACCTGCAGCCGAAGCAGCGCGACGTCGCGATGGTGTTCCAGAACTACGCGCTCTATCCCTACCTCACCGTCGCCGCGAACATCGCCTTCCCGCTGCGGATCGCACGCGTTCCGAAAGCCGAGCGCGAACGGCGCACGCGTGACGTGGCCGAGCTGCTCGACCTCACTCCGTTTCTCGAGCGCAAGCCGGGACAGCTCTCCGGCGGCCAGCGCCAGCGCGTCGCCATGGGCCGCGCCATCATCAGGGAGCCCAGTGTGTTCCTGATGGACGAGCCGCTCTCGAACCTCGACGCGAAGCTGCGCGTGCAGATGCGCGCCGAGATCGCCGCCCTACAGTCGCGGCTCGGCGTCACGACGGTGTACGTCACGCACGACCAGTCCGAGGCGATGACGCTGGGCCACAGGGTGGCGGTGCTCGCCGAGGGCCGTCTGCAGCAGTGCGATACGCCCCGCGCGCTCTATGAGCTGCCGGCAAACGTGTTCGTCGCCGGGTTCATCGGCTCGCCGGCGATGAACCTCTGTCCAGCTCGCTGCGAGAACGGATCGATCTCGCTCGGCGGCGTGAACGTCCCGGTTCCCGCAGGAGTGCAGACCGGCGATGTGATCGTCGGCCTGCGGCCCGAGTCTCTGGAGCTCGACGCCGACGGCATTCCCTGCGAGGTCGAGGTCGTCGAGGAGATCGGAGCTGACGCCTACGTCTTCGCGGCCGCTGCGGTCGGGAAGCTCGTCGCGCGGGTCGAGGCCAGGCGGGCCCCCGAGCGGGGCGCACGGATCGGACTGCGCCCGAACGGCGACGAGGCGCACCTCTTCGACCCGGCAACGGGCAGCCGCATCTCGCGCTAACCTCGGGGCATGGAAGCGCAGCCGCGCGTCAAGCCGAGGCTTCGTGGTGTCTTCCACGAGCTTGCCTTCTTCGCTGCGATCGGATTCGGTATTCCGCTCGCGATCACCGCGGATCCCGGGAAGGCCCGCTTCTCGGCGATCGTGTTCGCCTCGTGCGTCGCCGTGTGCTTCGGCGCCAGCGCCCTCTACCACCGTCCGACCTGGCAGCCCCGCGCACGCTCCTGGCTCGCGCGGCTCGACCACGCGGGCATCTACCTGCTGATCGCCGGCACGTACACGCCGTTCGGCCTGCTCGTGCTCTCGCGCGGCTGGGCGATCCCGGTCCTGACGATCATCTGGACCGGCTCGATCGCCGCCATCCTCCTCAAGCTCTTCCGGCCGGGGCTGCCGAAGGCCGCATCGGCCGCGATCGCCCTCGGGCTCGGCTGGGTCGCCGTCGCTGCCTTCACGCAGCTCCTGAAGCTGCCGCTCACCGGTCTCCTGCTGGTGCTCGCGGGCGGGGTCGCCTACACGCTCGGCGCGATCACCTACGCACGGCGCCGGCCCGATCCGTTCCCCCGCGTGCTCGGCTACCACGAGGTCTTCCACGCCCTGACGATCATCGCCGCCGGGTGCCAGTACGCGGCAATCGCGTTCTACGTGCTCCCCCGCGCATAACTGAGGGCTTGGCGAAATACAGCGTTGTGTTCCAGGCCCGCGCTGGTCGCCCCGAGGCTGTGTCCTCAGTCGCCCCGATAGCTACGGCTATCGGGGCTCCCTGCGTCCTTGCCTCGGAACGACCATCGCACCCCTGCAACGAACGGTATTCCGCCAAACCCTCAGCTACACTCGCACATGCAGTTTGAGCGAGTGCTAGATGGTGCCAGCTTGCACCTTTCTTGCCCGTTCAGTGAAGTTGGCAAGGAGGTGAAAGACAAATATGGCAACCGGAACCGTCAAGTGGTTCAACGCGGACAAGGGCTACGGCTTCATCACCCCCGATGAAGGCGGAAAGGACCTCTTCGTCCACTTCAGCGCCATCCAGGGCAGCGGCTATCGCTCGCTCGCCGAGGGTGCCAAGGTGGAGTACGAGGCTCAGCAGGGCGACAAGGGCCCCCAGGCCGCCAACGTGAACCTGCTCGCGTGATCCCGTGCGGCGGGCGGACTCGCCCGCCGCACTCATTCCGTCCAGGTACGAGAGAGGAGGCACCATCGCTCAGAAAGAAGACAAGGTCGAGATGACCGGTGAGATCGTCGAGGCGCTGCGGAACGGCATGTTCCGGATCCAGCTCGACAACGGTCACGAGACCCTCGGGTACACCGCCGGCAAGATGCGCCGGTTCCGCATTCGCATGAACCCGGGTGACCGCGTTCGCATCGAGCTGTCGGCGTACGACCTCGATCGCGGCCGCATCGTCTACCGGCTCCGGCCGGGCGACGAACGCCCCGAGTAGCGTCGCGGCGGCCCGCTCCGCCTAGACTGGCGCGTTATGGACGCTGCGGCGCTCGCTGCGCTCGAGCTGCCGGCGATCGTGGATCGTCTCGCAACCTTCGCCTCGACGGACTACGGCGCGACGCTCGCACGCGAGCTCGCACCCTCGGCCGACCCGGCGACGGTCGCGCACCGGCACGAGCTGACCTCGGCTGCCGTGACCGTGCTGGCCGAAGCGGCCGCGCCCGAGCTCGCCGGGATCCGCGACGTGCGGAACGCCGCCGAGCGCTCCGTTCGAGGCGGTCTTCTGCGCCCCGACGAGCTGCGCGCGATCGCGGTCTCCGTCCGCGTCGCCCTGGAGGCGAAGCGTGTCTTGCGTGATCCCGTGCTCGCCGCGCTCGTCGAATCCCTCGATCCCGCGCTCGGCGGGCTTGCGGACGAGATCGACCGCCGGATCGAGGAGGACGGATCCGACGTGCGCGACTCCGCGTCGTCGCTCCTGCGCAAGCTGCGCAACGAGTTGCGCAACGGTGGCGCACGCGTCCGTGACGAGCTGGCCCGCGTCGCTCGCTCGGGCGAGGTGCGAGATGCGCTGCAGGAGTCGTTCCTCGCCGAGCGCGGCGGCCGGCCGGTGCTCGCGGTCCGTGCGTCGGCTCGTTCGAAGGTGCCGGGGGTCGTGCACGACGCGTCGAGCACGGGCCAGACGCTGTTCGTGGAGCCGTTTGCCGTCGTCGAGCTCAACAACCGCCTGGCGGAGGCAGCGGCGGATGCGCGCGAGGAGGTCGAGCGCATTCTCGGTGAGCTGTCGGCGGCCGTCGCGTCGCGAGCAGAAGCGTTGCACGTGCTCGTCGAATCGACCGGCGCGCTCGACCTCGCACTCGCGCGCGGCGGCCTGTCCCAGGCGTGGGGCGGGGCGCCGGTCGAGATCTCCGACCACGTGCGTCTCGTGGGCGCCCGTCACCCGCTGCTCGACGCCGCGACGGCGGTCCCGATCGACCTCGACCTCGGCGCAGTTCGCGCGCTCGTGATCAGCGGCCCCAACACGGGCGGCAAGACAGTTGCGCTGAAGACGATCGGGCTCGCCGCGTTGCTCCACCAGGCCGGGCTACGCCCGCCGGCTGACGCAGCGAGCCTGCCGGTCTTCGACCAGGTGCTCGCGGACATCGGCGACCGCCAGTCGATCGAGATGAGCCTGTCGACGTTCTCCGCGCACCTGCGCACGCTTGTCTCGATCCTCGGGTCGGCGAGCGGGCGATCGCTCGTCCTGCTCGACGAGCTCGCCGCGGGAACCGATCCCGAAGAGGGCTCGGCCCTCGCGCAGGCGCTGCTCGGACGGCTCGCACGCCAGGCGCGCCTGACCGTCGTGACGACGCACTACGCCGAGCTGAAGGAGTGGGCGAGTGCAAGCGACGACGCGGTCAACGGCGCCACGGGCTTCGACCCCGAGACCGACGAGCCGCTCTACCGCATCGCACTCGGCCGGCCGGGCACCTCCCACGCCTTGCGCATTGCGGAGCGCCTCGGGCTCGACCGGGAGGTCGTGGCCGACGCACGCACGCGTGTCACCCCCGAGCGCCTGCGCACGGCCGAGCTGCTCGCCGAAGCGGAGGTCGCTGAGCGCGAAGCCGTCTCGGTGCGCAACGAGCTCGAGGAGGCCCTCGGTGCTGCACGTGCGCGTGAAACGGAGCTCGCGCACGAGCGGGACGCCGTGCAGGCATCAGCCGGCCGCGCTCGCGAGGCCGCCGTCGCCGAGACCGAACGCGAGCTCGCCGAAGCGCGAGGCGAGCTGCGCGCACTGCGTGACGAGCTGCGGCGGGCTCGTCGGCACAAGCGGGAGCCGGAGCAGGACCGCCTGCTCGGCTCGGCCACCGAACGCGCGACGCGGGCGGAGCGTGCGCTGCGCGACCTGAGCGGCCCACTGCCGCTGACGGGCGTGCTCGCAGCAGGCGATCCGGTGGAGGCGCCGGACGTGGGCGTTCGGGGCACGATCGCCTCGATCCGAGGAGACGACGCGGAGGTGATCGGCGCGAGCGGGCAGCGCGTCCGGATCCCGCTCGCTCGCCTGCGGCCGTCCCGCGAGCGCGCGCCGGAGGACCGGACGCCCGTCGTCCAGGTTCGCACGTCAGCACGGAGCGACGTGTCCGACCAGCTCGACGTGCGCGGCCTGCCGGGGCAGGAAGCGCGTGAGCAGGTGCGCCGCCTCGTCGACGACGCGGCGCTCGCGGGGCTGCACGAGGTGCGGGTCGTGCACGGCCGCGGCACCGGCGCGCTGCGCAAGGCGGTGCGCGACGAGTTGGGCCGGCACCCGCTGGTCGGGCGGCACGAGTCGGACGCCGACGACGGTGCCACCGTGGCGACGCTCGGCTAAGCCCGCCCAGGACTAGAGCACCGTCTCGGGTGGCTCGCCGCGCGCCTGCAGCAGCACCGCCCCGAGGACGATCGCGCCGCCGGTCAAGGTCGCCGCGCCCGGTCCTTCCGCGAGAAAGAGCCAGACCCACAGCGGCCCGAGCACGATCTCGAGCAGCGTGATCAGGGCCACTTCCCCGGCGGGGATCAGGCGGGCACCGATCGTCAGGAAGATGAAGCCGAGACCGATCTGCGCGATGCCGAGCGTCGCGAACAGCGTCACGTCGAGTGTGCCGGCCTGCGCCGGGCGCGCGAAGGGCACGGCGAGCACGAAGACCGCGACCTGTGAGAGGCACATTGCGGGAGCCATCGAGACGTCGCGCCGGTGACGCGTGATCACGAGCGTCGCCGCGAACGAAACCGACATCACCAGGGACAGGGTCAACCCGAGTGCGCTCGGCCGCCCAGGCCCGCCCACCATGAGAGAGACACCGGCGAGAGCGACTGCCATCGCGATCCACGTGCGCCGGGCGACGTGGTCGCCGATCATCGTGCCGAGCACAGCAGCGATGATCGGCGCGAGGGCCTGCATGAAGAGCACGTTTGCGACGGACGTGTAGTTGAGCGCGACGAAGAACGACGCCGAAGAGATCGCGAGCAGCGCGACGATCGCGATACCTCCGCGCCCGATCGCGCGGAACGCCTGCAGCACGCGACCGTGCTGGGTGACGGCGATGTAGCCGCCGACGCCCACTACGGCGAAGATCGCCCGGCCGGCGAGCTGCGTCGCCACGTCGACGGTCAGCTCGCGCTGTAGCAGGCCGGCTGTCGACCAGGCGATCGCGGCCAGCGCGACGTAGAGCCGGCCGCGCCGGTGCTGGGCTGCCAGGTCGGGCATCGCCGGGAGTGTCGCGGTAGCCTCGGCGCGATGCTGCCGGAACGGAGCGAGGCGGTCGTGATCGGGGGCGGCGTGATGGGCGCGGCGGCGCTCCACTATCTCGTCGAGCTGGGCTGCACCGAGCCGGTGCTGCTCGAGCGCGAGACACTCGCCTCCGGCTCGACCGGTCACTGCGCGGGCGGCGTGCGCACGCTGTTCTCCGACGAGCTCAACGTGCGCATCGGGGTCGAGTCGATCAGGCGGCTCGAGCGGTTCGAGGCCGAGCTCGGCCAGGAGCTCGACCTGAGGCTCTGGGGCTACCTGTTCCTGCTCGACAACGCAGCCGACGTCTCACGCTTCGGCGAGGATCTCGCGCTTCAGGCGCGGTGCGGGCTCGAGACGCGCATGCTCACCCCCCTGGAGGCACTCACCGTCGTGCCACAGCTCGAGACGGACGATCTGCTTGCGGCAGTGCTGTGCCCGCTGGCGGGGTACGTGACGCCAGACCTCGTCGTGCAAGGCTATGCCCGCCGGGCCGCCGAGCGCGGCGCGCACGTCGAGCAGTCCTGCGCGGCCGTGCGCGTCCTCGTCGAAGGCGGTTGCGTCGCCGGTGTCGAGACCGCGCACGGAACGGTTCGCACCGAGCGCGTGATCTTGACCGCCGGCGTCTGGTCACGGGAGCTTGCCGCGACCGCGGGCCTCGACCTGCCGGTGACGCCGGAGCGCCGATTCATGTTCTTCACCGAGGACGCGCCGTCGTTCCCGCGCGAACTGCCGCTGACGATCGACTTCTCGACCGGGTTCTACTTCCACCGTGAGGGAGCGGCACTGGCGTTCGGCGGCCGCGAGCAGTCGCTGGAGGAGCTCGCGCCGGTTGCGGCGCGGCGCCTGCCCGCCCTCGAGGAGCTCGGTGTCCGGTCGAGCTGGTGGGGCTACTACGAGCTGAGCCCCGATCACAACGCACTCGTCGGGGCTGCGGCGAGCCCGGCCGGCCTGGTTTACGCGACGGGTTTCTCCGGGCATGGATTCCAGCAAGGCCCGGTGATCGGCGAGCACCTCGCGGAGCTCACGCTCGGCCGGGCGCCGACGTTCGACCTCACGTCGTTCTCAGTCGAGCGGTTCGCCGACGGCGACGTCCGAGCCGAGCTGAACGTCGTCTAGCGGCAACTCGCCGTCGACGGTCTCGTCTGTGGCGGGCACTTCGCCCAGTGCGCGTGCGTCCTTCTTGGCCTGCTTGCGCTCGCGCTTCTCGCGCCGCGCCTGTTCCTTCTCGCGCTTCGCGATTGTTTCCGGTCTACGGGATGCCATGGATCAGCCCCTTCTCCGCGTGCGTGCGCGGCCGCCAGATGCATCGTCGACGACGGTCACCTTGATCGCGTGGGCGTCGCCGCTGCCGTTCAGCTCTTCGCGCTCGAACGCGAGATGCGTGCCCGCGCACCGGTCGCCGAGCAGGTGCCCCGGCTCGAAGCCGGTCTCCTCGACGCGCAAGCGCTCGCCGTCTTCGGTGCGGATGAACCCGTGGCGTTTCTCGGGGTTGAACCAGATCAGCCGGCCGCGCATGCGACTCCCTCCTGCGCGATGTGCGCGCGTCGAAATGGAAGAGCGGGTGCGGGGGCCGAAGCCCCCGCACACCGATTGTCGGCACTAGGCCGAGACGAGCGTGACGTTCTGAGCCTCGGGGCCCTTGGCGCCCTCGGCAGCGTCGAACTGCACCTTCGCGTTCTCGTCGAGAGACTTGTAGCCCTCGCCGGTGATCGCGCTGTGGTGGACGAACAGATCCTTGCCGCCTTCATCAGGGGTGATGAAGCCGTACCCCTTGTCGGCGTTGAACCACTTGACGGTTCCAGTTGCCATTTACTTACACCTCCTTCTACCTTGAAAGAACGGGCAGAGGAGGCGCAAGAAGGCGCTCCGGTACTCGCTCGAAGTACATGGAGCGTAGCAGGGATGGCGGTTTTCCCGGGCTCAGCCGAGGCCGGTCGACTTCTTTGCCGCTGCCGCGCGCTTCTCGTTGCGCTTCTCCTTGAGCGAGCGCTGCGGTGCCTTCTTCTGCGGCTTCTTCGGTTTGTCGGAGCCCTTCATGCCGACCTCCTGACCACGATGTGCTTGAGGCTCCAGCCTACCGGGATTGGCGGCGCCGGTACCTTGGCGGGGCGTGGGCAATCTGTCAACGGGTCAGTTCCTCTTTGCGTTTCTCGCTGCCGCCGGCGTGGGGACCGGCGTGTTCTTCCACGCGGAGCGCAACAAGATCCAGCACCCTTCGGCCTGGGCGAGCTTCGTCTTCCTCCTTCTGATCATCGGCCTGCCCGCCTACGCACTGCACGTGCGGCGCGTCCGAATCCGCCGGCGCTGAGCGCGCTTCGGCCGCGCGGAACTCCGCGGATTTCCCGCAACCGACTGTGGGCTTTGACGAGCGGCGGGTCTCCCGCGGCCCAGTTAGTGTGGGAGCCATGGCCGTTCGATCGTCGCAGCAAGGATGAGCGAGCCGATGCGGGATGTGACGCCCCTCCCGGACCTGCTGCACGGCCGTGCGCACACAGGCCCCGTGCGGGAGCGCCGGCCCGTCTACGTCGACCTCCTGCCGCCGTGCAATGCGGGCTGCCCGGCCGGCGAGAACATCCAGGCCTGGCTCTCGCACACACAGGCCGGCCGGCACGAGCAGGCGTGGCGCCAGCTCGTCGCGGACAATCCGCTGCCGGCGATCCACGGGCGGGTCTGTTACCACCCCTGCGAGAGCGTCTGCAACCGCGCCAACCTCGACAGCGCCGTCTCGATTCACTCGGTCGAGCGGTTCCTGGGCGACCTCGCGCTCGAGCAGGGCTGGCAGTTCGACGCTCCGTCGACCTCGAGCGGCAAGCGCGTGCTCGTGATCGGCGCCGGGCCGAGCGGGCTCTCGGCCGCCTACCACCTCGCGCGGCTCGGGCACGAGGTCGAGATCCGCGACTCCGGCGCCGAGCCCGGCGGCATGATGCGCTACGGCATCCCTGCCTACCGGCTCCCGCGCGACGTGCTTGCGGGCGAGCTCGCGCGGATCGAGGCGCTCGGTGTGCGGATGACCTCCGACCACCTGGTGGAGGACCTCGTGGCCGAGCGGCAGGAGGGCGGCTTCGACGCGGTCTTCGTCGCGGTCGGCGCCCACCTGTCGAAGCGGGTCGACATCCCGGCGCGGGACGCGGGCCGGATCGTCGACGCGGTGGCGTTCCTGCGCAGCGTCGCCTCCGGCGATCAGCCGGTCCTCGGCCGCCGCGTTGCGGTCTACGGTGGCGGCAACACGGCGATGGACGCCGCGCGCGTCGCCCGCCGGCTTGGCGCAGACGAGGCGATGATCGTCTACCGGCGCACCCGCGAGCAGATGCCGGCTCACCTCGAGGAAGCCGAGGATGCGGAGCGCGAAGGCGTGCGGATCAACTGGCTGCGAACGATCACGGCCTTTGACGGGCCTGAGCTCCAGGTCGAGCTGATGGAGCTCGACGAGTCCGGTTACCCCCAGCCGACGGGGCGGTTCGAGACGCTCGCCGCCGACACCGTGATCCTGGCGCTCGGCCAGGAGAGCGACACCGCCTTCCTGCGCGAGGTGCCGGGGGTGGAGATCGAACGCGACGGAACGGTGCACGTCTCGAGCACGTTCGAGACAGGTTGCCCCGGCCTGTTTGCGGGCGGGGACATGGTCCCCAGCGAGCGCACGGTGACGGTCGGTGTCGGTCACGGCAAGAAGGCCGCGCTCCACATCGACGCCTGGTTGCGGAGCGCCGCTGCCGCGAGCGCGCCGAAGCACCCCGAAGCGACGTTCGACAAGCTGCACCTCTGGTACTTCGGCGACGCCGCCCGGCGCATGCAGCCGGAGCTTCCCGCGGCAGAGCGGATCGCGGACTTCGGCGAGGTGCTCGGCGGCCTCTCCGCCGAGGAGGCGGTCTATGAGGCGAGCAGGTGCCTGGCGTGCGGCAACTGCTTCGAATGCGATGGATGTCTGGGCGCGTGTCCAGAGGATGCGGTGATCAAGCTGGGCGAAGGGCATCGCTACAAGTTCGACTACGACCGTTGCACCGGTTGTGCCGTCTGTTTCGAGCAGTGCCCGGTGCACGCCATCGACATGGTCGCGGAGCTCTGACCCGATGCCGGCGACGATCGACGGCAACGAAGCTGCGGCATCGGTCGCTTACCGGCTGAACGAGGTCTGCTGCATTTACCCGATCACGCCCTCGTCGGCGATGGCCGAGCTGGCCGACGAGTGGTCGAGCCAGGGGCGCACGAACGTCTGGGGCAGCGTGCCGACCGTGGTCGAGATGCAGAGCGAGGGTGGCGCCGCCGGCGCGTTGCACGGCGCGCTGCAGAGCGGAGCGCTCGCGACCACGTTCACCGCGTCGCAGGGGCTGCTGCTGATGATCCCGAACATGTACAAGATCGCCGGCGAGCTGACGCCGGCGGTGTTGCACGTCGCAGCGCGGTCGCTCGCAGCGCAGGGGCTGTCGATCTTCGGCGACCACTCGGACGTGATGGCTGTTCGCCAGACCGGCTTCGCGCTGCTCGCGTCGGCGTCGGTGCAGGAGGCGCACGACCTGGCGCTCGTCGCGCAGGCCGCGACGCTCCGGACGCGGGTGCCGTTCGTCCACTTCTTCGACGGCTTCCGGACCTCGCACGAGCTGAACACGATCGAGTTGCTCTCCGACGACGACCTGCGTGCGCTCGTGCCCGAGGAGCTCGTGCGGGGTCACCGCGACCGTGCGCTCTCGCCCGAGCGGCCGTTCATTCGCGGCACGGCTCAGAACCCGGACGTCTACTTCCAGGCGCGCGAGACCGTGAACCCGTTCTACGCACGTGTTCCCGACGCCGTCGAGAGCGCGATGGCGCAACTCGCCGAGCGGACCGGGCGCGTCATGCACATCGTCGACTACACCGGCCATCGCGACGCCGAGCGCGTGATCGTCGTGATGGGCTCGGGGGGCGAGACGATCCGCGAGACTGTCGCAGCGCTCACCGAACGCGGTGAGCGGGTGGGTGTGGTGCAGGTGCGCTTGTACCGCCCGTTCCCGGCTCAGGCGCTCGTCGATGTGCTGCCGGCGACGGTGCGCAAGATCGCCGTCCTCGACCGGACGAAGGAGCCCGGCTCGCTCGGCGAGCCCCTCTTCCTCGACACCGTTGCGGCGTTGACCGAGTCGTTCGCCGATGGTGAGCGTGAGGTCATGCCGCGCATTGTCGGCGGCCGCTACGGCTTGTCGTCGAAGGAGTTCACACCCGGGATGGTGGCGGCCGTCTTCGACGAGTTGTCGCTCGAGCGGCCGCGGCGCCGGTTCACGATCGGCATCGACGACGACGTGTCGGGCACGAGCCTGCCGTTCGTCGCGAACCTCGACATCGAGCCGGCCGACACGGTGCGGGCGATCTTCTTCGGCTTGGGCTCGGACGGAACGGTCGGCGCGAACAAGAACACGATCAAGATCCTCGGAGACGCCGGCCTGTGTGCGCAGGGGTACTTCGTCTACGACTCGAAGAAGTCGGGCTCGCAGACGGTCTCGCACCTGCGGTTCGGGCCGTCGCCGATCCATGCGCCGTATCTCGTGCAGCAGGCGAGCTTCGTCGGCTGTCACCAGTTCGGTCTGCTCGACCGCGCCGAGGTGCTCGGCCGGGCGGCGGACGGAGCGACGCTGCTGCTCAACTGCGCGTGGGGCCCGGACGAGGTCTGGGACGCCATGTCGCGCCCCGTGCAGGAGCAGATCGTCGCGAAGCACATCGACGTCTATGCGATCGATGCGGGCCGGATCGCGCGCGACGTGGGACTGGCCGGCCGGACGAACATCATCCTTCAGACTTGCTTCTTCGCCGTTTCCGGCGTGTTGCCGCGCGAGGCGGCGCTCGAACGGATCAAGGGCGCGGTCGCCAAGACCTACGCTCGCCGCGGCGCCGAGGTGGTGGAACGGAACCAGGCCGCCGTCGATCGTGCGGTGGAGGGCCTGCACCGAATCGAGGTGCCGAAGCAGGCGACGGCGACGCGCGGGCTGCCCTCGGTCGTTCCCGATCATGCGCCCGAGTTCGTTCGCACCGTCACCGCGGCGATGCTGGCGGGCCGCGGTGACGAGCTGCCCGTGAGCGCCCTGCCGGTGGACGGCACGTATCCGAGCGGCACGACGGCGTACGAGAAGCGGAACATCTCGGAGCTCGTCGCCGTCTGGGACGCCGACCTCTGCATCCAGTGCGGCAACTGCAGCTTCGTCTGCCCGCACAGCGTGATCCGCTCGAGGTACTACGACCAGTCGAACCTCGAGGACGCGCCCGACGCGTTCCGGTCGGCGCCCCTCGACGCTGTCGGCCTGCCCGACACCCGGTACACCTTGCAGGTCTACGTCGAGGACTGCACCGGCTGCGAGCTGTGCGTCCAGGCCTGCCCGATCGTCGCTCCGGGCGAGCAGGGCCGCAAGGCGATCAACCTGGCTGCGCGCGAGCCGCTCGTCGCTGCGGAACGGGACAACATCGCGTTCTTCGAGACGTTGCCCGCGAGCGACCGGTCACGAGTCGACTTCGGCACCGTCCGGGGCACCCAGTTCCTCGAGCCGCTGTTCGAGTTCTCGGGCGCGTGCACCGGCTGTGGCGAGACGCCGTACCTGAAGCTCCTCTCGCAGCTCTTCGGCGACCGGTTGATGGTCGCGAACGCGACCGGCTGCTCCTCGATCTACGGCGGCAATCTGCCGACGACGCCCTGGACGACCGGTGCCGACGGGCGTGGCCCAGCCTGGTCGAACTCGCTCTTCGAAGACAATGCCGAGTTCGGGCTCGGCTTCCGGCTCGCTGCCGACCAGCACATCGAGCTCGCCCGGCGGCGCCTCGCCGAGCTGCGCGACCAGGTCGGAGCGCAGATCGTGGACGAGATCCTGAACGCGCCGCAGTTGCGGGAGTCCGAGCTCCGGGCGCAGCGCGAGCGGGTGGCCGAGTTGAAGCGGCGCCTCGAGGCGCTCGACGGCCCCGCCGTCGGGGACCTGCTCAGCGTCGTTGACCACCTCGTCCGCCGCAGCGTCTGGATCGTCGGCGGCGACGGCTGGGCCTACGACATCGGCTCCAGCGGCCTCGACCATGTGCTGGCGAGCGGTCGCAACGTCAACGTGCTGGTGCTCGACACCGAGGTCTACTCCAATACCGGCGGCCAGATGTCGAAGTCGACCCCGCTCGGGGCGGTCGCCAAGTTCGCCGCCGCCGGCAAGACGGTGCCGAAGAAGGACATCGCCCTGCAGGCGATCGCCTACGGCAGCGTGTACGTCGCTCGCGTGGCGATGGGCGCCGACCCTCAGCAGACGCTGAGCGCATTCCGCGAAGCCGAGGCCTATGACGGCCCTTCGCTCGTGCTCGCGTACAGTCACTGCATCGCCCACGGCATCGAGATGCGAAATGGGCTCGACCAGCAATACCGTGCCGTCGCGAGCGGGTACTGGCCGCTGATCCGCTACGACCCGATGGTGCGCAGCGAAGGCGGCAATCCCTTCCTGCTCGACTCGCCGCGCCCGCGCATTCCGCTCTCCGACTACACGAACCGCGAGTTGCGCTACCGCACGCTGACGAACACGGACCCGGCGGAGGCGGAGCGCCTGCATGCGCTCGCGGAGCAGGCGGTCGACCAGCGCTGGGACGTGTACGAGCAGATGGCGACGAGCGGCGCGCAGCATTTCGCCGCCGACGCACGGAGGGATCGCCGTTGACCGACCTCTCGACCCGCTACATGGGGCTCGCCTTGCGCAACCCACTCGTCGCGTCTGCGTCGCCGCTCTCGCTGACCGTCGACGGTGTGCGCCGGCTCGCCGATGCCGGTGTCGGCGCGGTCGTCCTCTATTCGCTGTTCGAGGAGCAGGTGCGCCGAGAGGCGGCCGAGGACGCACGGTTGGTGGATGCAGGCACCGAGAGCTTCGCCGAATCGCTCTCGTACTTCCCGGCCGTCGCCGATGAGGAGACCGGCCCGCGGCGCTATCTCAGCCTCGTCGAGCGTGCTGCGGGTGCGGTCGACATCCCGGTGATCGGCAGCCTGAACGGCGTCACGCCCGGAGGCTGGGTGGACTACGCCCGGGCGATCCAGGACGCAGGCGCGGCTGCGATCGAGCTGAACATCTACTACCTCCCCGGCGATTCCCGCATCGCGGGGCGGGAGGTCGAGCAGCGGCACGTCGACATCCTCGCGCGCGTCAAGGAAGCCGTCACCGTGCCGGTGGCGGTCAAGCTGAGCCCCTACTTCAGCTCGATGGGAGAGGTGGCGCTGCGACTCGACGACGCGGGCGCGGACGCGCTCGTGCTGTTCAACCGGTTCCTGCAGCCCGACATCGACTCCGACCGGTTGACGGTGGTGCCGCAGGTCGGGCTCTCGAGCCCGGCGGAGGCCCGGTTGCCGCGCACCTGGATTGCGCTCCTGCGCGGCCGGGTGCGGGCTTCACTCGCGGCCACCACCGGCGTCGACACCGCGGACGACGTGGCGAAGTACCTCCTCGCCGGCGCCGATGTGGTCATGACCGCCTCGGCGCTGCTCCGGCACGGCCACGAGCACGCAGCGGTTCTGCTCGACGGGCTGAGCGGCTGGCTGAAGAGCAAGGGCTACGCGACCGTCGACGAGGTGCGCGGGTTGCTCGCGGTCCCGGCCGGCACCGACGAGGAGCTCTACGAGCGGTCGGGCTATGTGACCGCAGTCCGGGAGGCCAACACCGCCCTCTACGGTCCGTCGTCGCCGATGGACACGGCGAACTACCTGTAGGAGGATTGGCGGAGTCGCTCTCGCGACCGATCGCGACGGGCAGGCCGGGTGCTCCGCTATGTTCTCGAGATGTTCGCGCGCCCTCTGCTGACTCTGATGATGGCCCTGATTCCAGGGCCTTTCGGCGCGTTCTAGTCCTTCTCGTCGATCAACGGCCTCCCGCAAGTGGGGCCGACACGTGCATCGGTGCTGGCCCTGCGAGGCCAGAAATGGAGTACCGGTGAACGCGAAGCGTTTCTACGTCACGACCGCCATCCCTTACGTGAATGGCGACCCGCACCTCGGGCACGCGTTGGAGTTCGTCCAGGCCGACGTGTTGGCTCGGCATCGCCGCCGGCGCGGCGACGCCGTTCGCTTCTTGAGCGGGACCGACGACAACGCGCTCAAGAACGTCGATGCCGCGATCGCCTCCGGGGTGCCGGTTGCGGAGTTCGTCGCGCAAAAGGCGGGCCGATTCGCCGATCTCGGTGAGACGCTGCAGCTTTCGAACGACGACT
Source organism: Thermoleophilia bacterium (assembly GCA_017882605.1). Taxonomy (GTDB): domain Bacteria; phylum Actinomycetota; class Thermoleophilia; order Gaiellales; family Gaiellaceae; genus PALSA-600. The sequence goes on along the minus strand of JADGPE010000026.1, from coordinate 12,481 downwards.
TCATCCGCACGAGCACCGATCCCCGCCACCGTCCGGGCGTCGAGCGCTTGTGGCGGTCGTGCGCCGAGGCAGGCGATCTCTACCAACGCGACTACGAGGGCCTCTACTGCAACGGGTGCGAAGCGTTCCTCGCTCCCGATGATCTGATCGACGGTCTCTGTCCCGAACACAGGGAGGCGCCCGAGTTGGTCGTCGAGCGCAACTGGTTCTTCCGCCTCTCGAACTACCATCGGGCTCTGCTCGATCTGGTCGAAAGCGGGCGTCTGAAGATCGAGCCTGAGCACCGCCGCAACGAGGTGCTCTCGTTCATCAGGAGCGGTCTGACCGACTTCAGCGTCTCCCGTGCGACCGAACGCGCTCACGGCTGGGGCATCGCCGTGCCAGGCGACCCCGGCCAGGTCGTCTATGTCTGGTTTGACGCACTCGCCAACTACATCACCGCACTCGACTACGCCAACCAGAGCGAGCTTTATCGCAAGTGGTGGAGCGAGAGCCGGGAACGGCTGCACGTGGTCGGCAAGGGGACCATCCGGTTCCACGCGATCTACTGGCCCGCAATCCTTCTCTCCGCGGGCGAGGCGCTGCCAACCACGATCTTCGTGCATGACTACCTCACCGCCGCGGGCCAGAAGCTCTCGAAGTCACTCGGCAACGCGATCGACCCAACCGACCTCGTCCGACGCTACGGACCCGACGCGCTCCGCTGGTGGTTTCTACGCGACGTGCCGCGCAGCGGCGACGCCGACTTCCACGAAGCGCAGCTCGCCGCCCGCGCGAACGAGCTCGCGGACGGCCTCGGCAATCTGATCAACCGGACGATCACACTCGTCAGCCGTGAGCGGCCGAACGGCGTCCCGCAACACGAGACCACGCACCCGGAGTCATGGCTTCTCGCTGACCTCTCCGGCTCGCTGCCTTCCGCGATCGACCAAGCGCTTGCCACTTGCGACCTCCGTGCCGCCGCGGACGCGCTCTGGGAGGTCGTCTCCGAGGCCAACCGCTTCATCTCCGCGACCGAGCCATGGAAACTCGCGAAGGCTGCTCACGCAGGCGACAGCGAGGCGTCGCTGCAGCTCGACGCTGTGCTCCTCTCGGCCATCGATGCCTCCCAGGTCATAGCGAGCGAACTCGCACCGTTCCTACCCGCAGCCGCAGAACGAATCGCGACAGTGCTCGATAGCTTGGACGTGGAGCAAGGCCGCGCGCTCTTCCCGAAGAACCGGGGGCTCGCCGCGAGCTAGCCGTGACCTGAGCGCGGAGCAAACCCTCGACGCGCGCTCTTCGGCCGGCCAGAAGCTCCTGAGCGGCTCGAGCGTCTGCTCGACGACCGAGAGCGTGCCTAGCCCTTCGGGGAGCACCTGTCCGCTCGTCCGAGGAGCACGGGCGGGTGAGGCGGGCGTGATGCTGAGGACGTTGGTGCGGGGAGTGCCCACACCCCACACCTGATGGAGGCATGATGGTCTGTAGATCGGCTCGAGGGGTCATTGCTCTCGCTGCGCTGTGTTGCGTCTGCTTCGCCTCCGCCGCGGCACAGGCAGCGACGATCGCGGATCGATCAGCTCCGTCCTCGGTGAGGCGCTCCGACGCGTGGATCGGGACAGAGGCCGACCGCCTGAGCGGACGGTCACTGGTCGTCTCGTGTGCCCACAGCGCGCGGGGCTGGGCGCAGGCCCTGCAAGCGGTCGGATTGTCGCCTGCCGCTGCGGACGAGTACGACGGTTTCAGCCTCATTCAGCTCGGCGAGCTCCACTTGAGCCCGTACGTCTGCAACGGACTTCGACTCGGGCTCAACGCTTCCACGCGGCGCTCGAACGAGCTGCAGGTCGCCTGGGCTGTAGATGTCCTCGTCCACGAAAGTGTCCATATGGGCCGCTTCACAGCGGACGAGGCGCTGACCGAGGCCTGCGCCCGCACCGGGCTGCCGGTCGAGCTCCATCGCCTGTACGGAATTGCCTACCACTCGGTCGAGCTCGAGCGGCTGACGAAGGCGGCGGCTCTCGTTCGCCGCACGATGGGCCCTGCCTACCAGGGCGGGGTCTGTCTGCCGGCCGGCGGCTGAGGGGCGGCTCGCCCCGGCGTTCGCGCTCAGCCGCGAATCGTCACCGGCACACCGGGACCGATCCGTGCGACGAGCCAGGTCATCGTCTTGGCGTCGAGGCGGACGCAACCGTGCGAGATCGCTGTGCCTGGAACGCCGCCGACGTGCGCGAGGCCGTGCATGGCAATCTGGCCCGAGCCTCCTTCGAACTCCTGCAGCACGTTCGAGCGCGCGCTGAGGGCGAGTGCGAAGGGGCTGCCCACCTCGCTCGCCGAAAGCTGGACCGCTTCCTCGACGAAGAAGGCGCCCATTGGCGTCGGCGTCGAGGGCTTGCCGATCACGGCGGAGAACGTCCGAACGGCTGCGCCGTTGCGATAGGCGATCACCTTGCGGCTCGACAGCTTGACGACGAGGTGCCAGGGGGTCACACGCCTGATCGTCTTGGCGCGCTCGATCCAGCCGGTGTGTCCGTTCGGCCGTCCGGGAAGCCGCACGCGAAGCCAGTGATCGCCGTCGGCGCTCGTTGCGTGAGCGACGACAGGCAGCACGGTCTGCTCGTTCGTGAGCGGGCGGCGCGCGGCGACGATGAGCAGCCGTGTCGAGCTTCGGCGCGGTGCCGCTCGTGCAGCGTGCGGCGCGGTCAGCGCGGCGAGTTCCTGCGTGCGAGGGACGTCCGTCCGAGCCTGGTCTTGCGCGCCGGCCGTGGAGCTGCCCACCGCAGTTGCGGCGAGCAGTCCCACGAGCCAGAGGAGCGCCGACATCGATCTAGCCGGTGAACGCGACGTGATGCACGGGCGGCCTGGCGTGCCCGCGCGAGATCGAGGTGGACGTGCTGGTCGCCGTCGACGTCGCCTTGCCCGTCGTGCGGTGTGCCTTCGCTGCGGCTGCCTTCTTCGCGGCGGCCTTCTTGGCTGCGACGACCTTGGCCTTGGCCGCCTTCGAGGCCGACACCGGAGTCGGGGTTGTTGTGGTCGTTTTCGGTGTGGTCGTTGTGGTCTTGGTCGTGGTCGTTGCCGAGGTTGTTCCGGCGCTCGTCGTTGCCACAGGAGTGGAACAGGTCGAGGCGGTGATCGTGTTCGTGTCGAGCGTGACCGAGCCGTTCCTTGCGAGCACCCGTCCTTCGACGGTCGCACCTGTTGTCAGTGTGATGCTCGTCAGCGCGAGCACGGTGCCCCGGAACTGCGACGCGGTGCCGAGGGTCGCTGAGCTGCCGACCTGCCAGTAGACGTTGCAGGCCTGGGCGCCGTTGATCAGGCTGACCGAACTGCCGGAGGCGGTCGTCAGTGTCGAACCGGCCTGGAAGACGAAGACCGCGTTCGGGTCACCGCCCGCATTCAACGTCAGGTTGCCGGTCAGCCCGAGGGCGGACGCGGAGTTGTAGACGCCGGGTGTCAGCGTCTGGCCGCCAAGATCAGCGGGGACGGACGTGGTCGGCCCCTGGCCGGCCGCGCTGTTGTAAGCGGTGATCAGATCGCTCTTTGCCTGCTGGGTGACAGCATCGCCGGCGTGGTTCGTGCCGGTGATCGTGAGCGACGCGGTGCCCGTTTCGGTCAGCGTCGGGTAGGTGCCGATGTCACCGTTCAGGGTGGTTGGACCGGTGTTGGTGATCCCCGCGCCTGCGAGAACCACGAACGAGCCGGCTGTGCCGAGTGGCACGGCTGTCCCTGCAGCCTCGGTCGCTCCAGCGAATGCGAGCGTCGCGACGAGCGCAAGCGGGAGCAGAGCTGCGAGAGCCGAGTACTTGAGAAACTTCAAGAGGGTCCTTCCCGTTGAACGTGTTCGGCGACGCCAGCTGCGTCACCAATCGTGCGGCGGTCCGTTTTCGGGGCGGATCGTCCAAACGACGCACAAGACGCCGTGGTGCTTTGTCTATCGCCAGTGCGCCGGGAAACCTAAAACTCGATCGAGGCACTGCTGGGCGTCGAGAACGCTTGCGGCGCTCCGGATCGGGGAAGGCCCAGTCTGTGGTGTATCGGGCTGTGCTCGTTGTCGGCGCTTTGCTCCTCGCAGCCGGTTGCGGCTCGGGACCCGCCCGCCGTGGGCTCGTCGTCGGTGTCGTCGAGGATGCTGCGAAGGCGGGGAGCCCCAGCGCTGAGCTGCGCCGCTCAACCGGCTCCGGCTTTCGGGCGGTCGTCTTCAGCTCGGTCTGGACGCGCGGCGCGCGGGCGCCGTCGGCCGCGGAGCTCACCTCGCTGCAAGCTGCGACGAGAGCGGCCACAGCGGGAGGCATCCGGCCGATCGTCGCCGTCTATCAGTTCAGCGGCGAAACTCCGCGTACGCCGGCCGACCGGGGCGACTTTGCCGCGTACGCCGCGTCGCTCGTGCGCTCGCTGCCGGACGTCGATGATCTGATCGTCGGGAACGAGCCGAATCTCAACCTCTTCTGGCTGCCGCAGTTCGACGCTGCCGGCGGCGATGCCGCGGCGAGCTCGTTCGAGCCGCTTCTCGCGGCTACCTACGATGCCGTGAAGGCGGCGCGCGAGAACGTGCAGGTGATCGGAGGCGGGTTGGCGTCGCGCGGGGGCGATGATCCGTCGGGCTCGCGGCCGACGCACTCGCCGACCCGGTTCCTCCTTGACCTCGGCAAGGCGTACCGCGCGTCGCACCGCAGTCGTCCGATCATGGACGCGCTCTCGGTCCACCCCTACGGCGAGAGCGCGCGCGTGCCGCCGACGCTTCGGCATCCTCGCACGACGTCGATCGGCATCGCCGACTACGACAAGCTCGTGGACCTGCTCGAGCAAGCCTTCGGGGGAACGGGCCAACCGGGGCGCAGCCTGTCGATCGTCTACGGGGAGTACGGAGTGGAGACGACGATTCCGCCCGGAGAGGCGTCGCTCTACTCGGGCAGGGAGGTCGTGCCGACGGTCGACGAGGCGACGCAGGCGCGCTACTACACGACGGCGATCGCACTCGCGGCCTGTCAGCCGACCGTCGAGATGCTGCTCTTCTTCCATCTGGAGGACGAGCCTTCGTTGGCGGGCCTCCAGAGCGGCGTGCGATACGCCGACGGCACACCGAAATCGAGCGAACGCTCCGTCGCGCGAGTCGCCGCGCATCCGCGCTGCAGCGCCCCCAGGTCGTGAACCGGTCCGCGGGGGCCCGCGCTTCTGCGCCGCCCGAACGGGTGACGCGCCGATCCCTCTTCGGGGGAGATCTCGGGCCGGGGCGGGGTCGATCTCCCTCGAACGAGCGACCCGCTCGACCCACACGACCCTCTCGGAGGCACGATGCGGATCTTCTCCCACCTCAGCTACGCGAACGTGATCGCGACGCTCGCTCTGTTCCTCGCGTTGGGCGGGACCGCCGTCGCTGGGACACGGCTCTTCGTCACCGGCGCCGATGTGCTGGATCATTCTCTGACGGGCGCCGACTTCAGGAACGGCTCGGTCGGCGCGAATGTCCTCAGCCCCGGCGCGATCCGCCGGCTGAAGGGCGCCACCGGCGCGAAGGGCGCCACGGGCGCTCCCGGTGCCGACGGGGCGGCAGGTGCTGCAGGCCCGGTTGGGCCCCAGGGGGCGGCGGGAACCGGCGTCTCGACGACCACCGTCGCGGGGGCCGACCAGTCGAACTACGCCGACATGACGCCGATCGCGAGCACGTCGCTCCCGGCGTCCGGCGACTACGTGATCTTCACGAACCTCACGGTTCACAACACCGGCGCGGTCGACGAGTACCTCAACTGCGGCTACCGCTTCAACGGCAATCTCAGCGGCGCGTCTGGCGTGGGCACCACGGCCGGCGGCACGTCGAGTGGGACCTCGGCAGGTGTCGTCACCGCCGACGGCCCCACCACCGTCGAGTTCCTCTGTCAGGTCACCGGGGCGACGAGCTACGACATCTCGAACGTGACGATGCGAGTCCACTTCCTGGGCTGACGTCGTCGTCGGGGTGTCGAGCCCCGCTTGGAGCGGGGTGGCCTCGGTTGCTCGCCGGGGCCACCCTGCGATCGCACTCGCGGGCGATCCGCCCGTGGCTGAAGTGCCGCCGAGCAGATCAGCACCGCGCTGCATGACCGCCGGCCGCTCGCCCCACGCGACGGCCGGATCCTGTCTCCTGGGTTATGCCCTTCACCTGGTCGTACCGCTCTCCCTCGATCGAGTGATTCGATGCGGCTCCAGGCCGAGCAGCGCGTCCTCTTTCTCCCTCCCCACCCAGGGACGCCCGCGCCCTGGCCGCTCAGTCGGATCCCTCGTTTGAGGGATGCGCGACGGGCCGTTGTGCAGGGGAGCGTTCCGCGGATCGCGCCGCTTGCGGGCCGAGCTCGGGTAGCGTGCGGCGCCTTGCGCCTCTACGTCGCCGGTCCGCTCTTCTCCGAAGCCGAACGCACCTGGCTCGACCTGCTGGCCGCACGGCTGCGCGCGGAGGGCTTCGACTGCTTCGTGCCGCACGAGAACTTTTCCGAGCTCGCCGATGTGACCGTCGAGCAGGTCTACCGGGTCGACGCCGAAGGTCTCCGTTCGGCAAACGCGCTCGTCGCCTGGCTCGACGGCGCCATGGTCGACGACGGCACAGCGTGCGAGATCGGGATGTTCGCCGAGCTCGTGCGAAGCGGCGGTGAGAACTACCGCGGCATCGTCGCGATCTCGACCGACCTCAGGCTCGAACGCCGCCGGCAGCAGAACGTCGTCGGAGGCGGCATGAACCTCTTCGTCTCCGGCGCGATCGAGTCGTGCGGCAGGATCGTCCACTCGATCGCCGACGTCGTTGCTGCGCTGCGCGAACTCTGAGCCTGCCGTTACCGCGGCCTGGCGTACCCGGTCCGGTCGACGACGATCCTCCTGGGCGGCCGCTCGCCGCGGCCGAGATAGTCCTGCACGAGATGGCGTGCGTGTGAAGAGCTGGCGTAGCGGCCGTCGCCGGCCGCGGCGTACTCGATCGTGACGTTCGGCTCGCCTTGCCGGTCGAGGTGCACCGCATAGGCGGTGTCGCATTCGCTGCCCGGCGTCGGGGGCACCTGACGGATGCGGATCCTCATGCTGGACCTATGTGCGCGGGCGCGCGAACTCAAACATTGCCGGTCGCCGCTCACGACGAGCCGGATCGGCTAGGTTCGAGGGCACGATGCCCTTCCGGCTCATCCTGGTTGCGGTTGCCTTCGTCACTGTTGTCGAAGTCGCCGAGGCCGCGGCCAAGCCCTACGTGATCCAAGCCGACCGCAGGGCCGGTCCGATTCGGCTCGGGTCTTCGAACTTCCCTCAGGTCGCCGCGGTGCTCGGCAGCGACCGCACGCGAGTCGCGCGGCGTGGCCCGAGCTCCTGCCTCGTCACGTGGCCCCGCCTCGGCTTGACGGTCGACTTCGGCCTCATCGGCTCAGACGCCCGTGACCCCTGCAAGGCCGGCGGTGCGTTCGTCGTCACCGTGACGAGCCGAAGTGCGTGGCGGACAGCGGTCGGCCTGCGTGTCGGCGACCCTGTGGGACGACTGCGCCGGCTTTACCCGTTCGCCTTGCAGCGCCCCGACTCCGGTCGATCCGGCTACTGGCTCGTCACACGCCAAATATGCCGCGAGGTCGGAGGCGGCGCCTTTCCGGGGCTGTTCGCGCGCGTGGCCGCCGGGCGCGTGTCGGCGCTGGTCGCGAGCGTCAGCATGTGCGACTGAGCCGAGGTCACCCGCCGCGGGCACGGGCGTCGCCGCCGCTCAGGGGATGAAGACGAGCCCGAGCTGGTGATCCGTCAGATCGCCGGTGTCGGAGATGAGGAAGTTCGAGACGATCCTGCCGGATGCGCCTCGAAACGCGCCCGCTCCGCCGTCGATCTCCCAGACATTTGCTCCATGTCGCAACTCTGGGTCGGCGCTTCTCGTCAGCGTGCCGTCGGCACTGCTGCGAAAGCGGAGCGCGTTGCCGTTGCCGAAGCTGATCGTGCCGAGCTCGGAGAAGGAACGATCGTCCTGGAAGGTCAGCCGGCATTCGAGGTGGGCCTCGTCGCCGTCGCGCGTCTCGAGCGAGCCGTGCACGCCCACGCTGTCGATCAGCGTGACGAGCGCCGAGCTCGGAGCGGTCGCGTGGGCGAGGAGGACACCCGGCTCGAGCCAGGTGGCGTGACCGCGGAATTGCATCGAGAAGGGGAGTGGACGCATGGCGCTGTGTTCGAGCCAGGATGGAGATGCCGGCGCCCGGTCGCCTCGGGTATTTCCCTAGTCGTTGCCGGGGATCAAGCGGGCGAGCTCCACCCGGGAGTGGATGTTCAGCTTGCGAAAGGTGTTTGCCAGGTGGTACTCCACGGTCTTCGGGCTCAGATACACGGCCGCGGCGACCTCTTTGTTCGATTTCCCCTCGGCAACGAGGGTCGCGATCGCGAGCTCCTGCGGGGTGAGATCGACCGAAGGAGCCGTCTCGGGCGAGACCCGAACGCCGAGCGCGCGGAGCTCGACGCCCGCCCGCTGCTGCCAGGAGGTTGCTCCGGCGGCGGCGAACGACTCGTGCGCGGCCTGCAGCTGGATTCTCGCCAGGCGCCGGCGTCCGGTGCGGCGGAGCCGCACACCGAATGCAAGCCGAGCCCGTGCGAGGTCGAGCGTGTACGGCGACGACTCGAGCAGCTCCAGCGCGCGCGCGAACGGCTCCTCGAACGTCTCGGCGCTCGCGAGCAGGCCCTCGCAGCGCGCGCACGCGCCCAGCATCCAGACATTTTCAGCCGACGCCGCGAGCGGTGCGAACCGGGCAAGCAGGTGGCGAGCCTCCGCGTCGCTGCCCTCGAGCGCATAGGCCTCGACGAGATCGGGAATGAACGGCGTGGCGGCGGGGTTGCGCACGGTGCTCTTGGCCCAGACGTCTGCGAGTGGCTCGAGCTCGGCGACGGCATCCGCCGGGTCGCCTCTGCCGAGCGCGAGCAGGGCAAGCGCCCCGCGTGCGAGACCCTCGGGAAAGAGGTCGTGCGCCGAGCGGGCGCTCGCCGCGGCCCGGCGAGCGTTGGCCGTGCACGCCTCGATCTCGCCGCGCCACGCCTGAATCCCCGCCAGCGCTGCGCAGGCGATCGGCGCCTTGGGGTCGCCGAGCAGCTCGCCCATCCGCAGCGCCTCCGCGGCCGCCGCCTCGGCTGCCCCCAACCGGCCGTGACGCAGCTCGAGGTGTGCGGCACAGCTCCGGTTCCACATGATGCGATGGAGATTCCCCGTCCGGCGGGCTTCGGCGATCGTGTCGGAGAGCGACGCGCGGAGCTCGTCGTACCACTCGAGTGACATGTAGTCGAAGGCGGCCATGGTCGCTTGATCCGGATGCGGAGCCGGCGCGCGAAAGCAGCGGATCGCTTCGTCACGCTCTCCGGCGAGCAGGTGCGCGATCCCGGCGGTCGCGCGCGCGCGGCCCGCGCGGTCGGCGCCTGCCCCCGCCGCGTACCGCTCCAGGTCAGGTGCGAGCGCGGCGGCTCCTGCAGCATCGAAGCCGTCCATCCGCCGCGTTGCGAGGAGCACGAGCAGCTTCACGCGCCGCTCGTCATCCAGGCGCGGGTCTTCGAGCGCGTTCAGGAGCTCTGACTCGGGGTCCCGTGCGTCCGTCCACTCACGAAGCGCGCGAAGGTCGAAGAGCAGGTCGAAGCGAAGCAACGGATCGACGCTCAGCGAGAGCGCCTCTTCGAGGAGGGCTCCCGCCTTCGTCACGCCGCCGCCACGACGTTCGGACTGTGCCGCGGCATGAAGCCGCCGAGCGCGATCGCCCGGCTCGGGCGAGAGGCGCGCCGCCCGTTCGAGCGCGCGGGCGGCCGCTGCGTGACCGCCTCGCGCCATCGCGCGGTCCGCCGTCTGCTCGAGCAGCGCCGCGACCTCCTCGTCGACTTCTTCAGCTGCGGCACCGAGGTGCCACGCGCGGCGGTCGCGTTCAGCCGCGCCCTCCAGTACGGCTGCAAGCGCACGGTGCGCCGCGGCGCGCTCGCGCGCAGTCGCCCGTGAATACACGAGGGAGCGCACGACAGGGTGACGGAAGACGACGGCGCCGTCCTCGATGTGAACGAGCCCCGCCGCTTCTGCCGCAGCGAGGGCGTGATCCGCTCCTCGAGCTTCGCTCGCGATGCGAACGGTTCGCGCCTCTGACTCGGCGGCTGCGAGGAGCAGCGCAAACTGCGTCGCTTCAGGGAGGACGGTCACACGCCGCGCGAATGTCCGCTCGAGGCGCTCGTGCTGCGTCGACGACGGCGGCAGGTCGAGGGCGAGCTCGACCGGCAGCTCGAGCAGAACAAGGGGATTCCCCTCTGCGGCAGCGAGGATGCGCACTTCGTCGGCCGGCGAGACCGTGGCTGAGCGTGTCCGCAGGAGAGAGCGTGCGTCCTCGGGCTCGAGCCGTCGCAGCTCGAGTCGTGGTAGGTGCTCGAAGTCCGGGGTGGTCTCGGGCCGGAAGGCGGCCAGCACGGCGACCTGCTCCGCTCTCAGACGGCGCGCGGCGAAGGCCAGCGCCTGCACCGACGCGCGATCGAACCAGTGCGCGTCGTCGAGCAGGACGAGGACGGGAGTTTCCTCGGCAGCCTCGACGATCAGTGACAGGGTCCCGACCGACACTGCGAGCACGTCGGCGGCGCCGTCCTCGAGTGAGAGCGCTGCGGCAAGTGCGCGCGCCTGAGCAGGCGGGATTCGCGGCAACAGCTCGAGCACCGGGCCGAGCAGTTCGTGCAGCGAGGCGAATGGCAGCTCGGACTCGCTCTCGACGCCGGTAGCTGCCAGGGCCCGCAGGTCCGCCGCGCGCTCACGCGCGTCTTCGAGCAGCGCCGTCTTGCCCACCCCGGGCTCTCCGACGACGGCGAGCGCACCACTCCGGCCACGGCGCGCGTCCTCGAACAGCGCCTCGAGCCGCGCTTGCTCTCCTTCCCGCCCGATCAACATCGTCCGCAGATTGTCGTGAGTGTAGGACACACGCGCGTCCAGTTCGAGGAGTGGACAGTTCGCGTGTGGGGCGGGCGCTACTCCTCCGGAACCTGGTCGAAGTCCTCCACCTCGAGGCGCTCGCGGTCGGCGTTGTCGAATGAGCGGCCGGCGAAGCCATCGCCCTCGGGATTCGGCGGCAGTTCCGCCTCGGCCTCGGCGGGGCTGTCGTCGGCGCTCGCCGGGCCGCCTCCTCCGTCTGCTCCTCCGTCAGGATCGAAAACGAGCGGTCGGAGCGAGTCGAGCTTCAGCAGGTCGAGATCGGCTTTGCCGCTTATGCCGTCGACGTGGCCGGCGGACGTGAACTGATGAATGACGAAGCGGAAGCCCTGTGGTGGATTCGCCGGATGCGGCTGGCCGTCGTTCGGGCCGAACCGGGAGTACCAGAGCGGAAACCGGTGGAAGTCGTCGAAGTGACCCGTCCGGCGCAGGAAGTCGGGGAAGGTGTAGAGGATGGGCGGTGTCCCGATTTCGGTCTCGACAGCGTCCAGGAAGCGAAGAGCCCACGCTGCCGACGGCGGGTCGGTCTCCCAGTCGAGAGCGGGAAGCAGTTCGCCGCGCGACGGACGTGCGACACGGAGAAAGTGCTGTGCCTCTGCCTCCGGCGAGTTGTTGTCAGGCCGCGCGTAGTGATACGCACCGACGACCAGGCCCGCAGCCTTCGCTGCGCGACGGTTGAAGCCGAAGCGCTCATCGTCGAACGTGCGCCCTTCGGTCGCCTTCAAGAAGGCGAATTGAAATCCAGCCGCCCGCACACGGCGCCAATCGATAGCCCCTTTTGCCCCGTTGGCATCGACGCCCTTCATCTGGCTCTCCTCTTGGTCGGTTTCCTACCCGGCCCACCTATCAGGTCGAGGTGGCAAAGCCAAGGGCGGCCCAGAAGTGAACGAGCAGATGTGTGTTGCCGGCCCGGCCCGCTGACCGCTTCAGGCGGTCAGTGCGGCGCCGGCTTCCTCGAGCTCCCCGAAGACTGCGACTCGGTTGCTTCCCCGTTGCTTCGCGGTGTACATCGCCGCGTCGGCCTTGCGGACGAGATCCTCGTCGGCTTCGCCGTGATCCCGGGAGGTCGCGACGCCGAAGCTGGCCGTGACGGTGATCTCAGTGCCGGAGACGGAGAATGGTGTCCGAAGCGAGTTCGCCAGGCGCCACGCAAGCTGCGTTGCGTCCCGGGCATCGTTGAGCCGGTCGGCGAGCACGAGGAACTCGTCGCCGCCGAATCGAGCGACGATGTCGGCGGGACGTACGGCGGCACGGAGGCGAGCCGCGACCGCGACGAGCACTTCGTTGCCGGCCTCGTGGCCGAGGGAGTCGTTCACGTGCTTGAAGTTGTCGAGGTCGATGAAGACGACTCCGATGTCGAGATCCTGCCCCGACCGGGCGGCGCGCGCCTGCGCGAGCCGTTCGAGGAAGTGCTGCCGGTTCGGCAACCTCGTGAGGGCGTCGTGAATCGTGCGATGAAGGAGCTCTGCTTCGGCACGTTTCCGGTCGTCGATGTTCTCGACCATCGCGGTCAGGTGCTCGGGCCGTCCGGCCCCGTCCCGGACGAGCGTCATCACCGTGCGACACCAGATCGGCGATCCGTCGTACGCCCGCAGG
>JADGPE010000096.1 GCA_017882605.1 Thermoleophilia bacterium | reverse complement strand
CGGCGCAGGATCTGCTCGATGCCGGCGAGCTCGGCCTCCGAGCCGAGCTCCTTTGCGTGCGGTGCGATCAGCTTCAGCGTCCTGCGAACCACCTGTGCAACGGACATCCGGTTCCGCCTGCCCGTGACGAGATCCATCACCGGCGCCTCGAGCCCGTAGCGCGCGGCGAGCCACTTGTTCTCCGTCGTCAGGATCCGATGGAACGACGGGACCTCGTCGCCGGCGTCGAAGCGCTCGGAGTAGTACTTCACGAGCGCCTGGCAGTACGCGGTGATCGCGACGACGTCTTCGAGCTGCGTCACGGCGTCGCAGATGCGGATCTCGATCGTCCCGAGACGCGGGTGCAGCCGGATGTCCCACCAGATGTGCGTGTAGTCGGCGATGCAACCGGTGCGCTCGAGCTGGCCGACGACCTCTGCGTAGTCGGCGTAGTCCACGAAGCGCGGCGGCGGCCCCGAACGGGGGAATGCGGCGAACACCATGTGTCGCGACGACGCGAGGCCTGTCGGCTCGCCACGCCAGAACGGTGAGTTCGCCGAAAGCGCGACGAGCTCCGCGAGGTGACCGATCAGCGCGTTGACGACCTGGATCGCCTTCTCCGGATCGTCGACGGCGACGTGCACGTGCATCCCGAAGATCAGCTCGCGGCGCGCGATGTACTGCATCTGGTCGACGAGCGCGCGGTAGCGGTCCTTCGCCGTGATCCGCTGCCGCTCGAAGAGGGAGAAGGGATGTGTGCCTGCCGAGCCGACGCGCAGGCCTTGCTCTCGCGCCACGCCGCTCACGTAGGTGCGGAGCTGCACGAGCTGCGCTTCGACGTCGGCCGCGGTGTGGCACACGGGCGTCGCGATCTCGAGCACCGACTGCATCAGCTCGGCGTTGATCCGCGGCTCGAGCTCGTGCCCCTGCACCGCCGCGAGGACGGTGTCGATGTGCTGGACGAGGTCGAACGTCTCGCTGTCGAGGAGCATGTACTCCTCTTCGACGCCGAGCGTGTAGGCGTCGCCCTCCCCGAATGCGTGATCGAGGACGCTGCCGCCCGCCGCGAAACCGCTGCTCTTGCCCGTGATCGATGCAGGGTGGATCTGCTTCACGAGATCACCGCCTCGAGCTCGACTTCGACAAGCCAGCGTGGGTCGAGCAGTCCGACCACCATTCCCGTGCAGGCGGGGCGAATCTCGGCAAACACCTCTCCATGCGCGCGCATCACGGCGGGCGCGTACCCGGCGTCGGTCATCAGCACACGCGTCCGCACGACGTCCGCCATGCTCGCGCCCGCCTCGCGGAGAGCCGCCTCCGCGATCTCGAGGCACCGGCGCATCTGTCCGTACGGGTCGGCCGGAGGGTCAGCGTCGTCGGGCATGATCGGCGCCGTCCCCGCGACGTGGACGTGGGCTCCGGTGACGACCGCCCGGCTGTAGCCGTACCGCTCCTCCCAGGACGAGCCCGAGGAGATGAGCCGACGCTCCATCCACCTAGTATCACTCGCCGTGGAGGCGCTGCGAACCATCGACGCCTGGGGCGCCGAGACGGCGGCCGCCGGCGTGACGCGCGCCGACCGCGAGCTCGGAACACGCGGGCCGCCTGACGCGCCGCTGCCCTGGGCGTCGGTGACGAAGCTCCTCACGGGGCTCGCCGCGCTCGTCGCGGTCGAGGAGGGGACGGTCGATCTCGACGAGCCCGCCGGTCCTCCCGGGTCGACGCTGCGGCATTTGCTTGCGCACGCATCGGGGCTGCCGCTGGACGGAGGGCCGCCGCTGATGCCGCCGGGGCAGCGGCGGAGCTATTCGAACGCCGGGATCGAAGCGGCGGCAGAACTGATCGCGCTCCACGCGGAGATGTCGTTCGAGCGTTATCTCCGGGCCGCGATCCTGGACCCGTTGTCGCTCTCCGGCGAGCTGCTGGGCTCGCCGGCGTGGGGCTACACCGGTCCGCTCGACGATCTGCTGAAGCTCGGCCGTGAGCTGCTCGCGCCCACGCTCGTCGCGACCGAGACGCTCGCGGAGGCGACGTCGGTCCAGTTCCCAGGGCTCGCCGGTGTTCTGCCGGGCCTGGGCCGGATGGACCCGAACGACTGGGGCCTCGCCTTCGAGTTGCGCGACGGCAAGCAGCCGCACTGGACGGGTGCGCGCAACTCGTCGCGCACCTTCGGCCACTTCGGTCGCTCGGGCACCTTCCTCTGGGTCGACCCTGACGCGGGCATCGCCTGCGGTGTGCTCACCGACCTCGAGTTCGGCGACTGGGCGAGGGAGGCGTGGCCGGGCTTCAGCGACGCCGTGCTTGCCGAGAGCGCCGCTTAGTCGTCCGCGAAGAGCGGACGCAGGAGCTCGTCGAAGGTGGCGCGGTCGCAGCTCGCGACGACCGCTGGTGTGATCGCCGTCACGGTCGCGGTTCGGGGAACGTCCATCGCGAGCGCCACTTCGCCGAAGTAGTCGCCCGGCCGCAGGATCACGCGCTCGCCCATGTCGCGGTTCGTCACGCTGAGCATGCCGGCGAACACGACGTAGAACCGGTCGCCGGCCTCGCCTTCGCGGACCACCGCCGTGCCGGGAGCGACCTCCTCGCGAACCATGCGCTTGGCGAGCACGGCGAGCGTCTGGCCCGGAAGGCCGGCGAGCAACTCGACCCGGGCTAGCTCGTGCGAGGTGGCTGATGAGCGGGGCAAGCCGGGCCAACGCTACCCGCCGCCGTAGGCCCTCGGCACCGCCAAGTTGAGCCGAACGGCCCATGGCCACTCCCAGATATGCCGTCGATCATGCCCCCATGAGCGAACGCGGCCTTCATCGCATCGAGGACGACCTCGCCGAGACCTGGCTCGAGGACTGGGCGGGTGCCGGCGTGGCCGAGATCGAGGACTTCCTCTCCAAGCACGCTGCCTTCACGAGCTTTCTCGAGCCCGAGGAGAAGAGCTAAGTCGTCTGAGGGAGAGGCAGAGGCCGGCAATCCGGCCCCTGCCGCAGTTCCTCGCTACGCGGCGGGTGTCTCTTCGCCGAGGCCGAGCGAGCGCTCGAGCATCCCCTTCGGCATGGCGCCGACGGCGGAAGCCTTCGGCTGGCCTGCTTCGAAGAGCACCATGTTCGGGATCGACTGGATCCCGTAGCGAATCGCCAGATCCTGGTTCTCGTCGATGTTGACCTTGACGAGCTTCAGATTCCGCTCCTCGGCGATCTTCTCGAGCACGGGGGCGACCGCATGACAGGGGCCGCACCACTCCGCCCAGAAATCGACGAGCACGGGCTCGCCGCTCTGGAGGACCTCGTTCTCGAATGTCGCGTCGGTTACATCAGTTGCCATGTGCTTCCTTTCCTTGACCAGGGGGACCGGTACCCGATCCCTCTTAGTTGAGAACGTCGCTCAATACACTTCGCTTCCCGATGGCCGAGCAAGTCTTTCAACCCCTCCCGACGGTGCCCGATCATGCCGCCCTCGAAGAGGAGGTTCTGGCCTGGTGGGAGGCCCAGGGTATCTTCGCCAAGCTCCGCGAGCGGAACAGCGGCGGTCCGATCTTCTCGTTCTTCGAC
Source organism: Thermoleophilia bacterium (assembly GCA_017882605.1). Lineage (GTDB taxonomy): Bacteria > Actinomycetota > Thermoleophilia > Gaiellales > Gaiellaceae > PALSA-600. Next base: position 545 of record JADGPE010000096.1, on the reverse strand, counting down.
GGGCCGGTCACCGCGAACAAGACGATGGGCGTCCACACCGCCTGGGGTAGGACGCTGAAGGACGTCTTCCAGCGCTTCAAGGGGCTCCAGGGCTACGACCAGCGCTACCAGAACGGCTTCGACTGCCAGGGGCTCTGGGTCGAGGTCGGGGTGGAGCGTGAGCTCGGCCTCAACTCGAAGCCCGAGATCGAGGAGTACGGGCTCGAGAAGTTCGCCCGCAAGTGCCGGGACCTCGTCGTCTGGTCGGCGGACGAGCTGACGAAGGCCTCCAAGCGACTCGGCCAGTGGATGGACTGGGGCAACGACTACTTCACGTTCAGCGACACGAACATCGAGTACATCTGGAAGTTCCTCGCGATCGTGCACGAGCGGGGCTGGCTCTACCTCGGCCATCGCTCGACCGAGTGGTGCCCGCGCTGCGGAACCTCGATCTCCGCGCACGAGCTCACGGGCTCGTATGTCGACCGCGCCGACCCTTCGCTGTTCGTTCGCTTTCCGCTCAAGGGTCGCGCAGGCGAGTCGCTCGTGATCTGGACGACGACGCC
>JADGPE010000095.1 GCA_017882605.1 Thermoleophilia bacterium | reverse complement strand
AAGGAGGACACCTAGATGAAGAAGGCGATCGGCCTCGCCCTCGTGGTTCTCACGACCTCCGTCGTGGCTGCGAGCGCGCAGGGCGCCCAGAAGGTCGCGACGACGACGCTCGCGAGCTTCAACTGCAAGAACACCATCACGCTCCCGCTCGTCACCCCGGTGACGGGTGGTGCCGGCTTCCTCGGTGTCGAGCAGGGCAGCTGGGCATCGTATGCCGTCAAGACGCTCGCGCCGAAGCTCGGGCTCAAGGTCAAGTTCGTCCTCGGCGACACGCCGGTCGAGCAAGGCCCCGCACCCGCGCAGGCGCTCGCTCAGAAGTACATCGGCGACAAGTCGGTCCTCGCGATCCTCGGTCCGTCCACCTCGGGCGCCGTAGTCGCGTCGACCAAGACCTATTTCCAGGCGAAGCTCGCTCATATTTCGCCGTCCGCAACTCACACCGACCTGACGATCGGAACGGCCGGTGATCCCCTGCAGGGCACCCCGGCGTTCTTCCGCGACGTTCCCGGGGACTACATTCAAGGCCCCGCTGACGCCAACTACATGATCAAGACGCTGCACGTGAAGAAGGTCGTGATCCTGGACTTCCAGGAGCCCTACTCGACTGGACTCGCCGCGGTCGTCGACGCGACGCTGAAGAAGGCCGGCGTGTCGACGACGCGCCTGTCGGCCCCCAACACGACGACCGACTACTCGGCGTACGTGACCAAGGTGCCGAGTGACGCAGACGTCGTCTTCTTCCCGACGCAGAAGCCGGGCGATGCGCAGACGTTCGCCCAGCAGTTGCTCGAGCAGGGGAAGAAGGCGAAGGTGTTTGGCGGCGACGGATCGAACGACCCGACGCAGTTCAAGGTGCCGGGCTCCTACGTGTCCAACTTTGCGCCCGACATCACCGGCATCAAGGCGGATGCAGGCATCGTCGCAGGCTGGAGGAAAGCCAACCCCGGCAAGTCCGTCGGTTCCTTCGGCCCGCCGAGCTACGGCGCGGCTCAGATCGCGCTGAACGCTATCTCGCTTGCTTGCAAGCAGGGCCACGGCACCGCGACTCGTCTGTCCGTGTTCCACAACTTCAAGAAGGTGAAGATCAACAACTGGATCCTCGGTGGGAACTTCCGCTGGTCGACGAAGACGAACGACCCGCTGAACGCGAAGTTCTACATCTTCCAGATTCAGTCGAACGGTTCCTACAAGCTCGTCGGCTAGCCGGCGGGGCGACACGGCACTACATTCAGGGGCGGCCCGGTCTGCGGGCCGCCCCTGACGGTTAGACCATGGACACGTTCATCCAGCTCACGATCGACGCGCTCACCCTGGGGAGCGTCTATGCGCTGATCGCCCTCGGCTACACGCTCGTCTACGGCGTTCTGAAGCTCCTGAATTTCGCACACGGCGACGTGTTCATGGTCGGCTCCTTCATCGGCTTCGGCGTCCTGCAGTTGCTCGGCGGCGTGTCGAACCCGGTCGTGCCGATCTGGCTACTGCTCGTGCTGGTCACCTTCGCCGCGATGGCAGGGTGCGCAGCGCTCGGCGTGGTGATCGAGCGCTTCGCCTACAGGCCGCTCCGCGACGCGCCGCGAATCGCCCCGCTGATCAGCGCGCTCGGCGTCTCGTTCTTCCTGGCGAACTCGATGCAGTTGCTCTTCGGCGCCACCCCCCGCAACTACGACACCTTCGACCTGTCGAACGGTGTGCTCTACCTGAAGGGGATCGACATCGGCAACGTGCGCCTGCCACTGCTGCGGATCATCACCATCCTTTCGGCCTTCGTCCTGATGGTGATTCTCTGGTTCCTGGTCAACCGGACGCGCACGGGCAAGGCGATGCGCGCCACCTCGTTCGACCGCGAGGCGGCGGCGATGATGGGCATCGACATCGACCGCGTGATCGTGTTCACCTTCGTACTAGGCTCTGCGCTCGCCGGCGCAGCGGGCGTCCTGTTCGCGTTGCGCGTCCCGACCACGGTCTCGATCGGCTTCATCGCTGGGCTGAAGGGCTTCACTGCCGCCGTGATCGGCGGGATCGGCTCGATCCCGGGCGCGATGGTGGGCGGGCTCATGCTCGGGTTCGCCGAGTCCTACACGCAGGGCTACATCTCGACCAAGTGGTCGGACCTGGTCGTCTTCTCCATCCTGATCGCCTTCATGGTCTTCCGCCCGCAGGGGCTCCTGGGGCGCGCCGACATCCGGAAGGTCTGAGGTCCGAATGAGCGATTCCACCCCGCACGGTTCGCAGACCCCCGCCGAAGGCCCGGCGGTCGGGCAGGACGAGTGGGTCGCGCGCCACTCCCAGCGTCGCCGGTTCGGCGTCGTCGAGGAGCGGTTGCGTCTCGTTCCGTGGTGGGTGTGGCTCGTGCTGTTCGTCGCTGCGTTCTCGTTGCTACCGGCGTTCTCATCGAGTGGGTATGTGCGCCGGGTCGGGTTCGACACGGTGCTCTACATGCTGCTCGCGCTCGGCCTCAACGTGGTCGTCGGCTGGGGCGGTCTGCTCGACCTCGGTTACGTCGCGTTCTACGGGATCGGCGCGTACGTCTACGCGATCCTCGACTCTGACAAGTTCGGCATCCACCTCCCGACGCTCGTCTCGGTGCCCCTCATCGTCGCGATCGGCGCGGTCGTCGGCTTCCTGCTCGGGTTGCCGTCGCGGCGCCTGACCGGCGACTACCTCGCGATCGTCACGCTCTTCTTCCTGCAGCTGTTCCAGACACTGACGACGAACGGTGACAGCGCGTTCGGGCACAACCTCACCGGCGGCCCCAACGGGCTCCTGAACGTCGATCCGTTCAATCTCTTCGGGCACAACCTGGTGGTCGAGCACCAGGGCGTCTTCGCGGTGTCCTATCTGTACGTCGCGCTCGCGTTCTTCGCCGTGGTCTTCGTGGCGCTCCGCTTCGTCAACGAGTCCCGCACGGGTCGCGCCTGGCGCTCGCTGCGGGAAGACTCGCTGGCGGCCGAGTCGATGGGCATGCCGGTCGACTGGCTGAAGCTGATGAGCTTCGGGTTCGGGGCCGCCGTCGCCGCCCTGACCGGTACGTTGTTCGCCGCGCTGAACGCGAGCGTGTTCCCGCTCACCTTCTACTTCGTGCTCCTGATCACCGTGTACACGATGGTCATCCTCGGCGGCGCGGGCAACCAGGCGGGGGTCGTCCTCGGCGCGGTGATCATCAGCCCGCTGCTCGAGATGCTGCGCGACCCAGGCAAGTCGCGAATCGTCTTCTTCATCGCGCTGGTCGGCGGTCTGGCGTTCGCGTTCCGGCGCCGCACGCTGGCGTTCGTGACGGCCGGGACGCTCGTCTTCGGTTTCGCGGTGCACGAGCTCGCGCGTGCGATCGACTCGTCCTGGGTCGCCGGAGAGAAGGGGAGTGGGTTCGCCGCGATCGCCGACCACTGGGTAGTCGTCCCGGAGCAGCTCGCGCGCTGGATCGCACCGACGTCGTACATCGGGCTGATCGCCATGGCGCTCCTCCTGAGCCTCGTCAGCGGGCGGCTGCGCCTCGTCCTGCTCGTGCCGACGCTGTACCTCGCGGCGTTCGTGTGGGAGAACGTGATGCTCGCGAAGCCCGAGCCGGCGCGCTACATCGTGCTCGGCCTGATCCTGATCGCGCTGATGATCGTGCGCCCGAACGGACTGCTCGGCGAGCGCCGGGTGGAGATCGTCTAATGACGACCACACTGGAGCTGCAAGGCGTCTCGCTTTCGTTCGGAGGGTTGAAGGTCGTCGATTCGCTCGACCTGGCGGTCAACGAGGGCGAGATTGTCAGCGTGATCGGCCCGAACGGGGCGGGGAAGACGACGCTCTTCAACCTGATCACCGGCATCTACCGGCCCGAATCGGGCGACATCCGGCTCGACGGCTCGACGATCGTCGGCCTCGACCCGCACCAGATCAGCCAGCGCGGCATCTCGCGCACGTTCCAGACCCTCCGGCTGTTCCTCAACATGTCGGTCAAGGAGAACGTCATGACCGCCGCGTACGGGCACACACGCGCTGGCGTCTTCCGTTCGATGTTGCGGACGCCCGGCATGCGACGCGAGGAGCGCGAAATCGAGCAGCTCGCGCACGACCGGCTCGCGTTCTTCGGCGAGCGCCTGATGGG
>JADGPE010000025.1 GCA_017882605.1 Thermoleophilia bacterium | reverse complement strand
ACTTGCGGTCGCCGCGCATCCAGCGGATCCGCTCGCCGCGGATCTCCGACAGGCGCTTGGCGTCGATCGTCAGCCCGACCACCTTCGTCTGGTCGATCGCGAAGAGCTCCTCGGGCGGGTCGATGCCCTTCACGAGCGGCACGTTCGCCGTCTTGTAGCCGAGGTAGCCGAGGTAGATCGAAAGCGGTGTCTTCGACGTCCGCGAGACGCCGACGAGCACGATGTCGGCTTCGTCGAGCCCGGCCGGGACCCCGTCGTCGTACTTCACCGCGAACTCGATCGCCGACATGCGCCGGAAGTACGCGTCGTTCAACGGTGGCCGTGCGCCCGGCTTCATCCGCGCCGACTGCCCCGACACGCGCGCTACGGCGTCGATCGGATGCCCGAGCAGGTCGCAGTAGTGCAACTTCGCCCTGCGACACAGCGTCCGCATCGACTCGCGCAGCTCGGGCTCGACGAGCGTGTAGATGACCACCGCCTGCCGCCCTTTCATGCGCTCGACGGCGAGCTGCAGGTCGGCGACCGACTCGACGCGCGGATGGCGGATCTCGCTGAACTCCTGGTCCGGGAACTGCGCCTCGAGCGCCTGCACGAGCCGCGCCGCCGTCTCGCCGGTCGAGTCGGAGATCATGTGCAGTTCGACGAGATTCACCGCGCCACCTTAACCCGCGGTTCATGCGTCCCTGACGCGATGGAGGCACTCTGTCTGCCGTGAAGCACGTGCTCATCGTCGTCGTAGTCGCGCTCGTGCTTCCCGCAGCGGCGTTCGCGTGGGACGGCTCGTACCCGACGGGCGACGCCGCGGGCACGTCCATCCACATCGTCGTCTCGGACGCCTTTCCGGTCGACCCGACCCTGCCGCAGAGCTGGGCGGCGTATCTCGGCTCGATCCCGCACGGCTCCGAGCTCTCCTCGCTGACGCTGAACCTGATGCCGCTCTCGGTCGTCGAGTCGAACACGTACTGCGGCGACCAGTCACTCGCCTGCTACGACCCGGCCACGAAGACGATCTATGCCTCCCCGGAGGACCAGCTCGACCAGCCGCCGGCCAAGGAGATCGTGACACACGAGTACGGCCACCACATCGCGAACAGCCAGACCGATGCGCCGTGGTCCGCGGAGGACTACGGGACGAAACGCTGGTCGTCGTACGAGAACATCTGCAAGCGGACGACCGCCGGCACGGCCTCTCCGGGCGACGAGGGAGGCGCGTACAGCCAGAACCCGGGCGAGGCGTTCGCCGAGTCATACCGGGTGCTCGCACTGACCGCGATCGGTGTGACGCCGAGCAGTTGGGAGATCGTCGCCGCGGATTTCTACCCGGATGCGAAGGCACTGCAGCTCCTGCAGCAGGACATCACCTCGCCCTGGACCGGGCCGACGGTACGCCACGTGCACGGGTCGTTCGGCAACGGCGCGACGCGCACGATCGGCGTCCAGACGTCGCTCGACGGGAGCTTCGTCGCGCGTTTGCACGCGCCCTCCAAGGCGCGGTTCAGGCTGGAGCTCTACGACGGCTCGACGCTCGTCGCGCACGGCACGGCGACCGTGCGCTTCCAGATCTGCGGCCAGCGCTCGCTGACGCTGAAGGTGCAGCGTCTCGCCGGCCGCGGTTTCTTCACGGTCGACGTCTCGAAACCGTAGATTCCCCTGGTGGGAGTGGTCCACTGGGACGACGTCGAACGGCACCACCGCGCCAAGGGCGAGATGGATGCGACCTGGCAGCGGCTCGGCGACCCCGCCGGGACGCGGACGGTCGGCCTGAACCGCGTGCGGGTCGCGCCCGGAAAGCTGCCGACGCCGCCGCACTCGCACGGTGCCTCCGAGGAGATCTACTACGTCCTCGAGGGCTCCGGGCTCGCATGGCAGGACGGCGCCGTGCACGAGGTCCGGCCCGGCGACTGCGTGATCCACCGCGCCGACCACCACGAGCACACGTTCGTCGCCGGGCCGGACGGGCTCGAGTACCTCGTCTTCGGCACCCGTCACCGGACGGAGTTCGGCTGGCTCCCCCGCTCCCGCGCGATCCGGATCGGGTGGCCGTGGGTCGAAGGCAGAGACGACGACCCGTGGGACGTCGAGGCCGGGGTCGAGCCGCTCGAGGTCGGGGAGCCCGCGCCGCGCCCTGAGAACATCGTCTCGATCCACGAGGTCGAGCTCGAGCACTGGGGCGACAAGGGCAGCACCGCGCCGCTCGCGACGAGGGAGCGCTCCGACCTCGCAGGCTTCCACTGGGAGCAGCTCAACCCTGGCAAGACCGGCGCCGTGCCGCACTGCCACTCCTCTGAAGAAGAGATCTTCGTGATCCTCGACGGCACCGCGACGCTCCACCTCTGGCCGTCCCCGCTCCGGGCCGAACGAGGCGCCGAGCGCGAAGAGCACGAGCTCCGGCCGGGGCACGTCGTCGCACGCCCTCCCGGAAGCGGCGTCTCGCACTGGTTCCAGGCAGGCGACGACGGCGCCACGATGTTGATCTACGGCACGCGCGACCCGAACGACATGTGCTGGTATCCGCGCTCGAACAAGATCTCGTGGCGGGGCCTCGGTGTGATCGGGCGCGTCGAGGCGCTCGAGTACGGCGACGGCGAGCCCGACGACTAGGAGGCGGCCGATGGTGGGCGTGATCGTGAGCTTCGAGTACGAGGGAGACCTCGACCGCGAGCGGGTGCTCGGGGTCGCGGAGAAGGCGCGCGCGTCGTTCGAAGGCATGCCCGAGCTCCGGCTGAAGATCTTCACGCTCGACGAAGACCGCAAGCGGGCCGTGAACGTCTACGTCTGGGAATCGGAAGCCGCCGCGAAAAGCTTCTTCTCCGACGAGCTGACCGAACGCGTCACCGACCTGTACGGCGTCCGTCCGCGCGTCGAGTTCGTGCAGATCGCTGCGCTCGTCGACAACTCGCGCTCGTAGGAGGGTTTGGCGGAATACCGTTCGTTCCAGCGTGGCCCTGGAACACAACGTTGTATTTCGCTGAGCCCTCCTAACCCGCGTCACTTCGCCGTCGTCGCCCTGCCTGGTCTCAGCTAGGTTCACGGCCATGCTCGAGCAGTTCGAAGGCGCAGCCACGATCGAGAAGGTGGCATCCCTGTGCCGCCGGCGCGCGTTCGTCTTCCCGTCGTCGGACATCTACGGCGGCCTCGGCTCCTCCTTCGACTTCGGCCACTACGGCGTCCTGCTGAACGACAACGTCAAGGGCGAGTGGCGTCGCTCCCTGATCCAGGAGCGCGACGACGTCGTCGCGCTCGACTCGGCGATCATCCTCAACCCGGAGGTCTGGGTCGCGTCCGGCCACGTCGCCGGGTTCTCGGATCCACTCGTCGACTGCCGGACCTGCAAGCTGCGCTTCCGCGCCGACCAGCTCGAGCAGAGCGCCTGTGGCAAGCGGCCGTCGAAGCATCCGGGCGAGATCCCGGACTGCGACCTGACGGAACCGCGCGAGTTCAACCTGATGTTCGAGACGTTCGTCGGTCCTGTCCGCGAGGACGCCTCGCGCGCGTTTCTGCGACCCGAGACCGCTCAGGGCATCTTCGTCAACTTCAAGAACATCACGTCGTCGATGCGCGTCAAGCCGCCGTTCGGGATCGCACAGATCGGCAAGAGCTTCCGCAACGAGATCACGCCCGGCAACTTCCTCTTTCGCATGCGCGAGTTCGAGCAGATGGAGATGGAGTTCTTCGTGCCGCCCGCCGAAGCTGAAGAGTGGCACCGCTACTGGGTCGAGGCGCGGCGACGCTGGCATCTCGACCTCGGCCTGCGCGAGTCGCACCTGCGCGTCCGGCCGCACGAGCTCAGTGAGCTCTCGCACTACTCGAGCGCGACGAGCGACATCGAGTACCTGTACCCGATCGGCTGGCTCGAGCTCGAAGGAGTCGCGAACCGCGGCGACTACGACCTGCGGCAGCACAGCGAGGCTTCCGGGACGACCCTCGAGTGGATCGGGCACGAGGAGCGGTACGTGCCGTACGTGATCGAGCCTGCAATCAGCGTCGTCCGCGCGACGCTCGCGTTCCTCTGCGACGCCTACGACGAAGAGGTCGTCGCCGACCGGCCGCGCACGCTGCTGCGCCTGCATCCACGCCTCGCACCGGTGAAAGCGGCGGTGCTGCCGCTGATCGGCAAGGACACGGCGATGGTCGAGCAGGCACGCGGTCTCTACGAAGACCTCCGGAAGTCGATGTCCGCCGAATACGACGACGCCGCAGCGATCGGCAAGCGCTACCGGCGCCAGGACGAGATCGGCACTCCGTGGGCCTTGACGATCGACGAGCAGACGCTCGACGACGGGACGATCACGTTGCGCGACCGCGACACGCTTCAGCAGGAGCGGATTCCGCTCGACGGCGCGAAGCGGCTGCTGCTCGACAAGCTCGAGCAGCCCTGGCAGCCGCGCGCTTGAGCGACTGGCAGGAGCACTCGCTCACCTCCACCGCGCTACGGGGGAATCCGCTCGGCGACCCGCATGAACGAAACCTCTGGATCTGGTCGCCGCAGGACCGCTCGCGGCGCTACCCCACGGTGTACGTGCTGCACGCCCACCTGCGCTCGGGGCGCTCCTGGTTCAACGTGGAGCCGTTCGGACGTTCGTACCCGGAAGAGATCGACGCGCTCGCGCCGGACGCCGTGGTCGTCCTCGTCGACGGCTGGACGTCCGTCGGCGGCTCACAGTGGATCGACTCCGAGGGCCTCGGACGCTACGGCACCTACCTGCAGGAGGAGATCGTCCCGTTCGTCGATGCGCGGTATCCGACGAACGGGCTCCGTGCCCTCCAGGGCAAGTCCTCGGGCGGGTACGGCGCGATCGTCAACACGCTCGAGCGGCCCGATCTATTCCAGGCGCTCGCGGCGCACGCGCCCGACGCGCTGTTCGAGGTGACGCTGGCTCGCGGCTTCCCCGCGGCGGCACGCACCCTGCGCGAGCGAGCGCTGACGTCGATGGACGCGTTCTGGAGCTCGTTCGCCGGGCTGAACGAGCCGGAAGATGCCCTGCTCGTGGAGCTCGGCGCAGCCGCGCTGGCGTTCGGTGACGGATCGCTCCCGATCGATCCGGAGACCGCAGCCCTCGTCCCTGAGGCGTGGGCGCGCTGGCTCGACCGCGATTCGGTGCATCGGGTCGACGCGGGAGCCGATGCGGCGGCCGGACTTCGAGCCGTTTGGCTCGACGCCGGCCGGCGCGACGAGTACTTCCTCGATCTCGGCGCGCTTGCGCTTCGCAGCGCGCTCCTCCGCACCGGGTTGCCGAAGGAGCGTCTGCATTTCGAACTGGTCGACGGGGGCCACCGCGGCATGAGCCATCGCTATCCGCTCTCGCTGGCCTACCTGATCGAGTCCCTCTCCATCACCTTCTGACTCGGCTCTGCGAAGCCGAGCTTGCGATAGAGCGCGTGCATGTCCGTCGTGTGCAGGAGCCACTTGATCCCGGCGTACGGCCCGTCGTCGACCATCTGTCGCACGAGCGCCTCACCGAGACCGCGGCCGCGGTAGTCGGAGAGCACGTAGACGTCGGCGAGGTAGACGACCGCCACGCCGTCCGTGAATGCGCGGCAGAACCCGACCTGCCGCCCGTCGTCGTACAGACCGACGACTCGTGACGCCTCGTCGATCAGCCTGTCCTGCGTCTCGCGTGGGCGTCCCTTCGCCCAGTAGCTCTCCTCGCTGAGGAAGCGGTGCACTTCGGCGCGGTCGATGCGCGCTTTGTCGTCGTCGAGCTCGAGCCCGTCTCCGAGCTCCCGTTTCACGCCGAGAGCGTCCTCAACCTGAAGCCTCCGTGCTCCTCGTACGACGAGGTGATCACCGCGAGCGCATCGCGCCCCGCGCGCTCCGAGAGCTCCGCCGCGGGCGCGTCGGCGAGCGGCGTGGACAGGAGCCGTTCGATGCCGGTGATCCCCTCGGGCGAGAGCCGCAGCGCGTTCGCGGCGTGCAAGGCGCACACCCCACCGCCGGCCCGCGCGGAGAACCCGATCAGCTGGGCGTCCGAGCCGCACTCGACGCAGCTCGTCAGGTGCGGCAGGTAGCCGGCCAGCCAGAGCAGCTTCAACTGGAACGAGAGCGCCAGTGGATCGACCGCCGGACGGCTCTGCGCAGAAGGCGTCTCGTCGAGCAGGTCGAGGAACCGCGCCAGCGCGCCGAAGGCGCGCTCGTTCGCTTCGGGCTCGCCGAAGAGCCTGAGCATCGCCTCGGCGCCGATCAGGCCCACGTTCAGCCGGTAGTTGTCCTCGCGCGTCGCGTGATGCGAGCGCAGCAGCTCGACGCCGGTGATCGTCTGGAGCTCCCCCGCTCCCTCGTGCAGCATCAGCTCGACGTGTGACAGCGGCTCGAGCCGGGCCCCGAAGCGGGACTTCGTCTTGCGCACGCCTTTTGCGATCGCGCCGATCCGGCCGCGCTCGGCGGTGTACAGGTGCAGGATCCGATCGGCCTCGGAGAACCGCAGCGAGCGCAGGACGATCGCCTCGCTCTTGTAGGTGCGACTGGCCATCCGGGCCAGTCTAGAGACGGGCCCGGGGAATCCCGATCCGCCGTTCTTCGTTGTAAACCATGGTGCCCCGGATTCGAATGTATACGACACGCTGGTGCGGCTACTGCGTGCGCGCGAAGGCGCTCCTCGACCGGCTGGGTCTCGAGTACGAGGAGGTCGACCTCGACGACGATCCCGGCTTCCGCGCCACGTTGCACGACCTGACCGGCGGCTGGACGGTGCCGCAGATCCTGATCGACGAGCGGCCGATCGGTGGCTACACCGAGCTGTGGCGCCTCGACCGCGATGGCCGGCTCGACGACCTCCTCGCTGCGTAGGGCTGACAGCTCGGGCAGTACCACGTGCCCCGGCCGGCGACGCGGATCTTGTCGATCGGAGTGCCGCAGCGGTCGCACGGCTCGCCGCCGCGACCGTAGACCTTGAACTCGTGCTGGGCGCTCCCCGTGCCGCCGTCCGGGAGCCGGTAGTCGCGCAGGGTCGAGCCCTGCCGGCGCAGGCCGCCCTGCAGCGCCTGGCGGATGCCACGATGGAGCGCCTTCACCTCCGCCGAGTCGAGCCCGGAGGCGGGCCTGAGCGGATGGATCTGTGCACGCCAGAGCGCCTCGTCGGCGTAGATGTTCCCGACGCCCGCGACGGTTCGCTGGTCGAGGATCGCCGCCTTGATCGGCGCCCGCCGGCCCTCCAGCTCCTCTCCGAGATGCTTGGCCCGGTAGTCCGCTGCGAGCGGCTCGCGGCCGACCCGCGCATCGACGTACCCGTCCACTTCGGCCGGTTCGAGCAGGAGCCACGTGCCGAAGCGGCGGACGTCCCGGTAGGTGACGTCCGATTCGTCGTCTAGTCTGACAACAGCACGGCGATGAGGATCGTCCGGCAGCTGTCCCCGCCGGCCGTGCAGCACCGATCCCGTCATCCGGAGGTGAACCAGGAGCGCGCGTCCCGACTCGAACCGAACAATCAGATACTTGCCGCGGCGATCGACCAGCGCCACCCGTTCACCCTCGAGCTCGCGGGCGACCTCGACCGGGTCGAACGGACGCGTCAGGCGCGCGTCGTTGATCTGGACGTCGACGAAGCTGCGACCCTCGAGCACGGGCGCGAGCCGGCGGCGAACGGTCTCGACCTCGGGCAGCTCGGGCATGCGGCCACCGTACCCGTGGCGATCTAGCCGACGACAGGTGTCAGACACCAGCGGTGTCTGACACCTCTTCGAAATGCACCGCGCGCGGTCCCTCGCTGGACGTGCATCAGCCGACGACCTCGAGCAAGACCGGGCGCTCCTCCGGCGGCTCCGGCGCGAGCTCGTACGCCGCGAGCACGTCGCGCACAGCCTCGTCGGCCTGAGCCTCCGTGCGGGCGTGGACGACTGCGAGCTCGTCGCCGGCGTCGACGCGTGTTCCCCGCTTCGCGCGGCAGACGATGCCGACCGCGTGATCGACTGCGTCCTCCTTGGTGCGCCGCCCCGCGCCGAGGTGCACCGCGGCGTTGCCGATGCGAATCGCCCCGAGCTCGCGAACGTAGCCGGCCTTCGGTGCGACGACCGCGCGGATCACCGGGGCGACGGGCAGTGCCGATTCGTCGGAGGTCCCGCCCTGCGCCTCGATCCAGCGCCGCCAGACGAACTCGGCGCTGCCGTCGGCTACGGCTCTCTCGGCCCGGCGGCGCCCTTCTTCCTCATCGATGCCGAGGTCGGAGAGCGCGAGCAGCTTGCCGCAGGCGTCGAGCACGACCTCGGTGAAGTCGGAAGGCCCGTGCCCACGGACCGTGTCGAGCGCCTCGCGCACCTCGAGGGCGTTGCCAACCGCCGCCCCGAGCGGCTGGTCCATGTCGGTGAGCAGGCAGACGACCTCCCGCCCCGCCTGGCGGCCCAGTGAGATCATCGTCTCGGCGAGCTCGCGCGCGCCTTCGAGCGTCTTCATGAACGCGCCGTCGCCGACCTTCACGTCGAGCACGATCGCCTGCGCGCCGCCGGCGATCTTCTTCGACATGATCGACGCCGCGATCAGCGAGGGCTGATCGACGGTCGCAGTCACGTCGCGCAGCGCGTAGAGGCGCTTGTCGGCCGGAACCAGGTCACCGGTCTGCCCGATGATCGCGACGCCGACGTCTCGCACCTGCGCGACGAACTCGTCGAGGGTCAACTCGGTGCGGTAGCCCGGGATCGACTCGAGCTTGTCGAGCGTCCCGCCCGTGTGCCCGAGGCCGCGCCCGCTCATCTTTCCCAGCGGGACGCCACACGCCGCGACGATCGGTGCGACGGACAACGACGTCTTGTCGCCGACCCCACCCGTCGAATGCTTGTCGACGACCTTGCGGCCGAGCCGGGCGCCGAGATCGATCGTCTCCCCGCTGCGAATCATCGCGTCCGTGAGCACGTACGTCTCGCGCTCGGAGAGGCCGCGGAAGAAGACGGCCATGCAGAAGGCGGCCATCTGGTAGTCGGGCACCTCGCCGCGCGCGTAGCCGAGGATCAGCTCGGCGAGCTCGTCGTCGGACAGCTCCTCGCCGTCTCGCTTGCGCTGGATCAGCTCCGCGGGCCGGATCACGTCGTGGCGAAGAAGATCGAGACACGGGTTTGGGTCAGAAAAGGCAGCGGCAGGTCGTCCGGGATCGGGTGGGTCGGCACGGAGAGCGAGGCCGCGTACGCGTCGAGCTTCGCGCGCTCGCGCACCGTCACCGTTGCCTCGACGTCGTAGCGTTCGACATTCGGAAAGTGCCGGCGCAGGATCTCGTCGCCGTTCTCGCGCGTGAACATCTCGAGTGGCCACTGGTAGTGGATCAGCTCGCGGAGCTCGCTGAGGTGGCGCTCCGAGTTGGTCACCGCGATGAGCGCGCCGCCGCCGACGAGCACGCGAGCGATCTCGGAGAGACCGCGATCGAGGTCGGGGACGTGGTAGAGCATCCACGCTGCCACGACAGTGTCGAACGTCGAGTCCGCGAACGGAAGCTCCTGGACGTCACCCAGCTGCGCGTCCACTCCGCGCTCCCGCGCCAGCTCCACCATCCGCGGCGCGACGTCGAGGTACGAGACGCTCGCTCCGAGCTCGCTCTGCATCCACTCCGCGAGCTCGCCCGGACCGCCGCCGACCTCGAGCACGCGCTTCGGCCCCCACTCCGAGATCACGCGTCGCAGCACGTCGTGCGCGCTCTCGCCGTCGAGCTCCTGGTAGAGCGCCTGCCGCGCGCGGAGGTTCGCCTCCGTCGCATACTGCTCCGCAACGGTTGCGCGGTCGTTGAGCCAGTTCAAGTGCGCTCGACGATCGGCGACCCGGGGATGCCCTTGCCGGGCGCACGCCCGCCGAGCCAGACGTTGACGGTCGCGCCGACGTCGGCGAACTCCCCGTTCTCGTGCACGCGACCCGCCGCGTTGTGCCCCTCTACGTACACGAGCAGCAGGGCGTGCTCGCGCGAGTGGTCCGTCGACGGTGTCGTCGGGTCGCACCCGTGGTCGGAGGTGAGGATGAAGAGGTCGTTCGGGCGCAGCGCGTCGAGGAGGTCGGGCAGCCGCCGGTCGAAATCCTGGAGGCAGCGATGGAAGTTCACCGGGTCGTTCCGGTGGCCCCAGAGCGAATCGGTCTCGACGAGGTTCGCGAAGATCAGCCCGTCGTCGACCGTGCTCAGCAGTTCCTCGATCTTCTGAATGCCCTCGACGTTCGACTTCGTCGGGAACTCCTCGTCGATGTCCTGGTGGGCGAAGATGTCCCCGATCTTCCCCACGCCGTAGACCTTGTGGCCCGCGTCACGGACGCAAGAGAGATAGTTCGGGCGCTTCGGCTCGAGCGAGAAGTCGTGCCGGTTCGGGGTCCGCTCGTACGAGCCGGGCTGCCCGATGAAGGGCCGCGCGATCACGCGACCGACGGCATGCTTGCCGGTGAGGATCTCGCGCGCAGTGCGGCACGCGCCGTAGAGCTCTTCGAGTGGGACGGTCTCCTCGTGCGCCGCGATCTGGAACACGGAGTCGCCGCTCGTGTAGACGATCCACTTCCCCGTCCGTTGATGCTCCTCGCCGAGCTCCTGAATGATCTCGGTGCCGCTCGCCGGCTTGTTGCCGAGGACGCCACGTCCGGTCCGGTTCATGAACGGATCGATCACCTCGTCCGGGAAGCCGTACGGGTAGGTCGGCATCGCCTGGGGCGTGACGATCCCCATCAGCTCCCAGTGGCCCGTCGTCGTGTCCTTGCCGTTCGAGCGCTCCAGGAGCCGTCCCGCGACGGCCGGGGCTCCCGGCTGGGGCGCGCAGCCGTCGAGCGGCTCGATGTTGCCGAAGCCCAGCGCTTCCAGCATCGGGAGATCGAGGCCACCCACGGCGCGAGCGACGTTGGCGAGGGTGTTCGACCCCGCGTCGCCGAACTCGGCCGCATCCGGCAGCTCGCCTGCTCCGACGGCGTCCAGCACGATGACGCATGCGCGAGCCACGCCGCTATTCTACTTCCGTGCTGAAAGACATCCTCGGGCTGCTTGGAATCGCCGTCTTCATCGTCCTCGTGATCTCGCTCGCAGCGGGTGTCACGTGGCTCGTCGTGCAGGTCAGTCCGTCGCCGGCGAAGAAGAAGGCCAAAGCCGCCAAGGCCGACGCCGCGACCGGCTCTCCCTCCTAGGAGGGTTTGGCGGAAAGCGGCAGCACGTCGTCGAGCGGCGTGTAGTCGAGGCCGTGCGCCTCGGCGACAGCCTCGTACGTGACCTTGCCGTCGATCACGTTCACGCCCTTGACCAGCGCGGGATCGTCCGCGACGGCAGCGCGCAGGCCGTTGTTCGCGATCGCCTCGACGTACGGGAGCGTCGCGTTCGTCAATGCCTTCGTCGACGTGATCGGGACGGCGCCGGGCATGTTCGCCACGCAGTAGTGCGTCACGCCGTCGACCACGTAGACGGGCTCGGCGTGCGTCGTCGCGTGTGACGTCTCGAAGCAGCCTCCCTGGTCGATCGCGACGTCGACCACAACGGCGCCTTGCTTCATGCTCGCGATCATCTCGCGCGTCACGAGCTTCGGGGCAAGCGCACCGGGGATCAGCACGGCGCCGATCACGAGGTCGGCCTCCTCGACCGAGGCGGCGACCTGCAGGCTGGAGCTCATGAGTAGCGACACACGCCCCGAGAGCACCTCTTCGAGGTGGCGCATGCGGTCGATCGAGCGCTCGAGGATCGTCACCTGGGCGCCGAGGCCGAGTGCGATCACCGCGGCGCTGTAGCCGACGACACCGCCGCCGACGACCACAACACGTCCGGGGGCGACCCCCGGCACACCGCCGAGCAGGAGCCCGCGGCCGCCGACCGGCTTCTCGAGGTGGTAGGCGCCCGCCTGCGGCGCGAGCCGGCCGGCCACCTCCGACATGGGCGCGAGCAGCGGCAGCGATCGGCCCACCTCGACCGTCTCGTAGGCGACAGCCGTGATGCCCGAGCCGATCAGCGCGCGCGTCAGCGGTTCGTCGGCTGCGATGTGCAGATAGGTGAAGAGGATCAGACCTTCCCGCAGGCGTGGATACTCGACCGAGATCGGCTCCTTGACCTTCAGCACCAAGTCGCTGCGCTGCCAGACGTCATCGACCGAGACGATCTCAGCGCCGACGCGGGCGAATGCCTCGTCCGGGAACGAGCTCCCGACACCTGCGCCTTGTTCGATCGCCACCTCGTGCCCGTGGTTGATCAGCTCGAGCGCGCCCGCAGGCGTGAGCGCGATGCGGTACTCGTCGGGCTTGATCTCCTTGGCGACACCGATCCTCATGGCGGCGCAAGCCTACCGGCGACGCATGGTCTCAGAGACGGATAGAACCCCCGCATGGATCTCGTGCCCGTCGTCATCGCGACGCCGCTCGAAGCCGAGCTCGTTGACCGTCTTCGAGCTACCGACGAGCGGCTCGACGTCCGATTCGAGGCCGACCTGCTGCCGCCGCCGCGCTTCCCGTCCGACCACCGCGGTGTCCCCGGCTTCGAACGGTCGCCGACGGACCAGGAGCGCTTCCGCCGGCTCGTCGAGGGCGCGGAGGTCCTCTACGGGATCCCGGGCGACGTTCCGGAAGGGCTCGCATGGGCGCTCCGGACCGCACCCGGGCTTCGCTTCCTCCAGGCGACCGCCGCCGGGGCGGGCGAGCAGGTACGCGCAGCCGGGCTCTCGGCGGAGGAGCTCGACCGGGTCGCGATCACGAGTGCCAGCGGCGTGCACGCGGTGCCGCTCGCCGAGTGGAGCCTCTTCGGCCTGCTTGCGTTCACCAAGGGCCTCCCCCGCCTCCGCCGCGACGCCGCCGCGAGGCACTGGGACCACTACCCGGTCGACGAGCTCCGCGGGCGAACGCTGCTCGTCGTCGGTGTCGGCGAGATCGGCGCCGAGGTCGCCCGCCTTGCGAGCGCGTTCGGCATGCGCGTGCTCGGTGTCAAACGCGACACCGCTAAGCCGGTGGCCCACGTCGACGCGCTGCACCCGCCGGCGGCGATCGACGACCTCGTGGGGGAAGCAAACGCAGTCGTGATCACCCTGCCGCTCACCGACGAGACCCGCGGCCTGATCAGCCGGCGGACGATCGCCCGGATGCGCGAGGGATCGATCCTGGTGAACGTCGGCCGTGGCGCCGTGATCGACGAGGAGGCACTTGTCGAAGCACTCGTATCGGGCCGGCTCGCGGGCGCCGCGCTCGACGTCTTCGCCGAGGAGCCGCTGCCGGAATCGAGCCTGCTCTGGGAGCTCGAGAACGTGATCGTCAGCCCGCACACCTCCGCGCTGTCCCGGCACGAGAACGAACGAATCGTCGAGTTGTTCGCGGACAACCTGCGCCGCTACCTTCGCGGCGCCGAGCTCCGCAGCCGCGTGCGCACATCCGTCTTCTACTGAGCGAGGGCGGACTCGACGAGCGAGAGGGTCACGTCGACCATCGCCTCGAGATCAGCGACGGCGATGTGCTCGGCCGGCGTGTGGATGTCCGTCATGCCGTTCGCGAGGTTCACACACTCGAGGCCGCGCTCGTTGAAGACGTTGGCGTCAGCCGCCCCGCCGGAAAGCTCGTAGGTCACCTCATGCCCTCGTCGCGCCAGCGCGTCGGCGGCGAGTGCGACCGCGCGGTCGGACTTGGCGAAGCGATAGCCGCGGTAGCTCTTGCGCGCCTTCGTCTCGACGTCGCAATCCGCGAGGCCCGCCGCGAACGTGATCGCATCCTGCATCTGCTGGATCAGATCGGCGAGCTTCCGCTCGTCTTGCGATCGCGCTTCCGCGACGAACGTGCACCACTCCGGAACGATGTTCGTCGCCGTTCCACCGGAGATCGTGCCGACGTTCGCTGTCGAGTCTGCGTCGACCCGTCCCAGCCGAAACTCCGAGATCGCGCGGGCCGCGGCGGCAATCGCCGACCGGCCATCCTCGGGGTGCATGCCCGAGTGCGCCGCACGTCCGTGGAACGTGACCTCGAGCGACTGCGAGTACGGCGCCCCGAGGATCACGGCGCCGATCGGCGCCGCCTGGTCGAAGACGTAGCCCGTTCGGGCACGCAGCCGGGTGTGATCGAACGCATGTGCGCCGACGAGACCAATCTCTTCCATCGGCGTGAAGAGCAGCTCGATGCCCGCGTGCGACCGGCGCTCGGCCAGAATCAGGCGCGTCGCCTCGAGCATCGCGGCGACCGCGGCCTTGTTGTCAGCCCCGAGGATCGTACCCGCAGCGTTCCGGACGATGCCGTCGGCGACGACCGGCTCGATCGCGGCGGTCGGCGGCACGGTGTCGAGGTGGGCGCAGAAGAAGAGCGGCTCCCCCGGCGCGGTCGGTTCGATCCGCGTATAGAGGTTGCCCATTGTCGAGCCGATCTTCGGCCCGCAGGAATCCTCGTCGACGTCGAGGTCGCAGTCCCGCAGATACCGAGTGACGAGATCCGCGACAGCGCGCTCCTCACCCGGCGGGCTCGGCACCACGGCGAGCTCCAAGAACAGGTCGAGGACGTCCGGCGGCACGGGAGCATCCTACGGCCGGTGTGGCAGCGTCGAGGCCCTAGGCCACTTCGACGCCGGCGCGTGTGCGCGCCCGCTCGAGCGCGGCGGCGACGAACTCGCGGAACAACGGTGCCGGCCGCGTGGGCCGTGACTTGAACTCGGGATGGAACTGCGAGGCCACGAACCACGGGTGATCGGGCAGCTCGACGATCTCCACGAGCCGGCCCTCCTGGAACGTCCCGCTGACCACGAGCCCCGCGTCGATCAGCTGCTGGCGGAAGGCGTTGTTCACCTCGTAGCGGTGGCGATGGCGCTCCGCGATCACGGTCTCGCCCCCGTACACGTCACGGGTCCGCGTGCCCTCGGCGAGCTCGACTGCCTGCGCGCCGAGACGCATCGTGCCGCCGAGATCCTCGATCTCCTTCTGCTCGGGCAGCAGGTCGATCACCGGGAACGGAGTCTCCGGATCCATCTCGGTCGAGTTCGCACCTTCCAGCCCGCAGATGTGGCGTGCGAACTCCGAGACCGCCACGTGCATGCCGAGGCAGATGCCGAGGTACGGGATGAGATCCTCGCGGGCGGCCCGGCACGCCAGGATCTTCCCCTCCCAGCCGCGCGAGCCGAAGCCGCCGGGCACGAGAACGCCGTCGACGCCTGCCAGCTCCGCGCGCGTCTCTTCGAGCGTCATGTCTTCGGCGTCGACCCAGCGCACGTGCACGCGGCAACCGTTGTGGATGCCCGCGTGCTTGAGTGCCTCGTGCACCGACAGGTACGCGTCGTGCAGTTTGACGTACTTGCCGACGAGCGCGATCTCGATCGAGTCCTTGCGCTCCTTGATCCGCTCGGTGAGCTCGAGCCACTCGCCCAGATCTGCAGGCGGTGCGTCGATGCCGAGCTTCCGGCAGACGAGCTCGTCGAGCCCCTGTTCCTGCAGCGCCAGCGGGACGAGGTAGACGTCCGAGACGTCGGGGTTCGTGATCACGGCATCGACGTCGACGTCGGCGAACAGGGCGACCTTCTCGCGAATCTCGCGTGGCAGCGATTCCGTCGAGCGGCACACGAGCACGTCGGGATGGATACCGATGCGCCGCAGTTCGTTCACCGAGTGCTGTGTGGGCTTCGTCTTCAGCTCGCCTGCCGTATCGATGAACGGCACCAGCGTGACGTGCAGGTAGATCACGTTTTCGGGGCCGACCTCCCGGCGGAACTGACGGATCGCCTCGAGGAAGGGCTGGGACTCGATGTCGCCGACGGTGCCGCCGATCTCCGTGATCACGACGTCGGTGTCGGTCGCCTCCGCGACCGAGCGGATGCGCGCCTTGATCTCGTTCGTGATGTGCGGGATCACCTGAACGGTCGAGCCGAGGTACTCGCCCTTGCGCTCCTTGCGCAGCACCCGGTCCCACACTCCACCGGCAGTGTGGTTCGCGGCGCGCGAGAGGTTCTCGTCGATGAAGCGCTCGTAGTGGCCGATGTCGAGATCGGTCTCGGCGCCGTCCTCCGTGACGAAGACCTCGCCGTGCTGGAACGGGCTCATCGTCCCCGGGTCGACGTTGATGTACGGGTCGAACTTCTGCACCTGCACCTTCAGCCCGCGAGCCTTCAACAGCCGGCCGAGCGATGCGGCAGTGATCCCCTTGCCGAGAGACGAGACGACGCCGCCGGTGACGAAAACGAACTTGGCCACCTACGCGTGTTTCCCCGTGAACAGCTTCACGGAACTCCATCCTACCAGTGGGCCCCCCAGGATCACTCGCGGCATCGTAGGCGGCGCGTCGGCTAGAGCCGAGCGGCGGTCTGGACGAGGTCGTACAGCTGCTTCACTGCGAGCTCGGCGTTGCCTCTGCTGACACCGACGCTGACCAGCGTCCTGTCCTCGGCGGTCGCGCGCAGCCGGATCTCGGCGTCGAGCTTGGGCTCGAGGACGTGGAAGCTCCAGCGTTCGTAGAGATCGATCTCCCGCACGAGGAGCATCGTCTCGACGCTGCGACTCCCTGTGAACACGTTGCGCTTCGTCGCCTGCACCTTCCAGCGGGCTCCCGGTGCGAAGCCGCGCCGGTCCGGCTCGACCCCGGTGATCCCCGGCCACCAGTCGGGCAGGTGGTAGGGCTCGGCCAGGAACCTCCAGACGTCCTCGCGGGGGGCGAGCAGCTCGCGGCTGGCGCTAGCTGCCACGATCGATCGAGGCGAGGAAGTCGGCCCCTCCAAGCATCCGCTCGAGCTCGTCGCGCCGCTGCGCGTCGTCGAGCGGCGCGATCTGTGTGTGGGTCGGGTCGCCGGCGATCTTCTCGACCGCAAAATGGCGATCGGCGACCGTCGCGATCTGCGGCAAATGCGTGATCGTCAGCACCTGCGCACGGCCCGCGAGCCGCCGCAGCGTCTCCGCGACCGCATGCGCGGTCGTACCGCCGACTCCTGCGTCGATCTCGTCGAAGACCATCGTCTCGCCGCCTGCGACCGCAGCGATCGCCAGGGCGACCCGGGAAAGCTCGCCCCCTGATGCCGTCTCCGCGACAGGTCCGAACGGCAGCCCCGCGTTCGGACGGATCAGGAACGCAACGTCGTCGGCTCCCGTCGCTCCAGGCTCACGCTCGGTGAGCACGACCTGGAACTCGCCGTCGCCGAGGCCGATCGCCCGCAGTTCAGCGGCGACCGCGACTGCGAACGGGTCTGCCGCAGCCCGGCGCGCGGCGCGCAGCTGCGCGTGCACGCGGTCGACGTCCGCCTGGGCAGCTGCGAGCGTCTCGGCCGCCGTCCGCACCGGATCGTGGCCCTCGGCGAGAGCGTCGAGCTCACGCCGCGCCTCCGCCCCGCGCTCGAGCAGCTCGGCGAACGTCTGCGCTCCGTAGCGGCGCTTCAGATCGGAGAAGCGCTCGAGCTCGCCCTCGAGCTGCTCCAGGCGCCCGGGCTGCGCCTCGAGGGAGGCGAGGAAGGCGTGCAGGTCGGACGCGGTCTCCCGCAGCAGCAGCTCGGCCTGGCGCAGCGCATCGCCGACGCCCTGAAGCTCCGGCGCGAGCCGCTCGAGCGGGGCGACGGAGCGTTCGGCCAGCGCGACCCGGTCGGTCGCCCCCTCGCCGTCCTCCGGCGCGAGGGCGGTCGCCGCCGCCGAGGCGCCGTCGGCCAGCTCCTCCAGGTGGCGAAGCCGCTCGCGTTCCGTTCGCAGCTCCTCCTCGCGGATGAGCGCGAGGCCCTCGGTGTCGGAGGCGAGCTGCCGCAGCTCCTCGAGCCGTGCCTCGGTCGCTGCCGCATCGCGGGTCAGCTCGTCGTAGGCACGCCGGGCGGCGCCGAGCTCGCGCCAGGTGCGCGCGGCTGCGCGCGTGTCCAGCCCGGCGAACGCGTCGAGCACACCGCGCTGGTAGGCAGGCCGCGCGAGGCGGCGCTGTTCGAACTGACCGCTCATGGCGATCAGCTCGTCCGCCGCCGCGGCGACGTCCTCGCGCGCCGCGCTGCGGCCCCACGCATATGCGCGGGTCCGCCCGTCCGCGAAGATCCGCCGTGCAAGCACGAGACCGTCCTCACCGTCGGGGCGCAACTCGGCAAGCGAACCAAGAATCTCGTCGTCGACGTTGTCGAACTCCGCCTCAACGTACGCTTCGTCGCCCGCCGCCCCGATCAACGCGGCGTCCCCACGCGAACCGAGCAGCAGGCCGATGGCGTTCGTGAGGATCGTCTTGCCGGCACCCGTCTCACCGGTGATCGCGTTCAGGCCGGCGTCGAGCTCGAGCTCGGCCTCCCGGATGAGCACGAGGTTCGAGATCCGCAGCCTGAGCAGCACGCCACCATCGTACGGAGGCCGTCTGTCGACCGCCTATCGCCCGAAGGTGGCGGCGTACCGGTGGAAGAAGGTCACCTCGGGCAGGGTCGCGAGGAGGCTCGGCTGGCTGCCGACCCGCACGACGGCCTCGGCCCCGGTTGCGAGCTTTCCGACCTGCTGGCCGTCGACGAGCACGGTCGTGTCGAGGTCGGAGGTCAGGTTGGTGATCATGACGTCAGGCCCGCGCGGGACGACCAGCGGCCGGATCACGAGCGCATGCGGCGCGACGAACGTGAGCACCATTGCGTCGAGGCCCCAGACGAGCACCGGACCGCCGTTCGAGAGGTTGTAGGCGGTCGAGCCGGCCGGCGTCGCGCAGATCAGCCCGTCACACGGCTGCGAGCCGAGCTCCTCGCCGCCGATCGAGTACCCGAGCTCGATCATCCGCCCGAGCGTCCCGCCCGCGACGACGACGTCGTTGATCGCGACGCTGGTCTTGCCGGCGACGGTCACCTCCAGCGTCGAGAGCTCGACGGTGCGGTAGTCGCCTGCGAAGGCACGCTCGAGACCTGCCTCGAGCTCGGCTCCGGCGATCGCTGTCAGGAACCCGACGCGGCCGTAGTTGACGCCGATCACCGGCACGCCGGTGCCCAGGAAGCGCGCGAGCGCGCGCAGCATGGTCCCGTCTCCACCGAGCACGATCGCGAGATCGGCGTCGTCGCCGTCGACGAGGGCGACCCCGCAGCGCGCGGCGACCGCATGCAGCCGCTCCAGCGCGTCTCCGGCGCCGTCACGCACGATCGATACGACGGCCGCGCGCTCAACCGACGGCATCGTCGATCCACCCTTCGAGGTCGGCTGGGAGCTGTGCGCCTGCGCGCTGGACGACGTGGAGGACGAACTCATGGTTTCCCTTCGGACCGGGCAGACCCGAGTCTATGACTCCGCGCGGCTCTCCCCCGGCCGCGACGAGCGCCTCCGCCACCTCGCGCACCACACGCCGCTGCACCGCGGGGTCGCGCACGACGCCCTTCGGCGTCTCGGCGCGGCCCGCCTCGAACTGCGGCTTGACGAGCACCAGTGCCTGCCAGCCGGGCGCGGCGAGCCGCAACGCGGGCGGCAGCGCCTGGGTCACGGAGATGAACGACACGTCACAGGTCACGAGCTGCGGCGCGAACGGCAGCTCGGTCAGGAGGCGCGCGTTGGCACGCTCGATCACAGTCACACGCGAATCGTTCCGGATCTTGTCGTGCAACTGACCGTAGCCGACGTCGAGTGCGATCACCCGAGCGGCGCCCCGCTGCAGCAGCACGTCGGTGAAGCCGCCCGTCGAGGCGCCGACGTCGAGCGCATCGAGGTTCGTCACGTCGACGCCGAATGCGTCCAACGCGTTCGCGAGCTTGTGACCGGCGCGTGACACGTACGGCGGCGGCGCCGTGACCTCCAGCGGCGCGTCTTCGTCCACCTGCTCGCCCGCCTTCGCATGCCCCGGCACGCGGCCTGCCATGACGAGTGCCTGCGCCTGCGTGCGTGACTCGGCGAGTCCGCGCTCGACGAGCAGAAGGTCAAGCCGCCTCTTCGGGCTCATTCGCTCCGAACGGCGAGCCCGCCGACGATCTCCTCGAGCACAGTCGTGTCGGCTTCGATCTCGGCGAGCCGGGCGAGCGTTCGCTCCGCCGCCTCGTCCGCGAGCCGCCTGGACCGCTCCTCGCCGACCTCCAGCACGTAGCCGTCGCCGTCGAGCAGGTCGTCGACGATCTGGAAGAGGAGACCGAGCTCGGCAGCGAAGGCGCGCCACGGCGCATGCGCAGCGACCGGCACCTCGGCTGCCCAGAGGCCGCAGCTCACCGACGCGGAGAAGAGCGCACCGGTCTTGAGCGAGTGGAGCCGGTCGAGCGGAGCGCCGCCCTCGAGATCGATCTGCTGGCCGCCGATCATCGCGAGCGTTGCGCCGACGAGCTCCTGCGCCACCGCAGGCGTGGGATAGCTGAGCGCGAGCCGGAACGCCTCGGCGAGCAGCGCGTCGCCGGCGAGGATCGCGGTCGCCTCGCCGTAGTGCGCCCACACCGACGGCGCGCCGCGGCGCTCGCGGTCGTCGTCGAGGGAGGGCAGATCGTCGTGGACGAGCGAGAACGAGTGCACGAGCTCGACTGCGGCCGCGGCGGGGAGCAGGTTCTCGACCCGGGCGCCGACAGCATCGCCGGTCGCGAGGCAGAGCACCGGCCGGATGCGCTTGCCGCCGAGCGCATGGCGCATCGCCGGCTCGAGCGTGCCAAGCTCCGGCGTCAGGGCGAGCTCGGCGAGGTACGACTCGACGAGACTGCGCAGCTGCTCAGCCCGCTGCTGCATCCGGCGGCGTGGCGGCTTCGGTCTCGGCGGCCCGTTTTGCACGCTGGAGCTCTGCTTCGACCTCCTTGGCGAGCTCGGCGAGCTCCTGCAGGATCTCGATCGCCTGATCCGGGTCCTGCGTCTCGTCCAGCCTCACCCGCGCCGCTTCCAGGCGCGCGAGCAGATGCTCGGCGTTGTTCAGCGAATCCTCGGCGGTCATGTTCCCGCTCCCGGCGCCGGCAAAGCCGGCACCTTCGCTCTTTGTGATGCTCCGTCGAGCCTACGCATCATGCGGCCTCCTCTCGTTGGATGCGGCCCAGAATGCCGTTCACGAGCCTCGCACCGTCGTCGGACGCGTAGCGCTTGGTGAACGCAACAGCCTCGTTGATGGCGACCTCGACCGGGACATCGTGGGTCGTGAGCTCGTGCACGGCGACTCGGAGCGCGCTTCGCTCCACGGCGCCGAGGCGGTCGGCCGTCCAGCCCTCCGAGGCAGCGGTGATGCGCTGGTCGAGCTCGGGAGCGTGCTCAGCGACAGCTTGTGCGACACCGCGCGCCCACGGGTCGATCTCGCCCGCGTACTGCGATCCGATCTCCTGTCCCGAGAGGTCCCACTGATAGAGCAGGAACAACGCCTGACGGCGCGCCTGGCGCCTCGACATGTTCATGCAACCACCGCCCGCATCGCCTCGAGCGTCGAGGTCGAATACTCGCCGCTTCGGAACGGCTCGCTTCCGAGCACCTCGAGCGCCAGCTCGCGCGTCGTCGGCACGCCCTCAACGACCGTCTCGCGGAGCGCACGTTCAGCCCGGGTGATGGCGGCAGCGCGATCGGAATCCCAGACGATCACCTTGGCCACCATCGAGTCGTAGAACGGCGAGATGATCGAGCCTGACTCTACGAATGTGTCGACGCGCACGCCCGGTCCGAGCGGGGGCTCGAAGTGGCCGATCCGCCCCGGCGAGGGACGGAAGTCGTGCTCGGGGTCCTCTGCGTTGAGGCGGATCTCGATCGCGTGCCCGCGGCGCGGCGCACGACCCGTCACGGTCAGCTCCTCGCCCGCGGCGACGAGCAGTTGCTCGCGCACCAGGTCGACTCCCGTGCACAGCTCGGTCACCGGATGCTCGACCTGCAGGCGCGCGTTCAGCTCGATGAAGTAGAAGCTGCCGTCGGCGCCGAGCAGGAACTCGAAGGTGCCCGCGTTGCGGTAGCCGACGGCGCGGCACGCGCGTTCGGCAGCGGCCTCCATCGCCTCGCGCGCCTCCGGAGAGAGCGCCGCCGACGGGGACTCCTCGATCAGTTTCTGGTGGCGGCGCTGGATCGAACACTCGCGCTCGCCGAGTGTGAGCACGTTGCCATGGTGGTCGCAGAGCACCTGAATCTCGACGTGACGCGCCGGCACGAGCGCCTTCTCGACGTACATCGTCGCGTTACCGAATGCCGCTTCCGCTTCCGCTGCTGCCATGCCGAACGCGTCCTCGAGCTCGTCGGGGCGGCGGACGAGCCGCATGCCCTTGCCTCCGCCGCCGGCCGTCGCCTTGAGCAAGATCGGAAAGCCGATCTCCTCGGCCGCCGCGCGGGCGGCCGAGACGTTCGTCGCGCCTTCGGTGCCAGGCACCGTCGGCACCTCGGCGGCGCGCATGGCCCGCTTCGCGGAGATCTTGTCGCCCATCGCCGCCATCACGTCCACCGGCGGCCCCACGAATACGAGGTCGTTGTCGGCGCACGCCTCGACGAACGCCGGGTTCTCGGCGAGGAAGCCGTAGCCCGGATGCACAGCCTGGCAGCCGGTCGTCGTCGCAGCGGCGATCATGCTCGGAATCCGCAGATAGCTCTCCGCGGCAGGCGGCGGGCCCAGATGCACCGCCTGGTCCGCGAGCCGCACGTGCCGCGCGTCCTTGTCGGCGGTCGAGTAGACGGCCACTGCCTCGACTCCGAGCTCGTGCAGCGCGCGGATCACCCGAACGGCGATCTCGCCCCGGTTCGCGACGAGGACCCGCGTGAACATCACTGCACCGCGTCGAGCAGGCGGCCGTTGATCGGCTCGAGCTCGAAAAGGAGCTGGCCGTACTCGACGGGCTCGGCGTCGCCGACATGGATCGCGCGCACGATGCCCTCAACCTCGGCTTTCACCTCGTTCATCAGCTTCATCGCCTCGAGGATGCACAGGGTCTCCCCCGCAGCGACGGCGTCGCCCTCCTCGACGAACACGGCGGCGCCTGGCGCCGGCGAGCGGTAGAAGGTCCCGACCATCGGGCTCTCGACCCGCACGAGCGAGTCGTCTCGAGGTGCGACCGGAGGCGGATCCGGCTCGCCGCCCGGCACGACCGGGGCGCCCGGCGCCGGCGCGAACGTCGGCTCCGCCGTGCGTCGCACGCTCACCCGCATGCCGTCTTCCTCGATCGTGATCTCGCCGACGCCGGTCTCCTGAACGATCCGGACCACCTCGCGGATCTTTTCGGCGCGTGCCTGGTCGACGCCGTGCGCACCGAGCGACTCGTCGCCGCCTGACCGCTCGCGGATCGAGCGCAGCAGCGGTTCGGCCTCCTCGCCGAAGAGCGCGAGCAGGAGCAGCTCCTCCTCGCTCGAGGCGAGACCTTCGGCGTCCACCCGCAGGCCGTCGAGATCGACCGGCGGATCCTGCTCATGTCCATTCCCGATCAGATCGACCGCGCGCAGGAGCGCCGGGTCGACCGCTGCCGGGGTCCGGCCAAAGCGCCCCTCGACGAGGTCGCGCAGCTCGTCGACCATCGTCGAGTAACGGTTCGCCGTCAGCACGTTCAGAAGTGCCTGGGAAGCCACGATGTTGCCGATCGGCGCCGCGAGCGGAGGCGAACCGACCTCGATGCGCACCTTGTCGACCTCCTCGAGCACCTCGTCCAGGCGGTCCCCCGCAGCCTGCGTGCGCAGCTGGGAGTCCAGCGCCGCCACCAATGCGACCGGAAGCTTGCGCTGGGCGGCACGCACCGCGATGCGCGGCGCGACCGGTGAGACCGGCTCGTCCCCGATGTGCTCGTCGACCAGGTCCGCGGCGGCCCAGAGCCGGTCCAGGTCGGCACCCGTCGAGAGCCCGAGCCCGGCGAGCGCCTGGGCGGCGGCCTCCGCAGAGACGCGGTGCATCGTCAAGGCGACGGGATACACGGCGGTTGCGATCACGTCGGCACCGGCCCGCGCGGCCTCGATCGCGGCGGCAAGCGCGTTCCCGCCGGCGCCCTGCGCGTAGAGACCGACCGGGAGCCCCGACACGTCGCGCAGTTCCGCCACGAGCTCACTCGCCCGGTGCGGCTGTAGGACGGCAGCGGGATCGTTGAGCAGGATTCGCGCCGCGCCGAGCTCCGGCAGTCGCTTCGCGGCGTCGACGAGCGCCTCGTGCTTGCCGCTGCCGTAGAGCAGGCCTGCCTCGAACTCCCCGCCCTCCTCGACGATCGCCTCCGCCGCCTCGCGCAGATTGTCGACGTCGTTCAGCGGATCGTGCAGGCGAAAGACGCCGATGCCGCTTTGGGCCGCGCTCGCGACGAAGCGGCGCGCGAAGTCGCCGCCGACGGGCCGGGAGCCCACGAGAAACCGGCCGCGTAGCGCGAGGGCGAGGGGCGTCGACGTGCGAGCCTTGAGCGCGCGGATCCGCTCCCACGGGCTCTCCACCCCGCGCCGCACGGCGTTGTCGAAGACCCCGCCGCCGGAGACCTCCAGATACGCGAAGCCCGCCCCGTCGAGCAGCTCGGCGAGGCGCAGCAGATCCGCCGTCGGCATCAGGCCGGCAAGCGGCTCCTGACTGAGGACGCGGATCGTCGTGTCGACGAGACGCGGCATGGCTTGGGACCCTATCGCTACGCCCGCTGGATGTAGCGCTTCTCGCGGGGATCCAGCTTGATCTTGTCCCCCACGTTGACGAAGAGGGGCACCTGGATGACGGCGCCGGTCTCCAGCGTGGCCGGCTTCGTCACGTTCGACACCGTGTCGCCTTTCACGCCCGGCTCGGTGTCGGTGACCTCGAGGACGACAGAGGCGGGCAGGTCGATCCCGGAAGGCGTCCCGCCGACGAACATCACCTGCACCGACGACGAGGGCTGCATGAACGGCAGCTCGTCCTCGATCAGCGCATGGGGCAGCGAGAGCTGCTCGTACGTCGACTCGTCCATGAACACGACGTCGTCGCCGGAGTCGTAGAGGAACTGCATGTTCTTCTGCTCGGTGCGGATCCGCGGGAACTTCTCGCCCGCCCTGAACGTCTTGTCGACAACGGAGCCGGAGCCGAGCGACTTCAACTTGGTGCGCACGAAGGCGCCGCCCTTGCCCGGCTTGACGTGCTGGAACTCGACGATCCGCCAGGTCTGCCCATCGAGCTCGATGTGCATCCCGTTGCGAAACTGGTTCGTGGAGACGACCTCTGCCATCGGCGCCGAGGGTAGCGAAAGGGTGTCTGACACCCGCAGGTGTCAGACACCACCTCTACGAGACCTCGATCAGCTCCTTCGGGAAGCTCGTCAGCAGTTCGACGCCGTCGTCGCGGACGATCGCAAGATCCTCGATCCGCACGCCGCCGACACCCGGCAGATAGATGCCCGGCTCGATCGTGACGCACTGACCCGCGACGAGCGTGTCGGTCGACTCGGTCGAGAGCCGGGGCGCCTCGTGGATCGCAAGGCCCACCCCGTGCCCAAGGCCGTGGCCGAAGTTCTCGCCGAACCCGGCGTCCGTGATCGGGTCGCGCGCGAGGGCATCGGCCTCCACCCCGGTCAGCCCTGCCTTGATGTTCGCGCACGCACGCTGCTGCGCCTCCAGGCACACGTCGTAGGCTTCGCGCAAGCGATCGGGCAGCCTGCCGGTCGAGAACGTCCGCGTGCAGTCGCTGCAGTAGCCGTCGACTCGAACGCCCCAATCCACCGTGACGAGCGTCCCGCGTTCGACGATCTTGTCCGTGGGATGGCCGTGCGGCTTCGCGCCGTTCTCACCGGATGCCACGATCGAGTCGAACGAGAGCTCGTCGGCGCCATGCGCATGCAGCAGCTCGCGCAGGCGCCAGGCCAACTCACGCTCGGAGCGACCGATCCACGTCTCGGCGGTGAGCGCCTCCAGGCCACGGTCGGCGATCGTCGCCGACCGCCGAAGCTTCGCGATCTCCTCATCGTCCTTGACGGCCCGCACCTCGTCGACGAGACCGTGCGTCGGGACGAGCTTTGCGCCGCCCGCTTTCAGCCGCTCCCATTCGCCGTACGGCAGCACGTCCGCTTCGAACTGGACGCTGCCCTGCAGGCGCTCGCCGACATCCTGCATCAGGCCGCGCTTGGCCGGCTGCACCTGCACGCCGGGCACGTCACGCGCCGACTCGATGTAGCGGAAGTCGGTGTAGAGCGTCGCCGTGCCGTCCGGGTCGACGAGCAGCGCGGCGTTCGAGCTCTCGAACCCGGTCAAGTAGAAGACGTTGGTCAGGTTCGTGACCAGAAGCGGCGCGTCGAGCCGCTCGGCCAATGCACTCAGACGTCTGCTCATGTGGACTCCTTTCCGGCCAGGAACTCGAACGCCTCGCGATAGCCGTCGGGACCTTTGCCGATCACGCGATGCGCCGCGAGCTCCGCGACGACGCTCGTCCGCCGCCATTCCTCACGGTGATCGATGTCCGAGAGGTGAACCTCCACGATCGGGACGCTCAAGAGCTCGAGCGCGTCGCGAATCGCATAGCTGTAGTGGCTCCACGCACCGGGGTTCACGATCACCCCGTCGACGTTGTCGTAGGCGTCGTGAATCCAGCCGATGTACTCGCCCTCGCTGTTCGTCTGGCGGCACCGTGCGCTGATGTCGAGCTCGTTGGCCCAGCGGTAGATGCGGCTCTCGAGCTCGTTCAGGCTGAGGCCGCCGTAGATCGCCGGATCGCGTCGGCCGAGCACGTTGAGATTGACGCCGTTGAGGACCAGGACCTGCATCAGGAGATGAGCGTATCCAGGGCGGTTCGGACCTCGTCAGGCGACCGTGCTTCGAGATACGGCCCGCCGTCCCCGAGCAGGACGAGGTTGATCGCGTCGCCGCTGCGCTTCTTGTCCCGCAGGAGCGCCTCCCAGGCGCGGTCGCGGTCGACCTCGACCGGCTGTGGGTCGAGTGCCGCGACAACCGGCGCCGCGTCGCGGCCGCTCAGCCGCAGCGCGGCCAGCAGGCCGAGCGCAACGGCCTCGCCGTGCGGCAGGTCGAAATCGGCAGCGGCCTCGAGCGCATGCGCGAACGTGTGGCCGAGGTTCAGCCACTGTCTCGGTCCGCGATCGTGCGGGTCGCGCAGGCAGAGTGCGGCCTTGTAGGCCGCTGCCGCGCGCACGTCGAGTGTGCGCCCGGCGAGCAGCTCCGTCTTGATCCGCTCGGCCTCGCCCTGGCGGCGCTCCCGTTCGGGCAGCGTCTCGAGGAGCGCTTCGTCGATCACGACGCGCGCGGGCCAGTGAAACGCGCCGACGAGGTTCTTGCCTTGTGGGATGTCGATCGCGGTCTTGCCACCGATGCCCGCATCAACCTGTCCGACGAGCGTCGTCGGCACGGAGACCCACGCGATTCCCCGCAGGTAGAGCGCTGCGCACAGT
Organism: Thermoleophilia bacterium; assembly: GCA_017882605.1. GTDB lineage: Bacteria > Actinomycetota > Thermoleophilia > Gaiellales > Gaiellaceae > PALSA-600. The sequence continues at coordinate 3,866 of JADGPE010000025.1, read as the reverse complement.
CCTGCGGCGTCGGTGAGCGAGCCGCCCCCGAGCGCGACGATCGTTCCTGCCCGGTCGAGAGTCAACTCGCTCCACAGCCGTTCCACCACGTGCAGCTGTTTCGCCTCTTCGCCGCGCGGCAGCTCGTGCGTCGAGACGAGCCGGTCGCCGAGCGCGGTTTGCGCCGCGGCCCCGTGGATCCCCATGACGGTCGAGTCGGTCACGAGGGCCACCGGCCCGGTGCCGGGCACCAGCTCGCCGAGCCGTTCGAGCGCGCCGAGCTCGTGCCGGATGCCCGCCGCGGCGAGGATCACGCCGTCGGCGTCGTTCGCGACCGCGTCCGCCGCCTCGCGATACAACGGCTGGCGCTCCTCGTACAGCCTGCGGAAGTCGCCCTCGTCCTGGGCGAGCGGACGGTCACTACCTCGCACGCGCTCCCAGGCCGCATCCACGTCGATCTCGACGAGGACCGTCAGCGCGTGCTCCGCGAGCGCGGCTCGGACCTCGGCTGTCTTCACGGCACCCCCGCCGAGAGAGACCACCGACGGCGTGGCGGCCTGCAAGGTGTCGCGCACGATCACCGCTTCCGCGACGCGAAACTCCAGCTCGCCCCGCTTGGCGAAGAACGCACCGAGCGGCAACTGGACCCGTCCCTCGATCAGCCGGTCCGCATCCACCGCGCACCGGTCGAGCCGCAAGGCGACCTCGCCCGCAAGGGTCGTCTTGCCCGCGCCCATGAAGCCGATCAGCGCGACGTGCCGGTCGAGCGCGTTCAGCGCCATCCAATGCGCTCCGTGTACGCGCGATGCGCGGCCACGAAGTCGCCAACCGCGTCGCCGCCGAACTTCTCCTTCGCCGCGACCGCGAGCTCCCAGGCGACCGCAGCTTCGGCGACGACCGCCAGCGCCTCGACGGCGGCGACGTCCGAGCGCTCGACGAGTGCGTCACCCGGCTGACCCGTTTCGAGGTCGACCGATCCGAGCGGCTTCATCAGCGTCGGGAGCGGCTTCATCGCGGCCCGCACCACGATCTCCTCGCCGTTCGAGATGCCGCCCTCGATGCCGCCGGCGCGATTTCCAGTCCGCCTCCGATCCGTGCCGATCTCATCGTGTGCCTCGGACCCGCGCAGGGACGCAAGCGCAAACCCGTCGCCGATCTCGACGCCCTTGACCGCCTGGATGCCCATCACGGCCGCCGCCAGCCTCGCATCGAGGCGATCGTCCTTCGACGCGTAGGAACCGAGGCCCGGCGGCACGCCGGTCGCACGCACCTCGACCAGGCCGCCGACCGTGTCGCGCTCCGCGCGCGCCTCGTCGATCCGCGCGCGCAGGCCCTCCTCGTCGACCGTCGACCCGGCGACGGAGATGCCGATCGTCCCGAGCAGCGCTTTCGCGACCGCACCGGCTGCGACGTGCACCGCCGTATGCCGCGCCGACGCGCGTTCGAGCGAGTTGCGCACGTCGGTGTGCCCGAACTTCTGCACCCCGGCCAGATCCGCGTGACCGGGCCGCGGCAGCGTCACGGGCTTGGTCCCCTTGCCCGACGGCTCGCCGTCAGGCGGCCACGGCGCCATCCCCCACGTCCAGTTCTTGTGGTCGACGTTCCGAACGACGAGCGCGAGCGGCGTGCCGAGGGTACGGCCGTGGCGCAGGCCGGCAAGCACCTCGACGCGGTCCTGCTCGATCTGCTGCCGCGGCGACCGGCCGTAGCCCTCCTGGCGCCGCTTCAGATCGGCGTCGACCGCGTCGCGGTCGAGCTCCAGGCCCGCGGGCAGGCCGCTGAGGATCGCCACGAGCGCGGGGCCGTGCGACTCACCGGCGGAGGAGAGGCGAAGCGTCATGGAGCGAAGCCTAGAGTGCGACGTCGTGGCCGTCGCGCGTGTGGGTGATCGCAGGGGCGCTGCTCGCGGCGGGAACGGGGCTCGCCGGTCTGGGCTAGAGCTTGATCGCAGCGCGCATCGTGTCGAGCGGCGGTTCGAGCCCGGTCCAGAGCCTGAAGCTCGCGGCGCCCTGCCGGACGAGCGCCTCACGGCCGTCGACCACCGTGCAACCTGCGGCGCGCGCTGCCGCCACGAGCGCGGTCTCGCCGTCCCCGTAGGCGAGATCGACCACGGTCTGGCCCCGCTGCGGCCGAACGAGCAACCGGTCACGCTCGGGGGTCGCGTTGACGACGAGATCGCAGCCCGTCGCGTCCGGCGGCCAGTCGCCCGACCGCGTGAAGATGCGTGTGTCCTGCGGTAGCGCAGGCATGAGGGCACGTGCCGCACCGCCGGCGCCGATCAGGCACGCGCGAGTTGCGTCGATTCCGGCGAGGATCTCGCGGTCGGTGTTGAAGCCGAGCACGCGGCCGTCGCGAAAGACGAGCGTGTTCACGGCGTCGCCGTCGGCCTCGTCACACGCCGCGACAACAGCCTGCTTGTGCGGGATCGTCACGTTCGCGCCGACGAAGCCCAAGGTGCGCAGTGCCGTGACTGCGGCAACCGGATCCTGGACGTCGAAAGCGGTGTAGTGCCAGTCGAGACCGCGCACGGCAAACGCGGCGTTCTGCATCCGTGGCGAGAGCGACTGCGCCACGGGACGTCCAAGCAGTGCGACCTGGTTTGTCATCTAGCAGCCGTAGCCATGGGCGCACTCGTAACGCGCGAACGCGGACGCGCTCGCGGTGAAGAACTGGTGGATCTTGTCGGGTTTCCGCACGAAATAGAGGTAGTCGACGTGCGCCGGATGTGCTGCCGCCAGAATCGACGCAAGGCCGGGGTTCGCGATCGGCGTCGGCGGCAGGCCGGTCGTCTTGCGCGTGTTGTAGGCGTTGTCGCTCTGCAATTGCGATTCGAGAATCGACTGGGTCGGTGGAATGTGCAGGCCGTAGCGCAACGTCGCATCGATCCCGAGCGGCATGTGCGCGTGGAGCCGGTTGTAGATCACCGCGGACACGAGCTTTCGCTCCTCGGGCGCGAGCGTCTCCTCTTCGATCATCGATGCGATCACGAGCACGTCGTAATCGGTCAAGTTCTTCGAGCGTGCGTAGGAGAGATCGACCCCTGTCCAGTTCACGCAGAACGCGTGCAGCTGGTCTCTGACGAGCTGAGCGTTCGTCGTCGTGTTCAGGAAGTCGTAGGTGGCTGGGAACAGGAAGCCCTCGAGGTTGGTCTGCTTGTGAGGGTGAAAGCACGGGATCGACGCCCGGTGGCTCACGCGCAGGTAGGAGGCCGCCGTGAGCTTCACCGGCTTGTGGCTCTTCCGCTGGGCGATTCGTGCGACGTCGTGAACCCGAACGGCCATCTGCGCGCGCGTGAAGCCTTCCGGGAACACGATCCGGAACGGCTTCGGAGCGACCGGGAGCACCGGCGCCACCGAGTGCGAGTGGTGCACATGCGGGAACGCGACGACGATGGCCACGACTGCCGCGATCAGCGCACCGACGATCGCCACCAGCGCCACGAGGCGGCGGCGGCGGACCTGCTCGGGCGACGGGCCTTTCTCCCGCCGCGCCGCCGTCAGCTCCGTGCGCTCTGCCACTCGAGATAGCTCGACAGGAGATGCGCGGCGGCCCGAGCGTCGTCGCCGCCGGCCAGCACCGACGTGAACCGCTCGTCGTAGGTCTCGACCTGCGTTGCCAAGGAACGGCGGAGGCGCTCGACGAAGTCGGCCGTCTCACGAGCCTGCTCGCCGTGCTCGCCTCTCAGCGTCAGGGGCATCCCCACCACCACCAACTGGGGCTCCTCGGCCGCAATCACCGCCAACAGTTTCGCAAACCCGGCCTCGCTGCCGGCGCGTTCAACCGTCGTGACCGGCCGTGCAACCGTGCCCGTCGGGTCCGAGACTGCAACGCCGGTGCGCGCGGAGCCGTAGTCGAGCGCGAGCACTTTCCGCTCCTGCGCCGGCACA
>JADGPE010000094.1 GCA_017882605.1 Thermoleophilia bacterium | reverse complement strand
GTCGACGTAACCGCGGATGTCGAACTCGCCCTCGCCCGGCAGGGCGCGATGGTTGATCGTCTCGTCGACCCCGTCTTCCATGTCTGCGAACTGGCCGTCGCTCAGCTCGATCCACGACAGGTACTCGAGCGGGATGCGCTGCAACTCGAGCGGCTTGATTCCGAGCTTGGACATGTGCCACGTGTCGATCGCGAGGCCGCCGTTCGGAGCGGCCGCTCCTTCGACGATCGTGAGGGCGGCGTCGAGCGTGTGGACGTTGACGTCGGGCGGCATGAACTCGTAGACGATCTTCGCGTCGGTGTGCTGCGCGGCGTCGGCGCAGAGCTCGGCGAACCGTTCGGTGATCTGCGAGAGGCCGCACGTCACGCCGGCGATGTTCCCGGCCTTGATGTGGTGTGCGCCGAACGCCTCCGCAACTTCGAAGAGCAGCGCGCGGGTCTCGTCGGCCTCGCGCCGGCGCTCGTCGTCCTGGTCGAGAAACCAGTTCCCCAGGAACTCGAGCTCGAGGTACCGGAGCCCGTTGTCGTCGAAGATCTCCTTCAGCTCGGCCAGGCTCTGTGTCTCGAGCAGATGCCGGATGTCCGCGTGCCAGAGGCCGAGCCCGCTGAAGCCGACCGTGCGCGCTTCGGCGCAACGGTCGGCCCAGCTGAAGAGGCTCCACTCGCGACCGTAGTGCACCTCGACCGGCCCTGAGACCGTCCAGTACAGGCCGAGGAGCTCGACGTCGGCGCCCACGCTCACGATGTTAGTGCGGCCTGTACGAGGCGCGCACGACCTCGGCGTACGGGACCGGCGAGACGATTGCGCGGATCTCCGTCTGCACGTGGCGCTCGACCACGGGCTTCGACGATCCGCCGCCCTCCTCGCCCCACACGAGCGTGACCTCGGTTCCCGGCTCGCTCTGCTCGGCGTTCACGATCGCGAGCGAGAGCATCGAGCTCTCGTTCGAGCTGTAGCCGGAGAACGTCGACACGCCGACCATCTTCCCGTCCTGCAGGATCTTGTCGTTCGGCCACGTCGAGTAGTTGGAGAGGGGGAGATCGATGTACTTCGCGCGGTTCTCCTTCTGGAACTGTGTCCCCATCGCGCGGGTGACGTCTTCGCCGTTCCAGGCGAGCGTGACCTTCTTGCGCTTCGGGTCGCCCATCTTCTCGAGCGCCTCGCGACCGGTGAAGTCGTGGTCGAACTTCACGAACGGCCCGTAACCGAGATCCCACGGAGTGAGGTAGTAGTCCGAGATGTCGTTCGAGTAGAAGCTGCCGCCGAGCGAGCCGGTGCCCTCGTACCCGTTCGCGGGGAGCCACTCGCGGTAGGACTTCAGGTCGTCGCCGGTGAAGATCGCGGGCAGCGGGCAGGGGATCCAGCCCGACTCGAGGGTGTTCGTCGCGTAGACGCGCGACCCGACCTGCGCGAGGCCGAACTCCTTGCCCGCCTCGACGATCGCGGCCTTGACCTCGTCGCCTTCGGCCCAGGGGCCGAAGAGCTCGAGCCCGGGGACGCCCGACATGCCGTGGTGCAGCGCGCGCACGGTGTGGCCGGCAATCGTGATCTCGCCCATGTTGAAGAACTTGATCTCGGGCAGCGGGCCGCCCGTGACCTTCTCCAGCACCTCGAGGGCCGTGGGGCCCTGCACCTGATAGCGGTAGAGCCTCCGGCCCGTCGGATTCACGGCCGAGCGCTCATCGCGCTCGAAGGTCACGTCGTAGTCGCCGGTCTCGCCGTGGTACTGCACCCAGTTGTGAGCGGACGGACGGCCGACGAGGCTGAACACGTCGTCGTCGAGGTAGAAGAGAATCGCGTCGCCGATCACGTAGCCGTCGTAGTTGCAGGCGACGAACTGCTTCGCCTTGTTCACCGCGAACGTCGCGAAGCTGTTGATGCCGGTGGCCGAGAGCAGCTTCAGCGCGTCAGGGCCCTTGATGGTCAGGTCTGTCATGTGGTGCGACTGATCGAAGAGACAGCTCGTCTCGCGCCACGCATGCTGCTCGTCGTGCCAGTTCGAGAATTCGCCCGGCACCTTCGGGTACACGTACGGTCCAATTTGCGAGTTCCGGGCCAGCTCCACCGGACTCCCGACGGTCTGTAGCAACGCCTCCAAGCTTTGCGAGCTCATGCCGCGTACAACTCCTTCTGTCGACGAAAACCTTGAGTGAGGATCCCGATCCCGACCGCGCGTGTGTCTGCCGGCGTCTTCGGCGATCGACTCGGACACTTTCAGCGAACTGCCCCGTTTGTCAAGACAGCGTTCCGATTGGTGGAACAAGGATAGGATACGCCGATGCGGCCCTCGGAGGGGAGCACGGGCACTTCGCAGTCCCTGGCGCGTGGCCTCGCGATCCTTTCCACGTTCCATTCTGACCGTCCGCTGATCGGCGTGAGTGAGCTTTCGCGCGGGCTCGAGCTGAGCCGGAGCACGGTGCACCGCTACGTCGCCACGCTCGCGAAGCTCGGCTACCTGCAGCAGGATCCCGACTCGAAGCGCTACCGCCTCGGCCCGAAGGTGCTCGATCTCGGCTTCTCCGCGCTGAACTCGATGGACCTGCTGGAGGTCTCCGCGCCGCACCTGCGCCGGTTGAGCGACGAGACGCAGCGCACGGTCAACGTGGCGATTCTCGACGGGACCGACGTCGTCTACATCGAGCGCTGCCGGGCGGCCCGGCCGGGCCAGCAGCAGATCGACCTCAACCTCCACGTGGGCGCGCGCCTGCCGGCCTACTGCACCGCGATGGGAAAGGCGATCCTCGCGTTCCTCTCCGAGGAGCGCCTCGAGGAGGTCATCGAGCGCATCGATTTCGTGCCGCGCGGGCCGAACACGCTCACCGATCCCAAGGCGTTCCGGGAAGAGCTGGTCAAGATCCGGGCGTCCGGCATCGCGATCAACGACGAGGAGCTCGCCTACGGGCTGCGGTCGATCGCCGCGCCGATCTACTCGCAGTCGGGCGACGTGCTCGCCGCGCTCAACCTCGCCATCCACCGCACGATCGTGTCGATGGAGGAGCTCGTCGAGCGCTTCGCTCCCGCTGTCATCCAGACGGCGAGCGACATCTCGCTCAGCATGGGGCATAGATTGGCGCCCGCCTGATGGATCAGCTTCGCCGCAACGAGCCCGGCGTCCTGTGGACGCCGCCGCCGGACATTCGGGAGACGACCGAGATCGGGCGCTACCTCGCCTGGCTCGAGCGCGACCGCGGGCTCGTGTTCGCGGACTACGACGAGCTGCAGCGCTGGTCGGTCGACGACCTCGAGGCGTTCTGGTCGTCGGTATGGGAGTTCTTCGAGGTCAAGACCCACGCTCCGTACACCGCCGTTCTCGCTTCCGAAGCGATGCCCGGCGCCGTCTGGTTCCCTGGTGCGCGGCTGAACTTCGCCGAGCACCTCCTCGGCCGCGACGACGACACAGAGAGGATCGCCATCGTCTCCCGCTCGCAGACACGCAGCCCGGTGGACCTCACGTTCGGGGACTTGCGCGAGCAGGTGGCGCGTGCGCGCGCCGGGCTCGAACGGCTCGGCGTCGGGCCGGGCGACCGCGTCGTCGGGTACCTGCCGAACATCCCCGAGACGCTCGTGGCGTTCGCGGCGACGGTGAGCCTCGGCGCGGTGTGGGCGAGCTGCGCGCCCGAGCTCGGCGTGCGCAGCGTCGTCGACCGGCTCGTGCAGCTCGAGCCGTCGGTGCTGCTGGCGGTCGGCGGGTACGGCTTCCGGGACCGCTCGATCGACCGCAGCGACGAGGTGGCGACCATCCGTGCCGCCCTGCCGACGCGCCGGCACGTCGTGGACGTCCCGTACGGCGAGCACACGGTTCCGGATGCCGTCGCCTGGGACGACCTGCTCTCCGAGCCCGGGCCGCTGGAGTTCCTGCCGGTGGCCTTCGACCATCCGCTGTTCGTGCTGTTCTCGTCGGGCACGACCGGCCGGCCGAAGGCCATCGTCCACGGGCACGGCGGGATCCTTCTCGAGATGCTCAAGGCGCACGCGTTCAGCTGGGACCTGAAGCCGAGCAGCCGCCTGCTCTGGTTCAGCACGACCTCGTGGATGATGTGGAACGCGCTCGTGTCCGTGCTGCTCGTGCGGGCGTCGATCGTGATGCTCGACGGCGACCCGGGCTGGCCCGACCTCGGCTGGCAGTGGCGGGTCGCGGAGGAGACGCAGGCGTCCTTCATGGGCG
>JADGPE010000093.1 GCA_017882605.1 Thermoleophilia bacterium | reverse complement strand
GTCCTCCAGCAGGTTCAGCATCTGCGACTGGATCGAGACGTCGAGGGCCGAGACCGGCTCGTCGGCGACGATCAGCTTCGGCTGCAGGGCAAGCGCCCGAGCGATCCCGATCCGCTGGCGCTGGCCGCCCGAGAACTCGTGCGGGAACCGGTTGTAGTGCTCCGGCGAGAGCCCGACCGTCTCCAGCAGCTCTTCCACGCGCGCCTTCCGCTGCCGCTTGTCCCCCAGTCCGTGGATCTTCATCGGGTCGTCGATGATCGTGCCGACCCGCTTGCGGGGATTCAGGCTCGCGTAGGGATCCTGGAAGACCATCTGCATCTGCCGGCGCAGCGGCCGCAGCTGCCGGGAGCTGAAATTCTCGATCCGCTGGCCCTCGAAGGAGATCTCGCCCGCCGTCGGCTCGAGCAGGCGCACGATCGTGCGGCCGAGCGTCGACTTGCCGCAGCCCGACTCGCCGACGAGACCGAGCGTCTCGCCCGCCCGCACGGAGAAGCTGACGTCGTCGACGGCGTGCACACGCGCGACCTCGCGCTGCAGGACGCCCTTCCGGATCGGGAAGTACTTCTTGACGTGCTTGATCTCGACGAGCGGCTGGATCCCGTTCGTGCTCACGCAGCCTCCTGCGTGTCGCCGCTGATCGTCGCATCGCGGAGCGCCCGCTTGACCTCGACGTCGAGCCAGCAGCGGTCGAGATGTCCGGGCTTCTCGACGCGGTTCTCCAGCGCCGGCTCGTCCACGCACTTCTCGAACGCATGCGGACAGCGCGGCCGGAACTTACAGCCTGCCGGCGCATTGATCACCGACGGCGGAGCGCCCTTGATCGAATGCAGCCGCTCCGGCTTCGGCCGGTCGAGCCGCGGGATCGAGCCGAGCAGACCCCACGTGTACGGCATCTGCGGGTCGTAGAAGAGATCCCGCTTCTCCGCCTGCTCGACCACGCGGCCTGCGTACATCACGATGATCTCGTCGGCGATCTCGGCTACGACGCCGAGGTCGTGCGTGATCATGATCACCGCCGAGTTGAAGTCGTCCTTCAGGCGACCGATCAGCTCGATGATCTGCGCCTGGATCGTCACGTCGAGCGCCGTCGTCGGCTCGTCGGCGATCAGCACGTCCGGGTTGCACGAGAGCGCCATCGCGATCATCGCGCGCTGCCTCATGCCACCCGAGAACTGGTGCGGGAAATCGTCGACGCGCGACTCGGGGTTCGGGATCCCGACCTGCTTCAGCAACTCGACCGCGCGCCGCTTCGCCACGCGCTTGTCGACCTTGTCGTGCGCCTGAATCGCCTCGACGATCTGCTCACCGATCCGATACACCGGGTTCAGCGAGGTCATCGGATCCTGGAAGATCATTCCGATCTCGTTGCCGCGGTACCCCTGCATCTCCGACTCGGAAAGTTCGAGCAGGTTCCGGCCCTTGTAGCGCACCTCACCGCCGAAATGCGCGTTCACGTCGCGCGTCAACCCCATCAGCGTCATCGCCGTGACGCTCTTGCCCGAGCCCGACTCGCCGACGATCCCGAGCACCTTGCCGCGCTCGAGCTCGAACGAGACGCCGTCGACGGCCTTGACGGTGCCGTCCACGGTGGCGAAGTGCACGCTGAGGTCCTCGACCTCGAGAAGACGCTCCGCCATCAGTGCGCCGCCCGGCTCCATGTTTGGATGCCCGGGTCGTCAGCACCAAGCGATGCAAGGACGCAGGGAGAATCCAGACTGGGTTGTCTGGGTTCGACCGAGGACGCGGCAGCGCGCAGTGTGATGGCGAGCCGGGCGCCGAATGATGGGGCCGGGTGGCGCACTAGGTGGGTCGAATCCGCGGGTCGAGGTACGCGTAGAACAGGTCGACGATCATGCTGAAGACGACGATGAAGAAGGCGCCGTACATCGTCACACCCATGATCGGCGGGAGATCGAAGTTGTTGATCGAGAGCTCCGCATACTGGCCGACGCCGTGCAGGTCGAACACCGTCTCGGTGAGAATCGCGCCGCCGCCGAGCACCGCCGCGAAGTCGAGGCCGAAGAGCGTGACGATCGGAATCAGCGAGGTCCGCAGCACGTGCTTGACGAGAATCCGCCGCGGCGTCAGGCCCTTCGACTTCGCGGTGCGCACGTAGTCCTCGTTGATCGTGTCGAGGATGTTGCCGCGCAGCACGCGCCCGTAGAAGCCGATGAAGAGCACGGCGAGCACGAGCCACGGCAGGATCATGTGGCTTAGCCATTGCACCGGGCTCTGCGTGATCCCGACGTACTCACCGTCGGGGAACCAGGTGACGAGGCCGCCCTCCGCAAGGTAGTAACGCGTGATGATGCCGAGCCAGAACACCGGCATCGAGATGCCGATCAGGGCGAGCACCGTGATGACGCGATCCGACAGCCTCCCCGCGGTTATCGCTGACAACACCCCCACGAGGATCCCGAAGAACAGCCAGATGATGCTGGCCCCGATGGTGAGCGAGAACGTCGCGGGCATGCCCTGGACGATCTGCGTGAGGACGTTCTGCTGGCTCGTATACGAGACCAGATTGCCGCCGAACATCTTCTTCAGCATCACCCAGTACTGCGTGTAGAACGGCTGGTCGAAGCCCCACGAGTGGCGGATGTTGATGATGTTCTGCGGCGTCGCGTTCTTGCCCGCGATGCGCTGAGCGGGATCGCCGCCGGGGACGACGATAAAGATCAGGAAGACGACGAACGTCACCGCGATGCACACGAGGATCGCACCGATCGAGCGTCTGACGAGGAAGGTCGCCACTAGTCAGACACTCAATGCTCGATTTTGATCTTCGCGCGCGGGTCGAGTGCGTCACGCAGGCCGTCGCCGAAGACGTTGAGCGACAGCACCGTCAGCACGATCGCGATGCCGGGCGCGAGCGCGAGCCACGGACGCGTCACGATCAGGTTCTGGCCGTCGGCGATCAACGTTCCCCACGAAGCCGTCGGCGGCTGCACACCCGCACCGAGGAACGAGAGCGCCGCCTCGAGGACGATGTTGTTCGCGATGATCAGCGTGAAGAAGACGAGCAGCGAGCTCGTGATGTTCGGCAGCAGCTCGCTGAACATCACCCGCATCGGGCTCGCGCCCTGCGAGATGGCAGCCTCGACGAACTCCTTCTCGCGCAGCGACAGCACCTGGCCGCGCAGCGGGCGCCCGACGTACGGGACGAGCACGTACGAGATGACGAGCGTCGGGATCCAGAGGCTGCCGCTCTCGATGTTGATCCCAAAATGGTGGAAGCCGTTGATCGCGAGCGCCGACCCGAGCGCGATCCCGAGCAGCACCACCGGGAACGCGTAGAAGAGGTCGAAAAAGCGCGTGATCACGAAGTCGATCCAGCCGCCGAAGTAGCCCGACAGCAACGCGAGGATCACCGCGAAGAAGACGCAGATCGCCGTCGAGCCGATGCCGACGACGAGTGAGCTACGGCCGCCGTAGAGCAGCCTGACTGCGACGTCGCGGCCGTTCGCGTCGGCGCCGAGGACGAACTTCCCGCCGGCGCTGAACCAGGTCGGGCCGATCGGGATGGCGGAGAACAGCTCGCAGCCCGTGCCCGAGACGGTGCAGGGCTTGCCCGTCTTCTTGTCGATGTAGCCGCCGGCCGAGACGACCGACACCTCATGCCCGTTGACCTTGACCGTCTCGAGCACGTGGTTCGCGTTCGGGCCCGAATGGGCGACCTGGCTCGCGTAGACGGGCGCCAGGGCGCACGCGGCGAGCACGACCACGAAGAGCACGAGGAACGCGAAGGCGACGTAGTTGCGGCGCAGGCGATGCCAGGCGAGATACCAGGGGCTCCGGCCACGGATCGTCGAGGCGGGCTCATCGGACGCGAGCTCCGCCGCCGTGTCGAGAGTGAACTCGGTCTCGCCTGCCTGTTGTGCCACCTACCGCCCCACCTTCTCCGGGAAAGGTCGTTGGGGGTGCCGTTCCCGGCACCCCCAACGCTTCAACCTTCGTCGTCTACTTGTGGCAGATCGACGCGTAGTCGAACTGGTAGAGCACGTGGTTCACGTAGCAGCTGAGATCCATGGTCGAGCTAAAGAAGTCGGTGAACTGCCGGTTCATGAACGGCGCCCACGGAGCCTGCTCGTCGACCATCTTGTCGACTGAGGCCCACTGGGTGTTCACGGCATCGGTCAGGGTCGGCTCCTTCTTCAGAGTCTCGATCTTGGCGTTGAC
>JADGPE010000024.1 GCA_017882605.1 Thermoleophilia bacterium | reverse complement strand
GCTGCAGGACGACGGTGACACTCTCCATGTCTACTACGGCGCCGCCGACACGTCGATCTGCATCGCCGGAGCAAGCCTCTCGCAGCTCCTCGCCTGGCTCGCCCGCCATTCCTCCTGAACTTCAAGAGGGCACGGAAACGGACCCGGCCCGTCCAATCCTGCCGCGACGCATCGATTGCGCGTTCATCTTCATCGTAAGGAGAGACTCCTGTTGTGCTGAGGAGCGGGCCTGCTGTCTCGTCTGTGCCGCCGCATGGGCGCCCGATAGCGCCATTGCGACGTTCGCGCTATCGCCACTTTGAATTGCACGGGTCACCATTTCGGCAACCGCAGGATTGATTTCGATCTCTTCAGACACAAACCGCTCTGCGTTCTCCCACCCTGGCGTCATAGCCCGGAACTGTTCAACGCCGGTGAACGTCGCCGTCTCTGGCGTAGGTGCCTGCGGGATCGAACCGAACGCTTGCCCGACCTTTTGGTCGACCTGACGCTCTGCCTGCTGCGCTGCCTCGGCAAGGATTCTCATGACGTCCAGTGACGATGTGGCCCTTTCGATTCGCTGTGCCGACTGCACAGGTTCCGACTCGGCAATGCTGGCGTTTACAGCCTCCGAGAAAGGCTCCGCGGCAGCTAACGCCTCTATATCGCCGAGCGGGCCGCTACGGCTTCAGCCGCCGCCGTTCGTGGGAACTACGCTGTGAGTGACGTGTCCATGAGCTCCACCGAGGACGATCGACCCCCGACGCGTCTCCCCAGTCTCGGCAGGCGCGGTGGAGGCTGGGTCGTGGGTCAGCTGCTGCTCATGGCGGCGGTCTTCCTCTCCCCCCTGCTCGGTGGAGGCTGGGCGGACGGGTACGCCGTTGCCGCCTACGCAGTCGGTGCCGTTCTGCTCGCGTTCGGCCTGCTCCTGCTGACCAGCGCCGGCCTGCGACTCGGAAGTTCGCTGACGCCGTTTCCCGCCCCGCGCACGCACCAGGGCTTGACGAGCACCGGCCCCTACGCGCTCGTCCGCCATCCCATGTATGGCGGCGGGATCCTGGTCGCTCTCGGCTGGACGATTGTCTTCGCAACCCTTGTCGGTCTCGCTCTGACGATCGTGCTCGGCCTCTTCCTCGCGCTGAAGGCCCACCGGGAAGAGGCATGGTTGCGCGAACGCCTCGCCGGCTATGACGACTACTGCATGCAGACGCCGCGCATGCTGCTGCCGTTCATCTACTGACTAGAGCCGCTGGTGCTCGGCGATCAGGCGGCGTCGAGGCGCTCGATCGTGCGGCGCTGGTCCTGCTTGTTCGAGGCGACGTCGATCGCCCGGCTTTCCCGGATCACCGTGACCTTGATCTGCCCGGGGTACTCCAGGTGGTCCTCGATCTCGCGCGCGATCTCGTGCGAGAGCAGCACGGCGCCGTCGTCGTCGATCTCCTGCGGCTTGACGAGCACGCGGATCTCCCTGCCCGCCTGGAGCGCGTAGACCTTCTCGACGCCCGGATGGCGGCCGGCCAGCTCCTCGAGCGCCTCCAGCCGCTTGACGTAATGCTCGAGGCCTTCGCCTCGTGCACCCGGGCGCGAGGCCGAGATCGCGTCGGCCGCAATCAGCAGGACCGCCTCGACGGTCTGCGGCTGCACCTCGTAGTGGTGCGCCTCGATCGCATGGCAGACCGCGGGGCTCTCACCATGGCGACGCGCGAGCTGCGTCGAGATCTGTGCGTGCGAGCCTTCGACCTCGTGCGTCATCGCCTTGCCCAGGTCGTGGAGGAGCGCGGCGCGCTTCGCCGTCTTCACCGACGCTTCCAGTTCCGCGGCCATGATCCCCGCGAGCTGCACGACTTCGAGCGTGTGCCGGAGCACGTTCTGCCCGTAGCTCGTGCGATAGCGAAGCCGGCCGAGGATCTTGACGAGCTCCTCGCTGATCTCGCCGCAGTTCGCCTCGAACACCGCCTGCTCCCCCGCCTGCCGCATGCTCTCATCGAGCTCCGCCTTCGAGAGGTAGTACATCTCCTCGATGCGCGTCGGATGAATGCGCCCATCCTCGATCAGCTTCAGCAGCGTCATGCGCGCGATCTCACGCCGAATTCCGTCGAAGGACGAGAGAACGACCGCGTTCGGCGTGTCGTCGATGATGAAGTCGACCCCGGTTAGGTGCTCGAGTGACCGGATGTTGCGACCCTCCCGGCCGATGATGCGTCCCTTGAGGTCGTCCGAGGGCAGCTCGACGAGTGTCACGGTCGTCTCTGCCGCGGCGCTCGCCGCGACCCGCTGCAACGCATCGGCGACGAGGTTACGCGCCCGGCGCTTCGCCTCGATCTGTGCCTCCTCCTCCATCCGGCGCACACGGCCCGCCAGTTCGTGGCGGACCTGCTCCTCCGACTCGGCCAGGATCCGCTGGCGCGCCTCGCCCGTCGTCATCGTCGCGATCCGTTCGAGCTCGGCACGCTCGTGGTCACGGAGCTCCTTCATCTCCTCCTGCAGCTGGCGCAGGTGGATCTCACGATCGGAGACGCCCTGCTCGCGCCGGGTGAGCTCGGTGAGCTTCCGGTCGATGTCGTCTTCCTTCGAGATGACCCGCTCCTCGATCTTCAGCACCGCGTCGCGCCGCTCGCGCAATTCCGCCTCCAGCTCGGCGCGCAGCTTGACCGTCTGCTCGCGCGCCTCGATCGCCGCCTCACGACGCGTCGCGTCGGCCTCGCGCTGCGCTTCGTCGAGCAGCACCGCGCGCGAACGGCGGGCCGTCTTGATGCCCGACCGACCCAGCATGCTGAGTGCAAGCAGGGTCCCGCCGGCTCCGACTGCGATTGCGATCACGACTGCCACGGGGACGAGCATGGGCGCTCCTACAGGTTCGGTCACCCGCGCGCCGCATTTCTCGCCGATCGGCGTCTCCAGGCACGCTCACGCGCGCCACTTACTGTCTCAGCTCAGGATCTCTGGTCTGCGTGTGCTCTGGCGCTGCCAGGCGGCTCGATGACTGAGGATCAGGTTCAAGAAACGTGTGGGATCGATGAAAACTGCGTTGTGCAGGCAAAAAGCATCTGGGTTCGAACCACACACTCTACAACTCAGCCCTCACCCTCCGCAACGTCGGATCCAACCGCCGTTTCCAGGGACTCTTCGCCGAACCCCTTCCGGGCCAGGTACTGGGCCGTCTTCAGCGAGCGCCCGAGCCGCTCCACGAGGCCGCGCGCGCGCTCGAGCTCCGGATCGAGCCCGGCGATCGCCTCGGCCGCTCCCGCGGCGGCGATCCCGTGGCGCTCGAGGTCGTCCCGAATCGCCTCGTCCCCGTATCCCCGGCCGGCGAGCGCTTCGGCCCGCGCAGCGGCAAACCGCGCGTCGTCGACGTAGCCGACGCGCTCGAGCGTTTCGAGCGCGTCGGCACGTTCCGCGTCGCCTACGCCGGCCCGCGAAAGGCGGTCGTCGAGCTCGCGCCGCGAGCGGTCGCGGTACTGCAACGCGCGTGCTGCGAGGTCGATCGGGTCGCGCTCCCGCGGCGGCAATCTACGCCGCCGCGGTCGCTTCCTCTTCCACTTCTTCGAGCACCGGCTTCACCTCGGTGGGCAGGTCACCTTCCGGGAGCAGACGCGCCGAGATCACCTGCTCCGGCGGCGCCTGCGCCTGGATCGCCTGCAGGATCCCCTGGACGATGTCCGGATGCTCCTTCAGGAACGCGGTCGCGTTCTGGCGCCCCTGGCCGAGGCGGTCGTCGCCGAACGAGAAGTAGGAGCCCGACTTCTGGACGACCTTCTTCTCGAGCCCCGTCTCGAGCACCGTTCCTTCCCAGGAGATGCCGTCGCCGTAGATGATGTCGAACTCGGCCTGCTTGAACGGCGGCGCCACCTTGTTCTTCACGACCTTGACGCGCACACGGTTGCCGTAGGCCTCGACGCCGTCCTTGAGCGTCTCGATCCGGCGAATGTCGAGCCGCACCGACGCGTAGAAACGGAGAGCGCGCCCTCCCGGCGTCGTCTCGGGGTTGCCGAACATGACGCCGATCTTCTCGCGCAACTGGTTCGTGAAGAGACAGATCGTGTCGGTGCGATTGAGCGTTCCCGCGAGCTTGCGGAGCGCCTGGCTCATCAGGCGCGCCTGGAGCCCGACGTGCGAGTCGCCCATCTCGCCTTCGATCTCGGCCTTCGGCGTCAGTGCAGCCACCGAGTCGATCGCGACGACGGCGAGCGCACCGGAGCGAACGAGCAGCTCACAAATCTCGAGCGCCTGCTCGCCGGTGTCCGGCTGCGAGACGAGCAGGTCGTCGATGTTGACGCCGATTCGCTTCGCGTAGGCGGGATCCATCGAGTGCTCTGCGTCGATGAACGCGCAGATGCCGCCGCGGCGCTGAGCCTCGGCGATCACGTGGTAGACGAGGGTCGTCTTGCCGGACGACTCCGGCCCGAAGACCTCGACGATGCGGCCGCGCGGTAGTCCGCCGACCCCGAGCGCGACGTCGAGTGAGAGTGACCCCGTCGAAACGGCGCCGATCACGACCTGGGCCTGGTCGTTCATCTTCATGACGGCGCCCTTGCCGAACTGACGCTCGATCTGTCCCAGCACCGTGTCGAGTGCTTGCTCGCGATCCATCTGTCTACCGACCTCCTAGGGCTGCCGTTTCAAGTGCCTCGTACTGCGCCCCACCGGGTCGCAACGTCGAAGAGTAGAGAGCAGTGCGGACGGCACGGAACGAACGTATGTTCGCCACTCCCGGAACGAGTCCTGCCCGCTCCTTGAAGCGCAGGACCGTGACATGCGGGAGCCAGGGCCGGCGCTCCCGCTGGTAGACGCCGAGCTGCTCGAGCCGCTCGCCGACGGCCGCTGCGAGCGCCGTCGCGGCTCCCGACGGGTCGTCGTAGAGGATCATCCCGACGCTCCGCGTCTCGCGGTAGCTGCGGGGCCGCAGCTCCGCCGTAGCCGCCTCCCGGGCTGCCTCGGCGAGCGCACCGGCGATCGCCGGCAGCTCGTCCGCGGGCCGTGACCCGAGGAAGGCGAGGGTGACGTGCAGGTTCTGCGGGGGAACGAGCCTGACGGTGGCGTTCGGACTGCCGGACAGGTGCGCGCGCTGCCAGGCCGTGTGCTGCCAGGCAGTGTGCTGCCAGGCAGTGAGCTCCTCGACGGCCGCGGGCGGCAGGACGAGCGCGCAGAAGAGCCTGATCCGTGCATCCCCCGCCACGTTAGGCCAAGAGTCGTGCCGTGTCCGTCACGTCTGTGTGACAAGTCGGCGCACGAGGTGCAGGGCGGCCACCGCCGAGCGCCGGCGAATCGTGTCCCGGTCGCCCGGAAAGTCGAGCCGGCGCGCGAGCTCGCCCGCCGGCCCGGCAGCGTGCAGGAAGACGAGGCCGACCGGCTTGGCGGCGGTGCCCCCGCCCGGGCCGGCGACACCGGTCACCGCGACCGCGACGTCGGCGCCGAGTTGCGCACGGGCCCCCTGTGCCATGGCCGCCGCAACCTGCTCGGACACTGCACCATGCTCCGCCAGCACGGCCTCCGGCACACCGAGCTGCGCAGCCTTGACCTCGTTCGAGTACGCGACCACCGCGCCGACGAAGACGTCACTCGAGCCCGGCACGTCGGTGAGGCGCGCGGCGACGAGGCCGCCGGTGCACGACTCGGCGGCCCCGAGCGTCAGGCCCTGGGCGCGCAGCAGGTCGAGCACGAGCTCCGCGGTCGGCCGTTCGTCGCGGGAGAAGACGTACCGCTCGTTCGCCTCGACGAGTGCCGCCTCGAGCGCGGCGGCCCGCGCTTCTGCGCCCGCCTCGACGAAGAGGTCGACGTGAATCTCGAAGTCACGCGCGCAGATCGTCACTGCGACGCCCTCGCTCTCGCCGCCGGCCGCCTCGAGCGCCTGGGCAACTGCGGACTCGGAGACACCGAACAGGCGCAGCACCCGCCGGCCGGGAGCCTGCGCGCGCCCGCGCAGTGCGAGCAGCGGCGCCGTTTCGAGCACCCGCGGCCAGAGCTCCTGCAGCTCACGCGGCGGCCCGGGGAGCGCGACGGCCACGCACGCGCCCGTGTCGAGGACGACCGCCGGCGCGGTCCCGACGAGCCCGACCCACTCCGCCCCGGCCGGCAGAGCGGCCTGCTTGAGCACGCCGCCCGCGAAGTCGGCATACGGACGGTTCAAGCGCTTCGCCACGCGGCGCGAGAGTGTCTCGATCCCGGAGGCGAGCTCCGTGTCGACCGCGAGCGGGCGGCCCGTGACGTGTGCCAGCAGCTCGATCGTGCGGTCGTCGTGCGTGGGGCCGAGCCCGCCCGACACGACGAGCAGGTCCTCCTCGAGCCCGGACCGCAATGCTCCCTCGAGCTCGGCCGGCTCGTCCCCGACGACGGTGATCCGAACGGGGTCGATGCCGTGCCGCAGCAGTGACCCGGCGAGATGCGGGCCGTTTCGGTCCTGCCGGTCGCCGCGGACGAGCTCGGAGCCCGACGCGACGATCGCCGCCCTTACGCGGGGCGCCAACCGGTGGGCGTGACGATGATCACGCGCGGCTTCAGGCCCGGCACGTGCACGAGCTTGCCGCGAACCTGAACGCGGAGATTCTCCGGCGAGTCGATCTGCAACCAGAACCTCCGGCCGCGAAGGGCCAGTGGCGAGTCGCCCTTGGAGATCGTCCCGTCGAACGCGACGGCGCCCGACGCGCTTCCGACCCGGGCTGCGACGTGCGTCGAGCCGCGCAATCCGGTGAGCGTCAAGAGCGCGGACGGTGCGCGGCGATGCTTCGCGGCAGTGGGCTTCGCGGGCGGCGTCGCCGGCGAGTTGCCGTCACTCGCTTTCCACGCCGAGATGGTCACGACGATGAGAACCGCGATCGCCGCCAGCACGACGAGCACGACGTTGGTCTCGATCCGGCGATGCCGGCGCTGCGGCCGCGCTGCCGACCGCCGCGCCCGGGGCTCGTGGTCGTCTCCCGCGCCGACGAAGCGCGAGTTGTACTCGTCGACATACAGCTGGCCGTCCAGCCCCAGGTATTCGGCATACGTGCGCAGGAACCCCTTGACGTAGGTCTGAGCCGGCAGGACCTCGAACTGCTCCTCTTCGAGCGCGCGCAGATACTTCCCGCGCACCTTGGTCGCAAGCTCGGCCTGCGCGAAGTCGACGCCTCGGCGCATACGGGCTTCACGAAGGCTGTTGCCAATCTCGAACACGGCTAGTGAAGCGTAGCCGCGACCCGCCGTCCCCGGCTACTGCGCCCAGCGAAGGACGCCGTACACGGCGAGCGCCAGCGCCGCCGTGACCCCGCAGTACAGCCCGGCCCAGGCCAGTGTGCGCGCGAGGCGGCCAGGCCCGGCAGCGTCCGGCCGCACGCTCCGGGCGGCCACCAGGCGCGCCCGCCGGGCCGACGCCACAGCCAGGAGGCCGAGGAGGCAAGCCGACGGCACCGCGACGTAGAGCGCGTGCAGAAGCGTGATCCCGTTCAGGAAGCGAGAGCCGGCGACGGCTGCCGGAACTGCGAGCACCGCCAGGGCCCCGAACAGCCCGGCCGCGCGAGCGGCGCGCCTACTGCTTGGCATACGGGCGCCCGGCGGCAGCAGGCCCGATCGAGCGGCCGACCACGCCGCCGACCGCGATCAGGGTGAGCAGGTAGGGCAGCGCCTGGAACAGGGTGCCCCATTGGTTGCCGTAGGCAGCCGGCAGCCGGTCGGCGAGGGCGCTCGAGAAGCCGAAGAGGAGCGCCGCCCCCCAGGCCGGGAAGGGACGCCACTTGCCGAAGATGAGCGCCGCCAGGCCGATGAAGCCGATGCCGTTCGTCATCCCCTGGTTGAACGAGTGGACGAAGCCGAGTGACAGGTACGCGCCACCCATCGCCGCGATCGCCCCCGAGCCGATCACCGCGATATACCGGATCTTCGACACCGAGAGACCGACGGTGTCAGCCGCACGAGGATGCTCGCCGACGGAGCGGAGGCGTAGCCCCTCCGGCATCCGGAAGACGAGCACGTACGTCGCGACGAGCAACGCGAACGACAGCCAGATCATCAGGTTGAGCTGGCCGAAGATCGGTCCTATGAAGGTCCAGTTCTGCAGAAAGTGGAGATGAACGTCGGGGATTCCGTAGTCCGGGACGTTACCGGGAGTCCCCGTGTCGCCGTACTTGTCCACGAACAGGTAGCCCGTGATGCCGAGCGCGAGGAAGTTGATCGCTGTCCCGGAGATGATCTGGTCCGTCTTGAAGGAGATGGCCCACACGGCGTGGATTGCCGCGAGCGCCATGCCGGCCAACGCCGCTGCGACGAGGCCGACGACCCACGCGAGACCGCCGGCCCACGTATGCGCCCAGACCGCCCCCCAGATCCCGAAGAACGCGCCCGTGAGCAGCATCCCTTCGAGCGCCACATTGACGACGCCGCTGCGCTCGCAATAGAGGCCGCCGATCGCAGCGAAGGTGAGCGGGGTCGCGTAGCGCAACGTCGCGGCGCCGAGTGAGCCCCAGACCACGACCGTGTCCAGGTGCGCAGACGATGAGCGGGTCGCGAGCACACCGAAGGCGATTCCGAGCACGCCCGCCGCAATCGCGCCTCCGCCCGCGCGTCGCGACTCGCGCGACGCGGCCCAGATGCCCGCTGCAACGGCAAGCACGCCGACCGCGATCGGCAGGACCGCCGTGCGGGCGGCGAGCGGCGGCAGGGCGAGCCAGAACGCCAAGGCGCCGAGCACGATCCCCGTGCTCCCGACCGCCTGTGGACGCGTCCAGCGGCTCACACGCGCCTCCGGCGGCCAAGCCACGTCCAGAGGCCGCCGAGGTTGAGGCCGACGAAGAGGACGACGAGCCCCTGGATGATCGTCGTGAGGTTCCCGGCGAGGTCCGGACGAAAGACCGTCGGATCGAGCTGGCGGCTCGAGGTGCCGGTGATCAGGGCGCCGAAGAGCAGCGACGCAAACCCGACCCCCACGGCGGTGTTCCGTCCGAGCAGGGCCGCCGCGAGCCCGATGAACCCGATCTGGCTCGCCTGGAGGTCGGCCGGCCCGACCTGGTACTCCCAGCCGGTGACATCGATCGCACCCGCGAGGCCGGCGAATGCACCGGCGATCGCCATCGCGACGAAGTAGCTGCGCGCCACCGAGATGCCGCCGTACCGCGCCGCCTCAGGGTTGAACCCGACCGCTCGGACGGCAAACCCGAGGGTCGTGCGGTTGACGATCACCCAGTAGACGAACAGCATCGCGATGGCGATGAAGACCCCGATCGAGAGCCCCTGCAGGAGCTTCAAGCCCCAGAAGACGGGCAGCTTCGCCCCGTCGAAGATCGGGTTGGAGGCCGGGATCGCCGCCCGGGAGCCTTGCAACGGCCCGCCCGCCCCGAACAGGTAGGAGCCCACCCAGATCGCGATCCAGTTGAGCATGATCGTGGAGATCACCTCGTGTGCTCCGACCGTCGCCTTCAGGATCCCCGCGATCCCGGCCCAGAGGGCGCCCGCGAGCGTCGCGACGACGATGCAGAGGAGCACGTGGAGCCAGGGGTCGAGCGAGGCGACCGACGACCCGAGCCAGACGGCGAAGATCGTCCCGACGATGTACTGGCCCTGGCCGCCGATGTTGAACATCCCGCAGCGGAACGCGAACGCGACCGCAAGAGCTGTCAGGACGATCGGGGTCGTGAAGAGCAGCGTCTGCTGCAGGTTCGTGGCGGCGGCCGAACCCGTGTCCCACGGGAACCACATGTGCGCAGCCGAAAACGGGATGCGCGCCGAATGGTTGCCGACCTGGAAGAACCAGCCGACGCCGGTGCCGGTGAAGATCGCGTGGTAGACACGGATGGGGTTCTTGCCGGTGAGCGCCACGACGAGGCCGCCCATCAGGAACGCGACGACCGTCGTCAGCAGGGGTGTCAGCAGGTCCGAGGCGCCGCCGAAGCGCCAGGCAAAGTGCTGCTGCGGCGTCGGAGCGGAGCCGGCTCTCGGCTCCTCGTCGAGCTCGTCGGTCTCGAAGTCGCTCACGGGGCGCCGCTCGCCAGCTGCTGAGCGGCAGCCCGGGCGCGCACCAGCGTGTCGAATGAGATCCGCGAGTCGAGTGTGCCGACGCCGATCGCACCGCTCCCCGCTCCGAAGAAGATGTCCTCCCCGCCGTGGAACGTTCCCGCCGCCGCGTCGCGGGCGACCAGGTTGGCGGCGACGTTCGGGAACTGGAAGTCTCCGAGCTGGAGCCCGGGGACATTCTGCTGGCGCGCACCGGCGACCGCGGCTTGCGCACAAAGGCCGTTGTTCGCCATCACGACCATCGCGCCACGTGCGATCGCCGCGAGGGCAGCCTCCTTGCAGCGCGCCGGAATCGACCGCGACCACTCGTCGAGGACGACTGCGCCCGGCAACGACCGATGAGCCCCGAGCGCGAAGGTGCTCGCGAGCCTGCGCTCCTGTGGGCCTACCCACGCGACTCTCGGCGCCGTGCCGCCCGCCTCGGCCGCGGCGTACCCCGCGACGATGCCGCCGAGCAGCGCCGCCTGCCGGTCGCTCAGGACGAGGCCCACGAGGTTCTGGGCCCGGTCACCCTTCGTGCCCGCTCCGACCAGCGCAAAGTGCGACGCGGGATGAGCCCGCGCGGCTTCGGCGACAGCCGCCAGGCTCGCGACCTTCGCCGAGACGAGCACGAGCGGCGCGCCTGCCACCTGCTCGAGCGCACCGCGGTCGACGACCACGCCCTGCACGTCGAGCGTGAGCGGCCCGACGACACCGACACGCAGGAGGCCCGGAGCCGTGGCCGATCGCTTCGCGGCGGTCGTCGTCGGTGCGGCCTTGCGGGCGCCTCCGCACCCCGCACCGATCAACACAAGGAGAACACCGAGTGCCGCTCCCAGCCGCATCAGCCGCATCAGCCGCTAAACGTACTTGCGGCGGGCGGAGGCCCGGCTACTGGACCGTCGTCGGAATGGCTCTGATCCGATCGGCCTTCAGCAGCGCGAGCTGTGCCGAGACCGCCTTCCGGATCGACGCGGGCACCCGCGGGCTCCACCTGCCGAGGGCGACGCCGCCGTTTCGAGCGTCGAAGACGACGTTTCTGCCGCCGGAAACGTGGCCGGAACGGGCGCTGCGCACCGCCGCTTCGACGGCGACGTCTGACCGTTCGAGCACGCTCGTCATCACGTGCGGACCGAGCGACCCCTGGTCGGAGCCGAAACCGATCCCGAAGATCCCCTGCGTCCGAGCCGCAGAGAGGACACCGGCACCGCACACACCGGCGGCCTGGAACTCGACGACGGATCCCTTCGCGATCTGTGCGAACGCCTGCTCCTCGCAGCGCGCAGGCACGTTGAAGTCGCCGGAGTAGCCGATCAGCACCCTCAGCCCGCGATGCGCCCGCCTCGCGCCGAACCGAAACCCGGCCAGGGCCCGCTCGACAGGAGGGATGTCGAGCGCACCGACCGCGCCGACGGCCGCGCTGCCGCGTCCCCCGGCCCACAGTCCCGCTGCGTACCCGGCCAGATACCCGGCCTCCTGTTGCCGGAACACCAGCCCCTCGACGTTCCCCGGCCTGTGCGTGAGGGTCTTGACGTCGACGTCGACGATCGCGAACGCAGCGCGCGGGAACGCCGTCGCGGCACGATCGACGGCGGTCGCCATGCCGTAGCCGACGCCGATCGTGATTCCGGCACCGTCCCTGGCACAGCCGGTGAGCTCGCGCGCGTAGTCCGCCTGCGAGCTTCCCCGCACGACGCGACCGACCAGTCCGTTCCCCTCTGCTGCGTGCAAGCCGACAGCGGCGAGTCGAGTGAAGGCCGGATCGTCAGGCCCGCCGGTGCCGGTCACGAGGCAGGCGAGAAACGGCGGCTGGAGCGCCGCCGGCGAGACGGGAAGCATGATGGTGAGCGACGCCGCCAGCACCAACAGGGTGAACGTGACGGCCCGCCGGCTCAGGTCACTGCTTGCGATACGGCTTGCCATCCGCCGCCGGTGCAACGGTGCGCCCGATCACACCGGCCACCGCGATCAGCGTCAGGACGTACGGCAGCACGTTGAAGAGCGTCGACGCCGACGGAGAGTAGACCTGGAGGCGCAGTGCGATCGCGCTCGAGAACCCGAAGAGCAGCGCCGCCGCGAACGCCCCGGCCGGCCGCCAGTTGCCGAAGATCATCGCGGCTAGGGCGATGAACCCGCGGCCCGCCGTCATGTTGTCGTTGAACGTGCCGCCGCCGAACCCGTCCGAGAGGTACACGCCGCCCGCTGCGGCGAGCACACCGGAGAGCACGACTGCGCCGTAGCGGACGGCGTAGACGTTGATGCCGACGGTGTCCGCCGCCCGCGGGTGCTCGCCGCAGGCTCGGATCCGAAGACCGATCGGCGTCTTGAACACCACGATGTACGAGGCGATCACAAGCATGAAGCTCACCCAGATCATCAGATTGAGATTGCCGATCGCCGGTCCGAGGAAGTGCAGGCCTGAGATCCATGGGAGCTTGATGTTCGGGATCGTCGAGACGCCCTGCGAGACGTAGTTGCCGTGGTAGAGCTGGAAGAAGAAGTAGCCGGTGATCCCGAGCGCGAGGAAGTTCACCGCGGTGCCGCCGACGATCTGGTCCGCGCGGAGGTGAATCGCGAAGACCGCATAGACGAGCGCGAGCACCGCACCGATGGCCATCCCGACGAGCAGTCCCACGACCCAGCTGCCGCCCACGTCGGCGCCCCAGACGCCCCAGAAGGCCCCCATCAGCATCATGCCCTCGAGCCCGATGTTCACGACGCCGCTGCGCTCCGAGAACATCCCGCCGATCGCCGCGAAGACGAGCGGCGTCGCAAACGCGAAGGTCTGCGCGATCAGCGAAGCGTTGAAGACGATGTTCAGGTTGTCGACGCTCGAACGCGTAGCGAGGTACCCGAGCCCGATGCCGCCGATTCCCGTCGCGATCGCACCCAGGCCGAGCCGCTTCCTGCCGCGGGTCACGGTCGCGATGCCGCACATGATCGCGATGATTCCGACGATCAGAGACCACGTTGCGGTTCGCGACGTGAACGGCGGGATCCCGAGGAATGCCGCGAAGACGCCGAGTGCCATTCCGGTGTACCCGGTGGCGACCGGATTCCGCAACCATTTCCCGACGGGGGTCTGGCGTGTCTGCGGAGCCCAGCTCATGCCGACGCGCCTACCGGGTGGGTCTTCGATTTCGACTTTGGGCGCAGCTTCCGCCGCGCGTTCCAGATGTAGAGGATCAGCACGTCGGCGCCGACGAACAGCACCACGAGCCCCTGGATCATGTAGGTGAGGTTCCCGGCCAGCGAGGGATCGATCACGTTCGACGAGAGGCCGTGCGTTGTGCCGTAGAGCAACGCGCCGAAGACCAGTGCGCCGATCCCGGTGCCGATGGCCGTGTTCCGCCCGAGCAGCGCCACCGCGATGCCGAGGAAGCCAACCGAGCTAGCCGGGATGTCGGACGTCCCGAAGTGGTAGAGGTAGCCGAGCATGTCCAGCGCTCCCGCCAGGCCGGCGAACGCCCCGGAGATCGCCATCGCCCGGATCAGGTTCTTCTTCACGCTGATCCCGCCGTAGGCCGCCGCCTCCGGGTTGAAACCGACCGCGCGCACCTCGAACCCGAGCGTCGTCCGGTTGAGAATCAGGGCGAAGACAACGAGCGCCGCGAGCGCGACGAAGAAGCCGACGTCCAGGCCCTGCAGGCCTTGGACGCCCCAGAACACCGGCAGCTGGGCGCTCGCCGCGACGTCGTTCGAGATCGGCACGGACTTGTTGGCTACGTTCTGGAGCGGCCCGCCGTCGCCGAAGAGCCAGATGCCGCCCCAGATGGCGATCCAGTTGAGCATGATCGTCGAGATCACCTCGTGTGCTCCGACGGTCGCCTTCAGGAAGCCTGCGATCCCGGCCCACGCGGCGCCGGCGAGCGTGGCTCCCCCGACGGCGAGCAAGATGTGCGGCAGCGGCCGCATGCCGGCGAACTCGTAGCCGAGCCAGTTGGCGACATAGAGGCCGACCAGGTACTGGCCCTGGCCACCGATGTTGAACATGCCGCAGCGGAAGGCGAATGCGACTGCGAGGCCGCAGAGAATCAGCGTCGTCGTCTGCAGCAGCGTCTGCGAGAGGTTGTACGCGTCGGTCGACGCGATGTTCGTCGTCGGATGGAAGATCCAGTTGAGGCCGGCCCCGTTGAAGATGTCGCGGTAGGCGAGCAGCGGGTTGTGCCCGGTCGCGAGCACGACGACGCCGCCGAGCACGAAGGCGAGGAGCGCCGTCAGGATCGGGACGACGAGCCCTCCCGCACGTTGTTTGAGCGCGAGCCGCGCGGCGAGCGTTCCGGTCTCTGCCGCTTCCTCGGGTGCCTCGGGCGGGACTGTCGGGTCTGCGCTCATGCCCGCCTGCGGCTCATGCAGCCGGGCGCTCCCGCCCGCCGAGCATCTCGAGGCCGATCTCCTGCTCGGAGACGTCGGGCGTGTGCTCACCCACGATCTCGCCTTCGTACAGCACGAGGATCCGGTCGGAGAGCGACATGATCTCCTCGAGCTCGAGCGAGATCAGGAGGATCGCGCGCCCCTCGTCGCGCTCGGAGACGATGCGCCGGTGCAGATACTCGATCGCGCCGACGTCGAGGCCGCGGGTCGGCTGCGCGGCGATCAGGACCTTCGGGTCACGTGCGATCTCGCGAGCGACGACGACCTTCTGCTGGTTGCCACCGGACAGCCCTCCGGCCGCCGAAAGCGGCCCGCCGCCGCGGACGTCGAACTCGCGAATGATCCGGCCGGCCCGCTCGACGAGCCGCGCTGGAAAGAGCCAGCCCCACTTCGAGTCGGGCGGCTTCGAATAGTCGTGGAGGGCGATGTTCTCGGCGATCGAGAACTCGAGCACGAGACCGCGCCGCTGGCGGTCCTCCGGAATGTGCCCGACGCCTGCGTCGAGCATCTTGCGCGCGCTGGCCTCCCGCAGCTCGCGCCCGGCGACTTTGACCGCCCCGGCCTCGCTCTTCATCAGTCCGGTGATCGCGTCGATCAGCTCCGTCTGGCCGTTGCCGTCGACGCCGGCGATCCCGACGATCTCCCCCGCCCGGACGTCGAACGAGACGCCCCGCACCTTTTCGATGCCGCGTTCGTCGTGGACGTGGAGATCTTCGACGGAGAGCAGGACGTCTCCCGGCTGGGCCGGCGCCTTCTCGACGCGGAGGAGAACCTCGCGTCCGACCATCGCGCGGGCGAGCGACGCCTCGGTGGCTCCTGCGCGCTGTACGGTCTCGATCTTCTTGCCGCGGCGGAGCACGGTGATCCGGTCGGCGATCTCCAGCACCTCCTTCAGCTTGTGGCTGATGAAGATGATCGACTTCCCATCCGCCTGCAGGCTGCGGATGATCTCGAAGAGCTCGTGTGCCTCCTGCGGGGTGAGCACGGCGGTCGGCTCGTCGAGGATGAGGATGTCGGCGCCGCGGTAGAGCGCCTTCAGGATCTCCACCCGCTGTTCCTGGCCGACCGTGATGTCGCTGACGAGCGCCGTGGGGTCGACGGCGAGCGAGAAGCGCTCCGACAGCTCGCGGACACGCTTCTCGGCCGTGCGCTCGTCGAGCAGGAACCCCTTCCGCGGCTCGACGCCGAGGACGATGTTCTCGGCCACCGTCATCACCGGGATCAGCATGAAGTGTTGGTGGACCATCCCGATCCCGGCTCCGATCGCATCGCGCGCGGACGCGAACTCGACGCGACGGCCGTTCAACAGGATCTCGCCCGCGTCGGCGCGGTAGAGGCCGTAGAGGATGTTCATCAGCGTCGACTTGCCGGCGCCGTTCTCGCCGAGCAGGGCATGCACCTCCCCGCGGCGCACGTCGAGATCGACGTCGTCGTTGGCGACGGTGCCAGGAAACTCTTTCCGGATCCCACGCATCTCGAGTACGAGCTCGTCGGCCATCGCGGAAACATCCTAAACAGAAGACGAAAGGGCGGGCACGAGGCCCGCCCTTTCGCATTCTTCGTTGCTTCGGCGGCCTACAGGCCGGTCGGGACCTTCAACTTGCCGGAGATGATTTTTGCCTTGTAGCTGTTCATCAGCGCGACCCATGCCTTCGGGACGGAGGGGTTGATCTTGCCCACGCCCATGCCGCCGTTCTTCAGGTCGAACACGAGGTCGGAGCCGCCCTGGAACTTGCCGGCCTTCGCCTGCTGGATCGCATCGAAGACCCCGGTGTCGACTCGCTTGACACCGCTCGTCAGCACGCGCTTCGCGTTGCTGTACTGGTCGACGTCGACGCCGATGCCCCAGATGTTCGCGTCGTCGGCCGCCTTGAGCGTGCCGAGCCCGCAGCCGCCTGCGACCTGGAAGAGCACCTTGGCGCCCTGTGCGATCTCGTTCTGGGCGACCGTCTGGCACTTGTCCGTCGCGACGAAGTCGTTCGAGTACTGCACCAGCACCTTCAGCTTCGGTGCGATCTTGTGGACGCAGTACTTGTAGCCGGCGATCCAGATGTCGACCGGCGGGATCTTGAGACCGCCGACCGCGCCGACCGCTGTGCCGCCGTTCTTCACGGCCATCTTGGCGGCGAGCACGCCGACGAGGCAGCCCGACTCGTTCGCCATGTACGTCAGGCCCTCGACGTTCTTGTACGCCGGGAGAACGTTGCCCTTCTTGTCCGCGAACGGGGAGGTGTGCACCGTGTAGTCGGTGATCGCGAAGTCGACGTTCGGGAACTTCTTCGCGTACGTCGCCTCGGTCGGCGCGAGCAGGAAGCCCGCGGCGACAACGAGCTTCGCACCCTTGCGGATCGCCGAGTTGAAGTTCGGCGCGTAGTCACTCGTCGAGTTCGACTGGAGTGCCAACGTGCTGACACCCAGCTTGGACTTCGCAACGTTCAGGCCCTTCAACTGGTTCTGGTTGAAGCCCTTGTCGGTGAACTTTCCGATATCGCTGACAAGCGCCGCCGTAAACGACGCTTTCTGCGTCGTCGGCGCCTTCGCTCCGCCGAATGCGGTGGCCGTGACGACCACTGCGGCGAGTGCTACGGCGCACGCCAGCATAATCCCGCGAGAAAACTTCACGTGCCCTCCTCTTATTGGTCTGACCGGGGGGACTTGCGGCACTAGCGTAGCCCCTCAGCGGGTCGGCGGGCTAGTCGGCTGCGACGCGCTCGAGATCGTGCTCGCCGATGAGCACGCGGCGTGGCTTCGAGCCTTCGTAGGGGGAGATGATCCCGCGGCGTTCCAACATGTCGACAAGGCGTCCCGCTCTTGTGTACCCGACGCGCAGGCGGCGCTGCAGCAGGCTCACGGATGCAGTTTGAGCGGTCACGACGATCTCGATCGCCTTGTCGAGGAGCGGGTCCTCGTCCGGGTCGAACTCGCCGTCCTCGCCGTCGGATTCGTCGGCGAACACCTGTGGGAGCTCGAGGAAGCTCTCGTCGACCTGCTGCTCCCGCTGCGTCCTCGTCTGCTCGACGATCAGCGCGATCTCCTCCTCGGTCACGAAGGCGCCCTGGACGCGCTGCAGGCGCGACGTGCCGAGCGGCTTGAACAGCATGTCGCCCTGACCGAGCAGGGTCTCCGCCCCGTTCTGGTCGAGGATCACGCGCGAGTCGGTCTGCGAGGAGACGGCGAAGGCGATGCGCGACGGGACATTCGCCTTGATCATGCCGGTGATCACATCCACCGACGGCCGCTGGGTCGCGAGCACGAGGTGGATGCCGACCGCACGCGACTTCTGCGCGAGCCTGATGATCGAGTCTTCGACCTCCTGCGGGCTGACCATCATCAGGTCGGCGAGCTCGTCGATCACGACGAGCAGATACGGGAGCTCCTCTTCACCTCGCTTGCGGAACGAGCGGTTCGCCTCAGGGAGGTTGCGCGCGCGCACCTGGCTGAGGCGCTCGTACCGCCGCTCCATCTCGCTGACGACGTTGAGCAGCACCGCGCTGGCCTCCTTCGGGCTCGAGACGACGGGCGTCAGGAGATGCGGGATCGACTCGTAGTAGTTGAGCTCGATCTTCTTCGGATCGATCAGGATCAGGCGCGCCTCATCGGGTGTCGCACGGAGCAGGATCGAAGTGAGGATCGCGTTGATGCAGCCCGACTTGCCCGAGCCTGTGGTGCCGGCGATCAGGATGTGCGGCATGCGCGCGAGGTCGGC
Source organism: Thermoleophilia bacterium (assembly GCA_017882605.1). Classification (GTDB taxonomy): domain Bacteria; phylum Actinomycetota; class Thermoleophilia; order Gaiellales; family Gaiellaceae; genus PALSA-600. Next base: position 13,031 of record JADGPE010000024.1, on the reverse strand, counting down.
CCAGACGGCTGCCCCGGAAATGTCCTTGCCGAGCCAGACGCTCAACGGGCTCGCGGTGGCGGGCAGGTCGTCGTAGATGTCGCCGAGCGTGACGAGGTTCGGGCTGAGGTTCGGGACCTCCACGCCCACGGCCTGCTTGCCCGGGATCGGCGCGAGGATCCGAATCTCGGTCGTCGCGAGCGCGTAGCTGAGATCGTCCTTCAAGTTCGCGACCTTGCCGACCTTCGTCCCCGGCGCCAGCTGCAGCTCGTACCGCGTCACGCGAGGACCGGAGATCTGGCCGATCACCGTCGCATCCACACCGAAGTGCGCGAGACACGTGACCAGCGCCTCGGCGACGCGCGCGTTCGCCTCGCCTGTGGGGCCGCTGCCGGGCTTCGACTGCTTCAAGAGCGCCCGGTCGGGAAGCTTGTAGTCCGCGACGGGCGTCGTGTTCTCGAACAGGGTCTCCTGCGTGTGCTCCTCCGCGAAGCCGTGTGCCGCCTCCTCCCGCACGAAGAGGACCGGCGGCGGCCCCGAGACCGAGTCGGAGACGAGATCCGGATAGTCCTTCCTCACGTCGACCGGTGGCTCGAGCACGTGCGCAGGTGTGAGCTCGGGAACGTCGTGCACGCGGGGAGCGCGCTCACGACGGACGCGGGTGTGCGCGCGGTGCAGCTCATGACCGGTGCGACGAAGGATCGCCCCCAGGCTTGCGCCCGTGAGGAACAGGGCGCCGGCGATCGTCAGCAGGACGCCGAGGATCGTGGCGCCGGTCGTGCCGAGCCCGAGCGCCGCGAGCGACTCGAGACCGTCGCCGAGGAGACCTCCGTGACCGGTCCCGAGCGTCAGCATCAGTCCCGTGAGCGCGACGGCGAGCCCGAACTGGAACGGGCGCATGTCGATCAGCGCGCTCCGCGTCACCATCAGCCCACCCAGCGGCACGAGGACGACCGGTGCAAGGAAGGCGGCGGCGCCGACGCCGCTCTTTGCGAGCTCACCGACCGGGCCGCCGCTGAAGCCGAACCACAAGACGGCGGCGAGGAAGACGCCGATCGCCGCGAGGCAGAGGCCGATCAGCTCCGGATGCTGGTGGGCGTGGGCGAGCGCGAGCCCCTTCCCACGACGCTTGCGGACCGTCCGTTTCTTGACGCGGCTGGGCGTTCTCGGGGAGGCCTTGTGGGGCCGCTTCCTGCGCGCCATGGAGGCGCACTTCGTGCTGAGGCTGGTCAGTCCTTCCGAACGTATGCGGCGGTCAGCATCCCGAAGTAGGTCGGGGCCTCGTACGAGAGGAGCTCGACCTCGAAGTCGTCCCCGAGCGCGCCGTGCAACATCAGGAGCTGCCAGAAGCTGTCCGCCTTCGCGGCGACGGCGAAGCCGGGGTCCCAGCCGCGCAGGGCGGCGAGTCGGTTGTCACGCACGATCGCCTGGATCTCCTCGTCGTACTCGGACGACTCGGGCGCGAAGCCGTACGGGCCGTCGACGGCGTGGCCGTGGCCGTGGTCGGCGCTCGCGATCAGCGCCACGCGCCGGTGACCGGTGGCCGTCGCGAGCGCCTGTCCCGCCCGCACGTGCTCGTCGTTGGAGAGCGCGCGGCACGGGCTGACGACGACGGCCGGAGCGCGCATGAACCAGAGTGGGATCACCGCGCCCCAGTCGAGCGGCATCGTCGACGACCCCGCAGCCGTCGCACCGAACGTGATCCCGAGTGCCGGCAGGCCGGCCTGCTGCAGAGACTGCACGCAGGCGTCGGCGAGCTCAGGATCGCCCGGCCCCTCGTACCGGGTGTCGGCGTCGGTCCATTGCGACGCATCTCCCTCGAGCCGCGCCGAGCGCACGACCGCGAAGTGCCCGTCGACGTGGGCGCCGTGGGGCGTCACCACGATCACCGCCTCCGGCCGCTCGGAGGCGAAGCGGTGGCCGAGCTCCTCCATCCCCTTGCGCGTCGGTCCCTCCGGCTCGTCGAACACCGGCCCGCCGTGCGGCGCAATCGCAGCAAAGACAATCACGTCAGCGAGCTGATTCGCTCGACCACCAGCTCTGCGAAGCGCTCGCCGTCGATGCCCAGCGCCACCTTGGCGTTCGGCGCGCCGAAATGCTCCCGGCTTCGCCAGTCGACGTTGGTGCGCCCCCAGCTCGGCCCGGTCGTGCAGTCGACCTCGATGAACGCTTCGTGCAGGTCCAGCAGCGTCGGGTCGATGAGATGCGCGATGCAGACCGGATCGTGCATCGGTGAGCCGTCGAGATCCGGGTAGCGCACCTTGTGGAAGCGCGAGTAGAAGTCCATCAGCTCGGCGACGACCTTCCCGACCCGCCCGGCGCCCCGCATGCGCTCCGTGTGTGCGTCTGTGATCAGCGCACGATGCGTGACGTCGAGGCCGACCATCGTCGTGTCGAGCCCTTCGGCGAAGACGCGCTGCGCGGCCTCGGGATCGGCCCAGATGTTGAACTCCGCGGCCGGTGTGCGGTTGCCTTCACCGATCGCCCCGCCCATCAGGACGACGCGGTCGGGCCGGGCGTCGGCGTGGGTTGCGAACGCGAGCCCGACGTTCGTCAGCGGGCCTGTCGCGACGAGCGTCGCCTTCGGGGTGGCGCGAAACTGCTCGGCGAGGTACTCCACGGCGTGCTGCGATCGGGCGGTGCCGCTCGCAGGCGGCAGATCGGGCCCGTCGAGGCCGGATTCGCCGTGCACGTGCGCCGCGACGTCTCGGCGGCGCACGAACGGCGCGTCGGCGCCCGCGTGGACGGGAACATCCCCGCGTCCCGCGAGTTCGAGCACGCGGAGGGCATTCGCGGTCGTCTTGTCGAGCGTCTGGTTGCCAGAGACGGTTGTCACTCCCACGAGGTCGACCTCGGGCGAGGCGAGGGCGAGCAGGATTGCGATCGCATCGTCGTGGCCGGGATCGCAGTCGAGGATGATCGGGGTCGGCGTCATGTCGCGAGTATCGCCTCAAGCTCGCCGGCGGTGGGCAGAGATGGTTGTGCGCCGAGCCGCGAGGCTGCGAGCGCGCCCGCGGCGCACGCGCGACGCAGCGCCTCGTCCCGAGGGCGTCCTTCGAGGAGCGAGACGACGAGGCAGGCGGCGAACGCGTCGCCCGCAGCAGTCCCGTCGACGGCATCGACTGTGGGCGGCGCGGCGCGGGCGACCTCGAGGCCGTGCTCGAAGAGAGCCGCACCGTCTGCGCCATACGTGACGGCGACGAGCCGGCCGCGCGACACGACCTCGTGCTCGAGCCGGTTCACGATCAGCAGGTCCGGCACCAGGTCGATCGGCCTCGCCGGAGCGGCGTTCAAGGCGAAGAACGCCGCGTCGCGCGCCGCGGCCGCGACGACGTCGTTCGACACCTCGAGCTGGCAGAGCACCGCGCCCCGCGGCGACACCGGGCGCACGGCCGCATTGGCGCCGGGGATCACAACGATCTGGTTCTCGCCGTCGGCCGCGACGACGATCAGGGCGATGCCGGTGGTGCCGGCGTGTTCGAGCTCGAGCTCGACGCCGGCGGCACGCAGGCCGTCCAGCGCCTCCTCGGCAAGCGGATCGTTCCCGACCGCGCCGACCATGCGCACGTGCGCGCCGAGCCGAGCCGCGGCGACGGCCTGATTGGCACCCTTGCCGCCGGGAAAGCGCTCGAACGCCGACCCGGAGATCGTCTCGCCGGGGCGCGGCAGGCGCTCCACGCGCGCCACGAGGTCGAGGTTGATCGACCCGACGACAGTCAGCTCGACAGCCATGCCGAGCAGCGTATGCGCGCCCACCCCGGACGTGTCCACCTTGCAAACCGCACCCGACGGTGGCTGACACCAGACTGGTCTCGCAGCGGCCTGTCCGAAGGGGACAGGCGGCGGGCGGCGGGGTCAGGCCGCGATCGCGCGGAGGTCGTCGTGCGCGCGGCCGAGCAGGTTCTCGCGCAGGTCGAACAGGCCCGCCCAGAGTGAGCTCTTGTCGATCGACGAATGCCAGCGCACCTGCGCCGAAAGCCCCTCGAGAGCGCGCACCAGCACGGCGAGCTCCAGGTAGGCGGTCGCCACGCGGTGAGGGGCGACGCGCACGCCGGCGCGGTCCAGAACCGGCCCCCAGTCGACGAGCTCTGCAGGGCCCGGCTCGCCGAACCACGAACGTCCCTCGGCGTGATCGGCCTCCAGCTCGAGCAGGTAGCGGCCGAGCGGGCGTTCCAGCCCGGCGAGCGCCGTCTCGACGCGGTCGGCCGCCCGGCGCAGCGCGGCCTGCCGCCGGCCGGGCGTGCTGGGATCGGCCTCCCCGCTTCGCCAGCGCTCGAGCAGCCGGCAGAAGGCGAGCGACGCCACCTCGACGGAGACGAGCTGCCCGATCAGCTTGCGTGCCGTCTCCCGGTCGACCGCATGCTCGGAGATCACAGCCGCCCACTCGGGGCGGGTCCCCAACGGCGTCGTCATACCTCGATCACCACCGGCAGGATCATCGGGCGGCGGTGCGTACGGTCGTAGACGAGCTGGCCGAGCCCGTCGTGGATGTGCTCCTGGAGCAGCTTCACCTCGCGAATGTCGTCGGCCAGCAGCTCACGAACGATCTCGTGCGCTTCCTGTCGCATCTCCGCGAGCAGCTCGTCGCTCTCGGCGAAGCCGCGGCTGATCAGCTCGGGTGCGGCAGCTGCGCCGCCGCCCAGCGTCGTGACGACGATCAGGACGCCGTCCTCCGACATGTGGCGGCGGTCGCGCAGCGCGACGTCCGAGATGTCGCCGACGCCGAGGCCGTCGACGTAGGTCACCCCCGCTTCGATCCGATCGGCGATGCGGACACCATCGCTGGAGAGCTCGACCACATCGCCGTTCTCCGCGATCACGATGGAGCTCGCCGGGATGCCCGCCTCTTGCGCGAGCCGGGCATGGGCAGCCTGCATCCGATACTCGCCATGGATCGGCATCACTGCCTTCGGGCGCAGGAGGCTCAACAGCGTACGGAGCTCCTCCGCGCGCGCGTGGCCGGAAACGTGAACATCGGCATTCTCCTCGTGCAGCACCTCGGCACCGTTCTTCGTCAAGCGGTTGATCGCGTCGTGCACGCGCAGCTCGTTTCCCGGGACGGGGCGTGCGGAGATGATGACGGTGTCGCCGCGCTCGACCTTGATCGCAGGATGATCGTTGTAGGCGATGCGCGTCAACGCAGAGAGCGGCTCGCCCTGCGATCCGGTGCAGATGATCAGCTGCTCCCCCACCGGCACGAGGTCGAGCTCGGCCGGCTTGACCAGCACGTCCTCGGGAACCTCGACGTACCCGAGGTTGCGCGCGACGTTCATGTTGCGCCGCATCGAGCGCCCGACGACAACCACCTTGCGTCCGGCGTCCACACCGACGTCGATCGCCTGCTGCATCCGGTGGATGTTCGAGGCGAAGCTCGAGATGAGGATCCGGCCGTGGCGCGCCGGAATGATCTGGCGAAACGCCTCACCGACGACGCGCTCGGAGCGCGTGAAGCCCGGGCGCTCGGCGTTCGTGGAATCGCCTAGCAACAGATCGACGCCGCGGTTGCCGAGCGCGGCAAGCGCACCGACGTCGGTGCGCAGCCCGTCGACCGGCGTGTGATCGAGCTTCCAGTCGCCGCTGTGGAAGACGAGCCCGGCGGCGGTCTCGATCGCGATCCCGACGGCATCCGGGATCGAGTGCGCCATGCGAATGAACTCGAGCTTGAACGGCCCGAGCTCGATGGGGCCTTGCTCGGGATCTGCCTCGCGCAGTTCCGCCGCACGCAGGAGGCCGTGCTCGTCGAGCTTCGACTTGACGAGCCCGAGCGTCAGGCGGGTCGCCCAGATCTCCTCGACGCGGATCTCGCGCATCAGGAACGGCAGCGCGCCCACGTGATCCTCGTGCGCGTGCGTCAGCACGACGGCGCGGACGCGCTTGTCGCTCAGGTAGCCGAAGTCCGGCAGGATCACGTCCACACCGAGGTGCTCGTCACGCGGGAACGCCATCCCGGCGTCGACGACGATGAGCTCGTCGCCGAGCTCGTAAACGGTCATGTTCTTCCCCACCTCGCCGAGCCCGCCGAGGGGGATCACGCGTAAGACGTCGTTGGCCATCCGGCAGGCAGTCTAGGCCGTGACCGGCAGGCTCAGTCGTTCGAGGCACGCGCGGACGGCTGCGAGCTCCGCTTCGACGGGCGCCGGGAGGGGCAATCGGTGCCCTCCCACTCCGTGGCCGAGCAGATTCAGCGCGGCCTTGATCGGAAGCGGATTGGTCTGAATCTGAAGCAGGTCGTACGCCGGCTGGAGCTCCCGGTCGAGCGCGCGTCCTCGCTCGAGCTCACCGGCCAGGGTCGCGCGCACCTGCTCGGCGACCTGCGGCCCGACCACGTGCGAGTGGACGCAGATCCCGCCGAGCCCGCCCAGCTCCACGAACGGCTGCACGAGGACGTCGTCTCCGGCATAGAGGTCGAGCCCGACGTCGATGATGTGCTGTGCCTGGTCGATGTCGCCGTTTGCCTGCTTGACCGCGCGAATCGTCGTGATCTCCGCGAGCCGTGAGATCGTCTCCGGCTCGATGTTGACGACGACGCGTGATGGGATGTTGTAGACGATGATCGGCTTGTCGCTCGTGCGCGCGATCGCCTCGAAGTGCGCCACGATCCCGCGCTGAGGCGGCTTGTTGTAGTAGGGCGTGACGACGAGCAGCGCGTCTGCGCCGAGCTCGTCCGCGCGCTCCGAGAGGTGCATCGAGTGGCGCGTCGAGTACGTGCCGGTGCCGGCCACGACGGTCGCGTCCGCCCCGACAGCCTCGATCGCGGCGCGAAAGAGATCGAGTCGCTCCTCGTCGGTGAGAGTCGGGCTCTCGCCCGTCGTGCCGGCCACGACGATCCCGTCGGAGCCGTGCTCGACGAGGTATCGCGCGAGCCGCTGGAACGAGTCGAAGTCGATTGACTCGTCCTCGCGAAACGGGGTGACGATCGCCGTCAGAATGTGCCCGAGCACCGGATGGAGGATACTCGCGCACGATGGCACGGTTCGTCCTCGTGCATGGAGCGTGGCACGGCGGGTGGTGCTTCCGCCGGCTCGCGGAGGCGCTGGAGGCTCGCGGCCACGAGGTCGCGACACCCGACCTGCCCTGCGAGGAGGTCGGCTTGACGCCGCTCGACTATGCGCGCGGGCTCGGGCCACAGCCGGATGCGATCATGGTCGGCCACTCGCTCGGCGGACTGACGATCGCCCACGTCGAGGCGCGCGCCCGCATCTACCTGGCAGCCCTCCCGCCGCTCGACGACGTCTATGAGGAATGCTTCGTCGACGGGTTCGGCGGATTCGTCCGCGACGACCTCGACCGCTCCTACTGGCCGGATGCGGACACGGCGGCCGTGAGGATGTATCCCGACTGCTCGCGCGAGCGGTCCGACTGGGCCTTCGCGCAACTCCGCCGCCAGGCGCGGATCCACCCAGTGGCGGGGCCGTTCGGTCCCGGCGACGTCGTGATCGCGACGGTCCGCGACGCGGCGGTCGATCCGGACTGGCAGCTCCGCACGGCTCGAGCCCACGGTGCGCAGGTGCTCGAGCTCGACGCCGGCCACTCTCCCTTTCTCACGCAGCCGGAGGAGCTCGCAGACGTGCTCAATTCGCTCGCGTGAGCAGAACGACCCGCTCGGCGACCTGTTCCACGTTCCCGGCCGCCTCCAGGAACGCATCCTCGTAGGGCCGCCCAGCCAGCCCCACGAGCGCTCGAGGCGCGAGCTCCCGGAGCCGGGCGAGCACCGGTGCCACGTTGCGCTGCTCGTAGAGAACGTCGGCCGCGAGGGCGAGATCGAACCGGCCCGGCCAGGGACGCCGCCAGTCCCGCACCTCGGCCACCAGCTGGAGGCCGTTGCGCTCGGCGTTCGCGCGCAGGAGCTCGATCGCGTCGGCCGACCAGTCGGTCGCCGTCACCTCCGCCCCGCGGGCGGCCGCGACGAGCGACGGCACGCCGAGCCCGCACCCGAGCTCGACGACGCGCAGCCCGGCGACGTCCGGCAGCGCTGTTGCCAGTGCGGTCGCCGCCGGCCAGAGCTCGGCCCAGTACGGGAGGAACTCGTCGTGCGCGAACGCATCCTCGTCGATCAGAGCTTCGGGGGAGACCGGCCGGCGCAGGACGAGCTCGGTCTCCCCCAGCCTGATGCTCTCGTCGCGCAGCTCCGCCACGGCGAGAGCATGCCTTTACTCGAGCACGTGGATGTCGCGCTCCTTGCAGAGCTCCTTGAGCACGGCGGGCCAGACCGAAACGCTGACCTCACCCAGGTGGGCCTTGCGCAGGAGCAGCATCATCGTCCGCGCCTGCCCGATTCCCGAGCCGATCGACAGCGGCAGCTCGTCGCGCAAGATCGCCCGGTGGTACGGCAGCTCGACGAGCTGTGTCTGCCCCGAGAGCTCGAGCTGGTGGCGCAGGCTTTCAGCGTCGACGCGAACGCCGCCCGACATCAGCTCATGCCGTCGCTTGGTGACGGGATTCCAGACGAGGATGTCGCCGTTCAGGCCGTGCATCGGACGTCCGTCGGCCGACACCGTCTCGGTCGACCAGTCGTCGTAGTCGGCCGCGCGCAGCTCGTGCGGGAGGCCGTCCGCGAGCGTCCAGCCGATCCCGTAGATGAAGACCGCGGGATGCTCCTGCAGGAACTGCGTCTCGCGCTGCTTGCGCGGCAAGTCCGGGTACGCGGCCAGCAGGTCCTCGGCGTGCACGAACTCGAGCTCGTCGGGGAGCGTGCCCCATTCGGCGAGCACGGGCCACTGCTCGAGCAGCATCGTCTCCGCCGCCTTCAACGCCCGCCAGATCGCCCGCACGGTCGCAGTGAGGTACTCGAGCGTCCGGTCCTCGCGACGGATCGCCCGCTCCCAGTCCCACTGGTCGACGTACGCACTGTGGTCGTGGTCGAGGAAGTAGTCCTTTCGCACGGCGCGCATGTCGGTGAGGATCCCCTCACCCGGCTTGCACCCGAACTGCCTCAACGCCAGCCGCTTCCATTTCGTCGCCGCCTGCACGACCTCCGCATCCAGTGGATGCAAGTCGCGGTCGTTCGCGATGTGGAACGTCACCGGGGTCCGTGACCCATCACGGTCGAGATAGTCGTTGACGCCACTCGACCGGTCGACGATCAAGGGCACCTGCACCTGCATGAGGTTCAGCTCCTTGCAGAGCCTCTCCTCGATCACGCGCTTCGCCGCGTACAGGGCCTGCATGGTCTCGCGCGGTGAGAGCGCCGAGCGGTAGTCGTTGGGCAGGACGGCCGCGAGCTCGGTGTAGTTGCCAATACCGGGGCCTGCGAGGTCGGCCTGCTTCTCCAGAGTGGTCATATATCGCCTCCGATCTCTACGGGGCGATCGTCCTCCCGGCCGCGTCGCGGCGCATCCGGAGAACTACCTAGAGGAGCGCGTCGAGCCCGACGGTCAGGCCCGGAGGGAGCGTCGGCAACCGCTCGAGTGCGAGCAGCACGCCCGGCGTGTACGCCTCGCGCGAGGTGACGTCGTGGCGGATCGTCAGGACCTGGCCCGGCCCACCGAGGATCACCTCCTGGTGCGCAGAGAGGCCCGGCAGGCGGATCGAGTGAATCGGCACGTCGCCCCCCATGCGCGCGGCCGTCAGCTTCGCCGTGCCCGACGGGGCATCGAGCTTCGCCGGATGATGCAGCTCGACGATCTCGGCGCCGTCCAGGTGCCGTGCCGCTTCCTCGGCGAACCGCATCATCAGCGCTGCCCCGATCGCAAAGTTGGGCGCATAGAAGACGGTGACCGGCGCAGCCGCGAATTCGCCGGTCTCCCAGCCGGTCGTGCCGACCACGCTCGGCACCCCGGCGGCGACGGCGGCCCTGACATTCGCCAGGACCGCATCGGGACGGGTGAAGTCGACCATCGCCTCGGCGTCACCGAGCCCGTCCACGAGCACGTGGCCTGCAGCCTCGAGCCCTGGGCCGAGCACGGAGCCCACCCTCCCGCCGCGACCGTTCAAGAGGACTCTCACGCTGCGTGTGCGAGGTCGGGCGTGATCCGCTCCAGCGCCGCGAGGAAGTGCTCCTCGTTCGGGCCGATGCAGGCCGCTGACAGGCGCTCGGAGGCGAGCAGTGCCCCCGCGAGGTCGCTGACCGACACGGCCTCGACCGCGTCGATCTCGGCGACGATCCGGTCGAGCGACAACAGCTCCGAGTCGGTGATCAGCGACTTGCCGAGCCGGTTCATTCGAGTCGAGGTCGATTCCATCGAGAGCAGGATGCGCCCCTTCAGGTTCTCCTTCGCGCGTTCGAGCTCGGCGGCGGTCAGGTTTCCCGACGCGATGTCGGCGATCTGCTCGGCGGTGATCGCGAGCGCGTCCCCGAGATTGTCCTCGCGTGTGCCCAGGTAGACGCCGAGCTGCCCGGTGTCCGTGTACTGCGAGACGAACGAGTACACGGCGTAGGCCATCCCCCGCTTCTCGCGGATCTCCTGGAAGAGCCGTGACGACGCCGAACCGCCGAGAATCGCATCGAGCAGGGACGCCGCAAAGCGGCGCCGGTCCGAGCGCGAGATCCCCGGCGCCGCGAGGCAGACGTGGTACTGCTCGGTGTCCTTGCGCTGGAAGCGCCGCTGAGGCGCCGACGCCTGGACGAGCGGTGGCCGCAGGTTCGCGCGCGCCAAGCCGTTGCCGGCCCGGCGCTCGAGACCCGCTTGCACGAGCTCGACGACCCGGTCGTGCTCGATATTGCCCGCTGCCGCCACGACGATGTTCGAGGGCACGTACATCTCGTCGTGGTAGCGCGCGATCGCAGCGGGCCGGATCGACGAGATCACCTCCGCCGTCCCGATCACGGGACGTCCGAGCGGGTGGTCGCCGAACACCGCATCCGCGATCAGGTCGTGCACGAGCTCCTGCGGTGCGTCCTCGTACATGGCGATCTCTTCGAGCACCACCTCGCGCTCCGTCTCGAGTTCGGCGAACGCCGGGGCGAACACCATGTCGCTCATCACATCGACCGCAGTCACGAGATGGTGGTCGGGGATGCGTGCATACACAAGCGTGTGCTCCCGCGAGGTGGCAGCGTTCAGCTCACCGCCGAGACCGTCGAAGATCTCGGCGATCTCGAGCGCGCTGTAGCGGGCCGTCCCCTTGAAGAGCAGGTGCTCGATGAAGTGCGAGACCCCGGCCTCCGCCGATGCCTCGTCGCGCGACCCGGCACCGATCCAGTAACCGACGGCGGCCGACCGAACGTGGTCGAGGCGCTCGGTGATCACACGCTCGCCGGAGTCGAGCTCGGTCAGGACCCAATTCTGCACCGGCGTAGCGTAGTGCCGCCCGCTACTTGCGGTAGAGGATCTGGCTCCGCGGGTCGACGTGAAGCGCCGGATCGATACGCGGCAGTGAGAGCGCTGCGGCCACCCCGAGCCCTGCGCAGATCCCGGCCAGGAGCGCCGTCAGGGTCGGCTGCGGGACGAGCGTGATCAGCGCGAGCACGGTGAGGCCGAACGTGCTGGGGAGCGTCGCGGCGAGTGCCTGCCGCCAGAGCGGCGCGACCCGAGCGCCCGCGGGCGCCTCGACCGGATCGGCCCGTGCCGGCTGGAACCGCGCCCGCGGGTCGTTGAAGAGCAGGAAGGTGATTCCGATCATCCCCGAGACGAACGCGAGCAGAGCTGACGCGTTCGGGGCACCGGCGAGCCTTGCTGCGATGAAGAGCACGACCCCAAGCGCGAGCCTGATCGGGATCACGCCGAGCGTGCGGTTGCGCAGGGAGTGCAGGATCATCGCGGATCATCCGGGAGCAGCGACCACACGATCGCGTCCTGGCGCCGGCCATGCAGCCAGATCGACCTGCGTTCGAGACCTTCGCGCTGAAAACCGGCTCGCTCGGCGAGTCGCTGCGACGGCTCGTTGTCCGGGTGCGTGCGCAGCTCGAGCCGGCCGACGCCCTCCCTGAACAGCCAGTCGCAGAGCAGGCGAACCGCGTGCGTCATCAGCCCTCTCCCCCGTCCGGCCGCGCCGGCCAGATAGGCCACTTCGTAGTTGTCGCGATGGCGTCGCGACGCGATCACGGCGCCGACGGCGACGTCGCGCCCCGCCTCCGTCACGGCGTAGTCGATGCGCTCGCCGGTCGCTCGGCCGTTGCGCGCGGTGCGCAGGAGCGAGTCGAAGTCGGAGTCGCGCGGCTCGGCGGGCATGTTCAGCCACGTGTGCACGAGCACGTCGCCCATCGTCGACAAGACGACGGCGCGGTCGTCCTCACGAAACTCGCGGAGGACGACCACGCCGTCGGTGAGTGTCTGCGGTGCCCGAAGAGCCATGGTGTCGGACACCGATGCTGTCAGACGAGGGAGGGCGGCTCGCGCCGCCCTCCGCTCGACTGCTCTTAATCGCTGCGCGACCCTTCGCGCTCGCGGCGGGGGCCGCCGCGGCTGCCGCCACGGGGACCGTCACGGCGTGGCCCGCGGTCCTCGCGGGGCTCACGCGGCGGGGCGTCCTTCGCCCGCTCGACGAGCTCCTCGGGACTGACCATCTTCTCGCCCTCGTGCTTCTGGACGAGCTTGAGGCCGATGCGGCCGCGTGCCTTGTCGACTTCCTGGACGACCACGTCGAGGATGTCGCCGCGTGCGATCACGTCCTCGATGTGGTTGACGCGGCCGGGGCCGACGTTCGAGACGTGGAGCAGACCGTCGGTGCCCTTCTTCAGCTCGACGAACGCGCCGAAGTCGGTCGTCTTGACGACACGACCGGTGTACGTGTCTCCGACCTCGGGCTCCTTGGTGAGATTGCGGATCGCTTCGATCGCGGCATCTCCCTTGGTGCCTTCGGTGGCGTACACGAGGATTGTCCCGTCTTCCTCGATGTCGATCTGCACCTCGTACTCGGACTCGAGCGACCGGATCGTCTCGCCGCCCTTGCCGATCACCATGCCGATGAACTCGGGGTTGATCTGGATCGTCGAGATCCGCGGTGCATGTTCTGCCAGCGCCTCGCGCGGGGCCGAGATCGCCTGAGTCATCTTCGCCAGGATCGCGATGCGAGCGTCCTTCGCCTGGGCGAGGGCCTGCTGCATGATCTCGCGGCTGACGCCGGTGATCTTGATGTCCATCTGCAGGGCGGTGATGCCCTCCTGCGTGCCG
>JADGPE010000023.1 GCA_017882605.1 Thermoleophilia bacterium | reverse complement strand
GTCGACCCGATCGAATGCGACGGCCACGGCCTCTGCGCCGAGCTGTTCCCGGAATGGGTCGAGCTCGACGACTGGGGCTACCCGATCGTCGATCCGCGATCCATCCCCGCGAGCCTCGAAGGACATGCGCGGAGGGCGATCAAGGAGTGCCCCAAGCTCGCATTGCGCTTCGCCGCCACCGAGCAGGCGATAACCCCCAATCGGAGTCAGCGTCGGCCCTGATGCCTCGTGGAAGTCCCTGGGTTACTCCTGTGGGCAGCGACAGAAGGATCCCACTTGGCATCGAGACCGGAGAGTCTTCCCAGCCGGCGTGAGCTGCTCGCGCTGTCGGCCGCGCTTGCGGGAGCGACGTTGACGGCGGGCGCAGCGATCGCGGGCCTCGCACACCGGCCCACCGCGGCCGTCCCGATCGTGCCCACGGTCTCGCAGCAGCAGGCGCCGGCGTTTCCCGCCGCCCAGGAGCCCCGGGAGCCGGGTGGATGATGCGCAGCGTCTGGGCCACCCTGATGTCGGTCTGGTTGCTGTTCGCCGTGATTGCCGTGCTCGCCTGGACGCGCCAGCAGCCGGCGCCGACCCAGTCGCCGCTGGTCGTCGTCAAGGGGAAGAACGGCACGCAGACGCTCGTCCCGGCGACTGCCTCCCCGACGACGCACGCGACGACGCGCACCTCGCCGGTCCCGGCCGGATGATCGGTGCGACGACGTCCACTGCGGTCCCCGTTGCGTGGCTCGTCGCGCGCGCGGCAGGGCTGACAGCCCTCGCGCTCCTGAGCGCCTCGCTGTGGCTCGGGCTCGCCATGAGCGTCCGGCTGCTCCCGCCGCGCCGGCAGAAGAGCCTCATGGGCTGGCACCAGACACTGATGTGGTGCGGTCTCTCGATGGTCGCGCTGCACGGGATCGCGCTCCTGCTCGATCCGGTCATGCACTTCTCGATCGCCGTCGTGCTTGTGCCCGGGCTCGCGCCCTGGCGGCCCCTCGCGGTGAGCGCCGGCGTTGTCACGGCCTGGTTGATGCTTGCACTGGCCTCGTCGTTCCACGTTCGCCGGCGGATCACCCAGCGACGCTGGCGCCTGATCCACTATTCGGGCTTCGCGGCGTTCGCACTCGCCCTCGGGCACGGCCTGACGGCAGGCACGGACCTGCGTGGCACGACCGGCCTGCTCGTGGCCGGTGGCCTTGCGGCGCCGATCGTGTGGCTCGTCTACGCGCGAATCCTCGTACCGCGTGCTCAGCCCGCACGACGGCAGGCCACGCCCGGGACCGCGTGATGCAGAAGCTCGAGCGGACGAGGTTCCGGGGCATGGGAACCGTGTGCGCCCTCGCCGTCACGGCGGACCGAACCGAGGTTGCCGCGGCGCGCCTGGCGCTCTCCGCGGCGTGGAACGAGCTGCGAGCGTGCGAGCGGATCCTGTCCCGGTTCGATTCGCGCAGCCAGCTCTCCGAGTTGAATCGCAACGACGGGAGGTGGGTGCAGGTCGACGACCGGCTGTTCGACGCGCTCGTCGCTGCAGTGCGGTTGCGGGCCGAGACGGACGGCCGCTTCGACCCGACGATTCTCCCGGCGCTCGTCGCTCAGGGCTACGACCGTTCGTTCGAGCTGCTCGAGCCACGGCCGCCTCAGGCGAGCGAGTCGGCATCCGGCGCGGCGATCGAGCTGGACCCGGCCGGCCATTGCGCGCGCGTCGAGCGCGGCGCGGCGGTCGACCTCGGCGGGATCGGCAAGGGCTTCGCGGCGGCTCGCGCGCTGGAGGCGATGCGCCAGGTGTGGCCGGAGCTTCCGGGCGCCCTGGTCGACCTCGGAGGCGACATCGCCGCGGCGGGCTCGCCGCCGGAGAGCGGGCCGTGGCTCATCTCCGTCGAGAGCCCGTGGCGCCCCGGGAAGTCGCTCGGCACGATCCGGCTGGCAGGCGGCGGCGTCGCGACCTCGGGCCCGGCGCGCCGTCGCTTCGGGCCGGCCGGCGCACGCCATCACCTGATCGATCCGGCCACCGGCGAATCCGCCGACGCAGGGCCGCTGGCGGTCACGGTCGTCGCGTCCGACCCCGCCGCCGCGGATGCGAACGCCACCGCGCTCGCAGTGTCGGCGGACGCCGAGACCTATGTGCGCGCGCGCCCGGGACTGGGAGCGCTCGTCGTCTTCGGGCTCGATCCGCCGCGCACCTTCGGCGCCATCGACTTCCTGCCCCGTCCCGTCTCCTTCGAGGTGACCCTATGAAGCGCGTTTTCGCCCTCCTCGTGTGCGGCGCAGTGGTGACGGCCGGCTGCGGCAGCTCCACCGGCAAGTCGGAATCGGCCGACGCGTTCATGCGCCGGATCACGATCGAGTTCTCGCGCGGCCAGGCCGGCCGGCTCTGGGACAGTCTCGTGCCGGCCGAGCAGCGCGTGGTCACGAAGGCGCGCTATCTCGCCTGTCAGAAAAACGGTGGCTTCCGGTTGCGGTCGTTCAAGGTGCTCGACACCTACGGCGAGGGCGTCGAGGTCGAAGGCAAGGAAACGCCGTCGACAGCGGTGACGGTTCAGGTCACATCCGACGACGGCGTCACCACCGCGACGATGCATGCGGTGAAGATCGGCGGGCGCTGGCACTGGGTGCTGCAGCCCGCCGACCTCGCGGCGTATACCGCCGGCCGCTGTCCCTGAGCCGTTAGGGAGAGGCGCCGGAGGGTTCGACGCTCAGCCCTCGCCGCGCCGCGTAGGCGTACGGATGGTCGAAGACATCGAGTGGGTCGTCGCCGTCCGCGAGGGGCAGTTCGAACGTGACCCCGGTTGCCTCGTCCATGAGCTTCACTGCCGCACGGTGTGTACGGCGGCTCCAGAAGAGCGCGACCTCACACGTGCCACTGCGCCGGAGAGCAAGCTCCTTCGGTGTGTGGTCGAAGGACAGCGTGCGGGTCATGGTGATCCTCCTTCGGTTGTCTGCTACCAGGAGGTCTACGCCCCGGTTGGCGACGATCGGGGCCACGAGTCGGCAAGCCTTGGCAAAGAATCCGTGAAATTGCTGAGGCGTCGACTGCTTCGCCTGCAACGATGAGCACATGGATGTGCTGCTCGTCGAGGACGACGACTCGATTGCGGTCCCGCTCGCGGAGGGCTTGCGCCGCGAAGGGTTCGACGTCGTGCGTGCGGCGACCGGGGCAGAGGCGCTCGCCGCCGAAGAGCCCGACATCGTGCTACTCGATCTCCGGCTGCCCGACATGGACGGCCTGGAGGTCTGCCGGGAGCTGCGGACGCGCTCGACGGTGCCGATCATCGTCGTCTCAGCCCGCGGGGAAGAGGTCGACCGGGTCGTCGGGCTCGAGCTCGGCGCGGACGACTACCTCGTGAAGCCGTTCGGCCTGCGCGAGCTCGTCGCGCGCATTCGCGCGGTCGCACGGCGGACCACGGCCCCGCGCGACGACAGCGAAGAGATCGACGCCGGACGGATTCGGATCGACCTGCGCGGTCACCGCGTGATCGTGGACGGCAACGAGGTGCAGCTGACCGGCAAGGAGTTCGACCTGCTGACGGTCCTCGCGCGGAACGCAGGCGCGGTTGTCGACCGCGAGCGCATCCTCCGCGAGGTCTGGCACACCACGTGGTACGGATCGTCGAAGACCGTCGACGTGCACGTCGCGGCGCTCCGGCGCAAGCTCGGGGATCCCAGCTTGATCGAGACGGTGCGCGGGATCGGTCTGCGCCTCGCCGCGTGACCCGGCGTCTGCTCGCGAGCTATCTCGCGCTGACCGTGGTCGTGCTCGTGGCGCTCGAAGTGCCGCTCGCGATCGTCAACGCTCGTAACGAGCAACAGGATCTGACGGCGAAGGTCGAACGCGACGCGTTCGTCTTCGCGTCCTACGCCGAGGACACTCTGCAAGGTGGGGTGGCGCGATCGCCGCGGCTCGTCACGATTGCCCGCAACTACCGGTCCCTGACCGGTGGGCGCGTCGTGATCGTCGACAAGAAGGGCCGGAGCATCGCCGACTCGCATCCGACCGTCGCCAACGAGACCTCGTTCTCGTCGCGCCCCGAGATCGCCGCCGCGCTGCGCGGCAGGACGGTCACCGGCATCCGGCGTTCGGACACCCTGGACACGAAGCTGCTCTACGTAGCCGTTCCGGTCGCTTCCGGCGGCAACGTGTTCGGCGCCGTTCGCATCACCTATCCGACCTCCGCACTCGACCGGCGTATCAACCGCTACCGCCTGGCGCTGGCAGCGGTCGCGCTGATCGTGCTCGCGGCCGCGGCGGTCGTCGGTTTGCTCCTCGCGCGTTCGATCGCGCGGCCGCTCCGGCGCCTCGAAAACGTTGCCGCACGAGTCGGCGGCGGCGAGTTGACGGCGCGTGCGAGCGAGCAGGACGGCCCTTCCGACGTGCGCAGCCTGGCGGGTGAGTTCAACCGTGCGACCGCGAAGCTCGCAGCGTTGCTCCGCTCGCAGGAGCAGTTCGTCGCGGATGCATCGCACGAGCTGCGCACGCCGCTCACGGCACTGCGCCTCCGGCTCGAGAACGGCGAGACGGACGCAGCGCTCGTTGAGGCCGAGCGGCTCGCAGGGCTCGTCGACGAGCTGCTCGAGCTTGCGCGCGCCGACGCGTCCGGCGATCCTGCCGGCGACCTGCGCCTCGGCGACGTCGTGGAGCGCCGCGTCGAGCTCTGGTCGGCCCTGGCCGAGGAGCGCGGCGTGCATCTCGAGGCGTGGGGAGACGGCGGCACGATCCGAGCGGGGGAGGGACGGGTCGTGCAGGTGCTCGACAACCTGCTCTCGAATGCGCTCGACGCAACTCCTGCCGGTGCGTCGATCACCGTCACCGCGGAGGGCGGTGAGCTGCACGTCGTCGACGAAGGCACCGGTCTGACGGCCGAGCAACGCGAGCGCGCCTTCGACCGCTTCTGGCGTGCGTCGAAGGCTCCCGGCTCGGGCCTGGGGCTCTCGATCGCGAGGCGCCTCGTCGAACTGGACGGCGGCTCGATCGAGTTGCGCGCCGCTTCGACGGGCGGCATCGACGCAGTCGTGCGCTATTCGGCGCGCCGCACCTGACGCATCGTCCGGTCCGGGTCCTATGCTCTAGGTCCGGTGGCGACAATGACCCGAATGCACGCGGGTTTCACAGGTGTGGTCCAGCACGAGTGGCCGCGGCCGCGTGGTTGGGCGCCGCCGCAGCGGCTCGACACGCTCGACGTCGTGACGCTGCCCGGCGTCGGCGCGACCCTCGCGAAGCGCCTGCGCACGTTCGGCATCCAGTCGGTGCGCGACCTGCTCTTCCACGCGCCTCGCCGGTACGAGAGCGCCGTCGACCAGGTCCCGATCGCGAAGCTCGGCCTCGCCGAGGGCGAAGTCGCGATCGAGGGTCGAATAGTCAGCGCACGCGCGCGACCCCTCCGGGGGCGACGGACGCTCGTGACGGCGATCGTTCGCGACGAGAGCGGCGGCCAGGTGAGCGCGTCGTTCTTCAATCAGCCCTGGCTGGTCGAGAAGCTCGTTGCGGGAACCAGCCTGCGCCTCCGCGGCAAGCTCGGCCGCTACGGCTTCGACGTGAAGAGCTACGACATCGGGGAGGCTCGCCGCACGGCCGACTACGCGCCCGTGTATCCGGCGAGCGAACAGATCCCGTCGACCAGGCTGCGCGAGCTCGTGCGCGCGGCGCTCGCCGAGCACGGGCGCAGCTTCCCCGACCCTCTGCCTGCCGAGCTCGAGCTGCCGTTGCGGCGTGACGCCCTCGCGGCGATCCACTTTCCCGTCGACGACGAGCAAGCCGAACAGGCACGGCGGCGGCTCGCGCTCGACGAGCTCGTGACGCTCCAGTTGATCGTCGCGCGGCTGCGCGACACCGACGCCGTCGCGCCGTCGCTCGCCCAGCCCGGCGAGCTGATCGGCCGCTACCGCGGTGTGCTGCCCTTCCAGCTGACCGCGCACCAGGAGCGCGCGATCACCGAGATCGACCTCGACCTGGCTCAGACGACTCCGATGCAGCGCCTGCTGCAGGGGGACGTCGGCTCGGGCAAGACGGTGGTCGCCCTCTACGCGCTGTTGCGGGCGGTCGAGTCGAGCCGGCAGGGCGCGCTGATGGCGCCGACCGAGACCCTGGCCGAGCAGCACTTCTTGACGCTCGAGCCGCTGTGCGCACAGCTCGGAGTCCGCTGCGTGCTCCTCACCGGCTCGGTCGGCTCGAAGAAGATCCGCGACGAGATCGCGAACGGTGTCGCGCAGATCGCGGTCGGCACGCATGCCCTGATCCAGCGTGACGTCGAGTTCGCCGATCTCGCCGTCGCCGTCGTCGACGAGCAGCACCGTTTCGGGGTCGAGCAGCGAACTGCGCTCGCCGAGAATCGCTCGACTCACGTACTTCACATGACCGCGACACCGATCCCGCGCACGCTCGCGCTGACGATCTACGGCGATCTCGCGGTGAGCGAGATCGCAAAGCCGCCTGCGAACCGCAAACCGATCGTCACCGCCCGCGTCGGCGCCGAGCGGTCGAGCGAGGCGTACAAGCGTCTGCGCGTGCATCTCGACGCGGGCCGGCAGGCATACGTCGTCTGCCCGTTGATCGAGTTGTCGGAGACGCGCCTCGCGCGTGCCGCTGAGGCGGAGGCCGAACGGCTGCAGCGGGCCGAGCTGCGGGGCTATCGAGTCGGGCTCCTGCACGGCAAGCTGAAGACCGCCGAGCGCCGCGAGGTGATGCGGCAGTTCAAGGCGCACGAGCTCGACGTGCTCGTCGCGACCACGGTGATCGAGGTCGGCGTCGACGTTCCGAACGCGACGATCATGATCGTGCAGGAGGCCGATCGCTTCGGGCTCGCTCAGCTGCACCAGTTGCGTGGCCGGGTCGGCCGTGGCGGCGACCAGAGCTACTGCCTGTTGATCTCGCGGCCGCTGGCGGAGCTGACCGAGACTGCCGAGCGACGGCTGCAGGCGCTCGTCGACACGACCGACGGCTTCGAGCTCGCCGAGATCGATCTCGACCTCCGCCGCGAGGGCCAGCTGCTCGGTACCCGCCAATCCGGCTGGAGCGACCTGCAGTTCACGAAGCTGCGCCCGGACCGCGACCTGATCGAGCGTGCCCGCGAGATCGCGGGCGACCTGCGCGGCGAGGACGGCCCCTGGCAGGACGAGGCCGACAGAATGTCCGCCGATGCGGATCATCGCGGGCTCGCATAGAGGTCGCCGGATCGCGGCACCGCGCGGGCGCGACACGCGCCCGACGTCGGACCGCGTCCGCGAGAACGCGTTCAACCTGATCGGGCCCGTCGACGACGCCGACGTGCTCGACCTGTTCGCGGGCTCGGGTGCGTTGGGGCTCGAGGCGCTCTCGCGCGGCGCCGCCGGTGCCACGTTCGTCGAGTCCGACCGCGACGCCTGCCGTACGATCAACGCGAACCTCGACAAGCTCGAGCTGCGCGGCACCGTGCTCTGCCAGGATGCCGCCCGTGTCGCCGCCCGCGAGCCCCGCCGCTACGACCTCGTCCTCTGCGACCCGCCGTACGACTACGACCACGCGAAGCTCGCACCGCACCTCGCGCGGCTGCTGACCGAGGACGGGCTGCTCGTCTACGAGACCTCAGGGCGGGCCGAGCCCCTCGACCTGCCGGGCCTCGAAATGCGCACCTCCCGCAAGTACGGCTCCGCACGGCTTACCCTGTACGAGACGTGATCACCGCCATCTACCCGGGCACCTACGATCCTGTGACGAACGGGCACGTCGACGTGATCACGCGCGCAGCGCGAATCTTCGACCGCGTCGTCGTCGGTGTCGTGGGGAACCCGCATCACAAGACCCCGATGTTCACCGTGCCCGAGCGCGTCAAGTTCCTGAGAGAGGCTCTCGCGGGTGGCGCCGAGAATGTCGAGGTGGAGGAGTTCAGCGAGCTCGTCGTCGAGTTCGCCCGCCGCTGGGACGCCAAGGTGATCGTCAAGGGCCTGCGGGTCGTCTCGGACTTCGAGTGGGAGTTCCAGATGAACCAGCTCAACCGCCATCTCGCGCCGGACATCGAGACCGTCTACGTCATGGCGAGCGCCCAGGTGAGCTTCGTTTCGTCGAGCGGCGTGAAGGAGATCGCTTCCTTCGGGGGAAATGTCGAAGAGCTGGTGCCGAAGGGCGTTGCTGTGCGGCTGAAGGCGATGTTCCCGAACGGTCGCGGCGGCGCTCCGTTGTCCGACCAGGAGTAGACTGGATCCCCCATGGATGTCCTCGTTTTGATCGACAAGCTCGACGACCTGGTGCACAACGCCAAGGCCGTGCCGCTCACCGACCAGGTGCGGATCGACCGTGAGGAGATCTACGACATCCTCGACCAGATGCGCGCGACGATCCCGGAAGAGATCAAGCAGGCCCGCTGGATCGTCAAGGAGCGCCAGGAGATGCTGGCCGAGGCCAAGCGCGAACAGGATCGCCTGCTCCAGGAAGCCCGCGAGCAGGCGGTGCGCGAGGCGTCACAGACCGAGATCGTCAAGCTCGCAGAGCGGCAGGCGCAGGAGATCATCGACGAGGCGCGGCGCTCCGCCCGCGAGATGCGCCTCGAGATGGAGGACTGGGCGGACGGCATGCTCGCCACGCTCGAGACGAACCTCGACAAGTTCCTCGTCGCGGTGCGCCGCGGCCGGGAGCGGTTGCACGAGCGCTCGCAGGAGTCGGTCGTCGCCGGGATCGGCCCGGTCGACCTCTCCGACAACGGCTCGAACTATTAGTCGGGAGAGAACCTCGCGGTTTCCCTCCCGATGCCCTCCCTTCCCTTACCCCGCTGCCAACCGAGCGTCGCCTCCCGCCGGGCGGAGCCCGGCTCCGGCGGCATCTGACGGTGACCGCAGCCGGAGAGCGACGGATCGCTTGGCACGTGCACCGGCGCTACCCTGCGCTCAGGGTGAGCGGCGACTTGCCGCCGGAGCCGGCTTGGCCGGGCGGGAGGCGAGATGAGAGTGGACAAGGCGCACACGCACGGGAAGGGGGGCCCACGGAGAAAAACCGTAGGTTTCCCTCCGTGCTGATATGACGAGCTTCAGTCTCAGGCAGGTGAAGCTCCGTCCGGGGGAGCAGCACCGCGACGAGCTCGAGATCGAGCTGTCCGCCTTCGATTTCGGCGGACAGCGCTATGTGCCGGTGCCCGACTCGGTCCCGGCGGAGTTCGAGATCACGCGCGCGACCACCGGCACGGTCTTCACCCTGGCGTTCACGGCCAAGCTGTACGGGCCGTGCTACCGCTGCCTCGGCGACGCCGTGCTCGAACTGCCGATCCGAGCGCGGGAGTATCAGGACGAAGCGCCGGAGGACGAGGAGATGCGGACGGAGTACGTCGTCGGCAACAACATCGACCTCTCGGCGTGGGCTCGTGACGCGATTGCGCTGGCGCTGCCCGAGCAGATCGTCTGCCGCGACGACTGCGCGGGCCTCTGCGCCGAGTGCGGCAAGAACCTGAACGACGAGCCGCACACGCACGAGCAGCAGCACGGCGACCCACGCTGGTCTGCGCTCAAGTCGCTCCGCGACGAGGTCTGACCCCCTCTTCGAGACAGGTACCGGGGACAGTCCCCGGGGCATGTCCGTTTCCGGCTAGTCGACCGAGGGTGAGCGGCGCTCCATGAGCACCACGTCGCTCCACTCGCCGCGCTTGCGGGCGAGCTTCTCGCGGACGCCGACGAGCCGGAACCCGCAGGAGGCGTGCAGCCTGATCGACGCGTCGTTCGCGGCGAGGATGCCGGCCTGGAGCGTCCAGATCTGGGCGGCATCCGCCTCCTGGCAGAGCCGCTCGAGCAGTGCGCGCCCGACGCTGCGACCGCGGGCGCTGCGTGCGATGTAGATCGAGTTCTCGGCCACGCCGCGGTAGCACGAGCGCTCCGAGTAGGGGGCAAGCGCGGCCCATCCGATCACTGCGCCATCTTCGCGCGCCACGAGGCGAGGCCAGATGAGGTGGCCCCGATCCCATTCCTCCCACGTCGGCACGAGCTCATCGAACGTGCCGATGTCGAGGCCCTCCTCGTAGATCGCCCGGACGGTGGGCCAGTCGGCGGGAAGTAGCGCGTCGATCGTCACAGCTCCATTGTGCGCGTGACCGCGAGCCCCGCGAGGAACCGCCGGTCGTGCGTGACCACCACGAGGCAGCCCTCGTAGGTCGCGAGCGCCGTCTCGAGCTCCTCGATCGCCTCCAGGTCGAGGTGATTGGTCGGCTCGTCGAGGATCAGGCAGTTGACACCGCGGGCGGCCAGCAGCGCCAGTCCGGCCCGCGTGCGCTCGCCGGGTGAGAGCAACGGCGCGTGGCGCCCGATGTCGTCGGCTCCGAGCGCGAACTTCGCGAGCAGCGTGCGGGCGTCGGTCGCCGTGAGCCTCGAGAGCTCCGTGAAGTCGTCGAGGAGCACGCCGGAGAAGAGAGCTCGCGTCTGTGTCAGCTCCCCGAACACGACGGTGGGACCGACATGGCGCGCGCCGCGAGCGAGCGGTAGCTCGCCGGTGAGCGCGCGGATCAGCGTCGTCTTGCCCGTGCCGTTCGCACCGACCACCGCGAGCCGGTCGCCGAAGCGAAGTTCGAGGTCGACGGGGCCGAGCGTGAACGAGCCGACCTCGACGACTGCGCCGGCAAGCTCGGCGATCGTCCCGGTCGGCGGCGCCGGGGCGAACTGCATCTGGAGCTGCCACGGCGACCACGGCTTCTCGACCTCCTCGAGCCGCTCCAGATGGTTGCGAGCCTGGTTGACCTTGCCGCGCAGGGCGTTCGTGCCGCGGCGGTCGGCCATCGCGCCTCCGGCGTGGGCTTGCGAGCGCCGCTCGGAGAGCAGCAGCGAGTAGCGGTCGCGCTCCCCGGCGTACTCCGCGTAGGCCGCTTCGTGGCGCTGCCTCGCCAGCGCGCGCGCCGCCTCGTACTGCGACCAGGTGCCGGCGTACTCGTGCATCCGGCGAGTCTCGGCCTCGAACTCCACGACGCGATTGATCGTCCGGTCGAGGAAGTCGCGGTCGTGCGAGACGAGCACGACCCCCGCGGCCAGCTCGTGTAGGAACCGCTCGAGCCGCTCGAGGCCGGCGAAGTCGAGGTTGTTCGTCGGCTCGTCGAGCAGAAACACGTCGAAGCGGGAGAGCAGGATCGCGGCCAGCGCCGCCCGGGCAGCCTCGCCGCCGGAGAGCGAGGCCAGCTCGCGGGCGGAGCGCCGGCCGAGCCCGACGTCGTCCAGGACCGAAGCTGCGCGGGCATCGAAGTCCTCGCCGCCGAGGGCGAGGAACCGCTCGAGCGCCGCGGAGTAGGCAGTCGCGAGCTCGTGCTCGTCGGCGAGCCGTGCAGCGAGCTCGTCCATCTCCTGCTCGGCCGCCCCGACGCCCGTCCGGCGCGCGAGGTAGCCGCGAACGGTCTCGCCGGCCCGAGGCTCGAGCTCCTGCGGCAGGTAGCCGACGGCGCCCGCGCAGATCACGCGGCCGGCGTCGGGCGCCTCGAGCCCTGCCAGCACCCGCAGCAGCGTTGACTTCCCGATCCCGTTCGGGCCGACGATCCCGACGCGGTCGCCCGGGGCGACGACCAGGGACACGCGATCGAGCACCTGGACGGCGGCGTAGCTCTTCGAGATGTCACGTGCGTTCAGTGAGCCCGGCATGGGCGAACCTCCTTCAGTCGAAAGGCGAGAAAGCGGGGTTTCGACTTAGAGATCCGTCATGGGACGAGCCCCGGAGGGCTCGCGGCGGATGATAGCTATCATGGGCGGCCGCCATGGCTGTCCCCAAGAGGAAAACATCGAAGGCGCGCCGCGACCAACGCCGCGCCACGCACAAGCTCGAGCCTCCGCGCGTCAACACGTGCCCGCAATGCGGGTCACCGAAGCGCGCGCACCGTGTCTGTCCGACGTGCGGCACCTACAAGGGCCGCGAAGTCGAACCGCTCCGCCTCGACGTCCCTTAACTCGTGATCCGCGTCGCCGTCGACGCTCTCGGTGGTGACAAGGCACCCGGCGAGGTGGTCCTCGGAGCGCTCGCGGCCGCCGCCGACGGCATCGAGGTGACGCTCTTCGGTCCGGCCGGGCTCGACACGCAGGGGCTGCCGCTCGTGGAGACGACCGAGGTGATCGAGATGGCCGACAAGCCCGTGGAGGCGGTGCGGGCCAAACCGGACTCGAGCCTTGTTGCCTGCCTGCGCGCCGTCGCCGACGGCGCCGCCGATGCGGCCGTCTCGGCCGGCAACACCGGGGCGATGCTGGCCGCCGGCCTGCTGTACCTGCGCCGGCTCCCGGGTGTGCTGCGCCCCGCGATCGCCGTTCCCATCCCGGCGCGCCAGGGCCCGAGCGTCCTGCTCGACGCCGGCGCGAACGCCGACGCGCGGCCTGAGCACCTGCTCCAGTTCGCCCATATGGGCTCCATCTTCAGCGAGGAGCTCCTCGACGTGCACAGGCCGGAGGTGCGCCTGCTCTCGATCGGGGAGGAGGACGAGAAGGGCAACCAGCTGACGATCGAAGCACACCGGCTGCTGCGCGAGGACGGTCGCCTCAACTTCGCCGGCAACGCCGAGAGCCGCGATCTGCTGCGGGGCGTCGCGGACGTCGTCGTCGCAGACGGCTTCACCGGAAACATCGCGCTGAAGCTGCTCGAGGGGACGATCGCCGAGCTGCTTGCCGAGCTGCGCGAGGAGATCGGCGCGACGGCGAGAGGCAAGCTCGGTGGGCTGCTGATCCGGCCCGCGGCGCGGCGTCTGCGCAAGCGCCTCGACCCGGACACCTACGGCGGCGCGTACCTGCTCGGGCTGCGCGGCCTCGCCGTGATCGCACACGGGAACTCAGGCCGGCAGGCGGTCGCCAACGCCATCCGGCTGGCGGCCAGAGGCGCCGACCATCGCGTCGTCGAGCGCCTCGCCGAGCGGCTCCCGGAGCGCGTCGGTGTATGATCGCCCGGTTTTCGCCCCTACGAATATTGAGGTGACATGGCAGCGTCGCGTGAAGAGGTTCTCGAGCGCGTCAAGGAAGTTCTGACGGAGCAGCTCGGAGTCGAAGAAGATCAGATCACCGAGGAGGCGTCGTTCCAGGAAGACCTGGACGCCGATTCGCTCGACCTGGTCGAGCTGATCATGGAGCTCGAAGATCAGTTTGGGATCAAGATCTCCGACGAGGATGCCCAGAAGATCACGACCGTCGGGCAGGCCGTCGACTACGTCACCTCGCACCAGTAAGTCGCAAAGATCGCTGCGGGAGCTGATCGACGAGCTCCCGGCGGAGCGGGCGGCGGCGGTCTTCACGCATTCGTCGTGGGCCGCCGATCGTACCGCCTCCTACGAGCGGCTCGAGTTCCTCGGCGACTCGGTGCTCGAGCTCGTGGTCGCGCGCACCCTCTACGACCGCTTTCCGGAATTCACGGAAGGGCGAATGGCGAAAGTGCGCTCGCACGTCGTCTCACGTGCCAGTTGCGCCGTGGTCTCACGCGAGCTCGAGCTCGGCGAGCGACTGCGCGGCGAGGGCTCCGACGACGCCGACAAGCTCTCGCGGAACCGCAATGTGCTCGCGGCCCTGCTGGAGGCGGCGCTCGCAGCCCTCTATCTCGAACACGGCTTCGAGGCGATCGAGCCCGCGATCGTCGAGGCGTTCGAGCCGCGGATCGAATACGCCCTGACGACGTTCGTCGATCACAAGACGGAGCTGCAGGAGCGGCTGGCCCGCACCGGGCGATCGGTCACGTACACGACCGTCAACGTCGAAGGACCGCCGCACGACCGTTCGTTCACCGCCGCGGCGGTGATCAACGGCGAAGCGGCGGGCACCGGCACAGGCCGTTCGAAGAAGGACGCGGAGCAGGCCGCCGCGCAAGAGGCGCTCGCAGGCCTCACGCCAGCAGTCGGCGATGAAGCTCCTGCGTCGACGCCGACGGGTTGATGCCGAGGTCATCGCGCAGCTTTCTGCGCAGCGCCTCGTAGACGAGCAGCGCTTCCGCGGAGTTCCCCTCGCGGTCGAGCGCGTCCATCAGGATCCGGTAGCCGGACTCGCGGTAGGGCTCGAGTGCGACCAGTTGCCGCCCGGCGCGCACCGCGGCCGACAGCTCGGTGCCACCGATACCGAGCGTCGACCCGGCATATGCCTCGAGCGAGCGCATGTGCAGCTCTCCGAGGCGCCGCCGCTCGTCGTCGATCCAGGCAGCGGTTTCGCCCGCGAGGAACGGCCGGCCCGCCACGAACATCGCGACCTGCGCCGGGCCCCAGGCCGCGTGCGGGTCGCCGAGCGCGAGCGCACTCTCCGCTCGGTGGACGGCGGCAACCGCCGCTTCGACGTCGACCCACAGCTCGTCGACCGCGGGGCGCAGCCCGTCGAACGGCAGCACACGGCGCAGCTTGGAGAGCAGCGGCGCCAGGCCGCTGTCCTGGCCCGACGGCCAGAGTGCTTCGATCAGCTCGTCGCGCGAGACCGTGCGCAGGCGATTCGCGACGAGAAACGCGAGCAGCAGCCGGCCTTGACGCCCCGGTAGCTCGTCCTCGACGCGCCGGTCGTCGAGCTCGACGACGAACCGGCCGCAGAGCTGCACTTTCCCTCGCGACAATTCGGCGCCAACATAGACCCAACGCCCGCCCCGTACAACGATCCGACACGACCGAAGGGAGCAGTCATGGCGAAGCAGATCACGTGTGAATGTGGCTACGTGATCCGTGGCAACACGGACGGTGAAGTCGTCCAGGGCGCGCGTGACCACATGCGCGCCGACCATCCGGATCTGCTGGGCAAGGTGTCCGACGCGGATCTGCTCGGCTGGATCGAAGAGGTCTGAGATGGGCGCCGCGAACTTCGACGTGCAGGCCTACAAGGAGACGACCCGCGTCCAATGGCAGGACGCGGCCAAGGCGTGGCGCCGCTGGGATCCGGTCTTCGACCGCTGGCTCGGTGAGGCGACGCAGCTCATGCTCGAGCTCGCGCACGTCGGCCAGGGGACACGTGTGCTCGACATCGCCGCCGGCTCCGGAGGACAGTCCGTCGAGGCGGCCCGGCGGGGCGCGATCGTGCTCGCGACCGATATCTCCGCCAACATCCTCGACGAAGCTGCTGCCGCCGCGCGTGCCGCGGGCGTTGCCGGCGTCGCGACGCGGGTGATGGACGGCGAGTCGCTCGACGTCGAGGCGGGCTCATTCGACGCCGCGATCTCTCGGCTCGGGTTGATGTACCTGCCGGACAAGCTCGCGGCGCTCGCCGCTGCCGGCAACGCGTTGCGCCCCGGCGGGCGCTACGCGGCGATCGTCTTCTCCGAGCCCGAGCGGAACCGGTTCTTCTCGGTGCCGATCTCGATCATTCGCCGGAACGCCGAGTTGCCGCCGCCCGGCCCCGGCCTGCCTGGGCCGTTCTCGGCCACGAACCTCGGCGAGCTCCTCGAGGGCGCGGGGTTCCGGGACGTCGAGGTTCACCGCGTCGCAGCGCCGCTGCAGCTCTCCACCGCGGCCGAGTGCACCCGGCTCGAACGGGAATCGTTCGGGGCGCTCCACCAGATGCTCGCCGGCCTCGACGGGCCGGCGCGCGAGGCGACGTGGGCCGAGATCGAAGAGGCGCTGCGGGAGTTCGAGGGAACCGGCGGCTTCGCAGGCCCGTGCGAATTGCTGGTAGGTGCAGGGACGAAGTGAGGCCGGTCGAGCGGCGTCCTGGCCGCTCGATAGCCTGCTCTTGCGTGCACCTGAAAGCGATCAAGCTGCGCGGCTTCAAGTCGTTCGTCGAACCGGTCGAGATCCACCTCGAGCGGGGAGTGGCGGTCGTCGTCGGGCCGAACGGCTCCGGGAAGTCGAACGTCTCGGACTCGATCCTCTGGGCGACCGGGTCGATGAGCCCTGGCGAGCTGCGCGCGGAGAAGCCAGACGACGTGCTCTTCTCAGGGTCGGTCGGCCGCCAGCCGACCGACTTCTGCGAGGTCGACCTGCTGTTCGACAATGCCGACGGCGCCTGGCCCGAGCTGCCGTACAGCGAGGTCTCGGTCGCGCGGCGGCTGAACCGGGGCGGTGAGGGCCAGTACCTCGTCAACAAGACGCCGGTGCGCCGCATCGACCTGGTCGAGTTGCTCTCGGACGTCGGTCTCGGCGGTGGGCTCCGCTCGGTGATCTCACAGGGCCGCGTCGAGACGGTGCTCAACTCGAAGCCGTCGGAGCGCCGCGAGCTGATCGAAGAGGCGGCAGGCCTCGGGCGCTTCAAGCGGCGCCGCCATCGTGCCGAGCTGAAGCTCGCGCGCGTCGCGGTGCAGGTCGAGCGTGCGCGCGATCTCGAGGACGAGGTCAAGAAGCGGTTGCGTCCGCTGGCGTTGCAGGCGACGGCCGCGGAGCGTGCCGAGAAGCTCGGCGTCGAGATCGCGCGCGTGCAGGCCGCGATCGCCACGCTCGACCTCGCGCGGCTCGCGCAGCGGCGTGCCGAGGCCGAAGGGCGTCGTGCCGGGACGGCGGCGCAGCGGAGAACGCTGGACGAGCAGATCAACGCGCTCGTGGCCGAGCGCGAGCGCGCCGAGGAAGAACTGACCGACTCCGCCGGCGCGCGCGAGCAGGCGACTGCGGCGCTGTACCGGCTGCGGAGCGGGGGCGAGCGCATCGCCCTGCGCCGGGAATCGGCCGGATCGCTGGCCGCCTCGCTCGGGATCGAGCTCGAGGCCGCGCGCGCCCACGATCCCACGGCATCCGTCGGGCTCGAGGCCACGGCGCGAGACGCATCGGCCGCTGCCCAGTCCGCCGCGGCCGAGCGCGCACGCCTGCAGGTCGAGGCCGAAGGACGCTGGGCCTGCATTGCCGCGATCGAGCGCCGGGAACAGTCCACCCTCGCCGCAGAACTGGACGAGGTGCTCGCGCGTCGCGCAGAGACGGAGTCGCAACTCACGGGCGGCGGCCGCGACGCGTTGCTCGCGCTCCGCGGTGCCACGCAGCGGCTCGGCGTTCGGCACGAGTCTGCGCAGCGCCTGCTCGCCGAGCTGCAGACGGAGCTCGCCGAGGCACGCCACGTCCCGGTAGGCCCCTCACCGGCCGAGCTCGGCCGCGCGGCCGACGACGCCGACGCGGCGGCCCGCACGGCAGTCCGCGAGCAGGAAGATCTCGACGCGCGGGTTCGTCTCGCGCGTGAGCGGCTGGTGGCGCTCGAGCAGTCGCTTGCCGAGCGCGAAGGGCTTCCTCCTGCCGCGCGTGCGCTGGCGGAGGAGGGCGAGCAGCTCGCGTTGCAGCTGCTCGAGGTGGAGGCGGGCGCCGAGCGCTCGACCGCCGCGGCGCTCGGTCATCGCGCGTCGGCGGTGCTCGCGGCCAATCCCGCGCGCGCCCTCGAGCTGGTCGAGAAGGCGAAGTCGTCCGGGCTCGGCTCGGTGCTCGTGCTCATCGGCCGCGACCCGCGCGAGCTCGTGAAGGTGCCGGTGCTCCCGCGGCCGGAGCTGCTCGCGTCGAGGGTGCCCGCCGTGACCGAGGACGGGATCGGCTGGGACCCGGAGCGTGGCGAGCTGTGGTTCGCGGGGGAGACCGCCGAGGCGGTTCTGCTCGAGCTCGACGCGCGCCGTCGTGAGCTGCGGGCCGAGGTGGAGGAACTGGCGGCGCGGGCGGTCGCAGCCGCGGCACGGGGCGAGCAGGCCGCCGAGCAGGCTCGCGTGGCAGCGGAGCGGTTCGCGCCCGTGGCGCACCTGCGCAACGTGCGCCGTGCCGACGCGTCCCGGCTGGCGCGCATCGTGCACGGCGCCGAAACGCTCGATGAGACCTTGAGGGTTGTCGCGGCCGCTGCGGGCCGCCTCGAGGCGCCGCTCGCCGAGCGGGCCGGCAGGCTCGCCGAGGAGCTGCGGGGGATCGCCGCGCGCGAGTCGGACCTACGCCGGGCGGTCTCCGGGGCCGACGCCAGGGCGCTCGCCGCGGAGCGCCGCGCGGGCGGCCGCTCGGCAGCGGCAGCCGGTGAGCTCGCCGAGCTGCGGCTGGAGGCGGACGACCTCTCGGCCCGTGCGGTCGAGGCGGGCCAGGCTGCAGAGGAGGCGGCCGAGCGCGCCAGGAGTGCTGCGCGCGCGCTCGCGGACGCCGATCCCGCACATGGCCGCCGTCCCAACGAGCTCGTGCTGGAGCGGCTCGCGGGCGGAGCCGAGCGGCTCGAACGGGCGCTTGCGATCGAGATTCAGCACTTCGAGGCGCCGGTCAGCCGGCGTGCGGAGGCGCAGGCCGCCCGCACGACGGAGCTCGGTGCTTCGCTGCGTCGTCTCGGAGCCGAAGAGGTCGAGCTCCGCCAGGCGGCGAGCAGCGCCGGCGAGCAGCTGGCCGCGGTCGACGTCGAGCTCGCCCGGACGGACGCGGAGCGCGATGAGGCAGCGCGCCGCCTGGAGGCTGCCGGGGTGGAGCCCGCCGAGGGGGAGGACCGCGACGAGCTCGCGGAGAAGCTTGCACGCTACGAGAAGCGCCGGGAGCAGCTCGGCCAGGTCAACCCGCTGGCGAAAGAGGAGTACGACGCGGAGAAGGAGCGGCTCGAGGAGCTCTCGGTGCAGCGCGAGGATCTCGAGAAGAGCCTCGACGAGCTCGAGAAGCTGCGCGACGACCTGACGACGACGGTCGAGACCCGCTTCGCCGAGACCTTCACCGCGGTCGAGCAGCACTTCCACGAGGTGGCGGCGACGCTCTTCCCGGGCGGCGAGGGCCGCCTGCGCATGACCGAGCCGGAAGACGAAGACGAGGAGCCGGGCATCGAGGTTGAGCTCCGCCCGGCCGGCAAGCGCGTGACCCGTCTGTCGCTGCTCTCCGGCGGCGAGAAGGCGCTCGGCGCCATCGCGTTCCTGTTCTCGCTCTTCCTGGCGCGTCCCAGCCCGTTCTATCTGCTCGACGAGGTCGAGGCCGCGCTCGACGACACGAACATCGGACGCTTCACCGAGCTGCTGCGCACCTACGCCGACCGCGCTCAGTTCATCGTGATCACGCACCAGAAGCGCACGATGGAGGCGGCCGACGTGCTTTACGGCGTCACGATGGGGACGGACGGCGTCTCGCAGATCGTCTCGCGGCGCCTGCCGCGGGAGGACGAGGTCGCAGCGACCGCCTGAACGCTAACGTGCGCCGGTCATGGCACGGAGCTGGGGACAGTTGCTGGGTGATTCCGACGCGCCTGCAGAGAGCGAGGTCGAACAGCGCGGATTCTTCGGGCGCTTGCGCGAGTCGCTCGGGAAGTCGCGGCGGGCGCTCACGGAGCAGCTCGCTGTGGCCGCGTTCGATCCGGGCGACGACGCCTCCTGGGAGCGGCTCGAGGAGGCGCTGATCTACGCCGACGTCGGTGTCCGTGCGACCGCCGAGCTGATCCGGCGGCTCGAGGCGCGCCAGGACCTGAACGAGCTCGGCGCCGCCCTCGCGGAGGAGATCGCCGCGCTGTTCGGGGAGCCGGCGACGCTCGATCTCGCTCACGAGCCCGCGGTGCTGCTCGTCGTCGGCGTCAACGGCACCGGCAAGACGACGACGATCGGCAAGCTTGCCGACAAGCTGCGCGAGCACGGGCGCACCGTCACCCTGGGCGCCGCCGACACGTTCCGCGCGGCGGCAGAGGAGCAGCTCGAGATCTGGGCGCAGCGCGCCGGTGCGCGCTTCGTCGGCGGCGAGCGGGGCGGCGATCCCGCCGCCGTTGCCTACGACGCGGTCGGTTCCGACACCGACGTCGTGATCGTCGACACCGCCGGCCGGTTGCACACACAGACGAACCTCATGGACGAGCTCGCGAAGGTGCGCCGGGTGATCGCGGCGCGCATCGACGGCGCGCCGCACGAGGTGCTGCTCGTCGTCGACGCGACGACGGGTCAGAACGGCCTGCAGCAGGCCCGGCTCTTCAGCGAAGTCGTCGGCGTGACGGGGGTCGCATTGACGAAGCTCGACGGTTCGGCGAAGGGTGGCATTGCGGTTGCGATCGCCTACGAGCTCGGGCTGCCGGTGAAACTCGTCGGGGTCGGCGAAGGTCTGGACGACCTGCGCCCGTTCGACGCCGGTGACTTCGCGCGGGCACTCGTCGCCGAATGACGATCGTCACCGGCCGGTGTCAGACACCCTTGCTCGAGCGCGCCCAGAGATTGATGCCGCTGTCGGTCGCGTAGCGATCGATCTCTGCGAGCTCCTCCTGCGAGAAGTCGAGCTTCTGCAGCGCCCCGAGCGAGTCCTCGAGTTGCGCGACCGACGATGCGCCGATCAGCGTCGAGGTCATGCGCGGGTCCCGCAACGTCCACGCGAGCGCCATCTGGGCGAGCGACTGTCCGCGCCTGCCTGCGAGCTCGTTCAGCTTCCGGATCTTCGCGAGCGTCTCGTCCGTCAGCAGATCCGGTGAGAGCGAGCTGTTCTCCGCAGCGCGCGAGTTCTCCGGAATGCCGTCCAGGTACTTGTCGGTGAGCATTCCCTGCGCGAGCGGCGAGAAGCCGATGCACCCGACGCCGAGCTCATCGAGCGTCGCGAGCAGCTCCGCTTCGATCCAGCGGTTGAACATCGAGTACGAAGGCTGGTGGATGAGCAGCGGCGTGCCGAGTGACCGCAGGATCGCGGCCGCTTCGCGCGTCTTCTCCGGTGAGTACGACGAAATGCCGGCGTAGAGCGCCTTGCCCGAGCGTACCGCAGTGTCGAGCGCGCCCATCGTCTCGTCGAGCGGCGTCTCCGGGTCGAAGCGATGTGAGTAGAAGATGTCGACGTACTCGAGCTGCATTCGCGCGAGCGACTGGTCGAGCGATGCGAGCAGGTACTTGCGTGAGCCCCATTCGCCGTACGGGCCGGGCCACATGTCGTAGCCGGCCTTCGTGGAGATCACCAGCTCGTCGCGGTACGGGCGGAAGTCGTCGTGGCAGACCCGTCCGAACGTCTCCTCGGCCGAACCGTACGGCGGTCCGTAGTTGTTTGCCAGGTCGAAGTGGGTGACCCCCAGATCGAAGGCCCGGCGGAGGATTGCACGGCTCGTTTCGAGCGGCCGGTCGCCGCCGAAGTTGTGCCAGAGACCAAGCGTGATCGCGGGCAGCTGCAGACCGCTGCGGCCCGTGCGGCGGTAGCGCATGTGGTCATAGCGGTCCTGGGTGGCGGTGTAGGGCACGCCGAGATCCTAGAGATGCGTTGGTTCCAGAGGCCCCAGCTACCATGCGCGGTCGTGTTCGACAGCCTCGCAGACAAGCTCCAGGGCGCTCTCGGCGACCTGCGGAAGAAGGGAAAGCTCGACGAGGAGGCGATCTCGCGCGCGATGCGGGAGATCCGCCTTGCGCTGCTCGAAGCCGACGTCAACTTCACGGTCGTGCGCGACTTCGTGGCCCGGGTCCGCGAGCAGGCGCTCGGCGAGGATGTCCTGAAGAGCCTGACGCCCGGCCAGCAGGTCGTGAAGGTGGTGCACGACGAACTGACGGCGTTGATGGGCGAGGGCGAGTCGGGGCTCGCGTTCGGCAAGTTCACGGTCATCCTGCTCGCCGGCCTCCAGGGCTCCGGCAAGACGACGACGTCTGCGAAGCTCGCGCTCGCCCTGCGCAAGCAGGGGCGCAAGCCCGGCCTGGTCGCCGCCGACCTGCAGCGCCCCGCCGCGATCGACCAGCTCGAGCAGCTCGGCAAGCAGATTCAGGTGCCGGTGTACCGCACGGAGACGAAGGACGCGGTCGAGGCGACACGCAGCGGCATCGAACGCGCTCGCGCGGATGGCCTCGACACAGTGATCGTCGACACCGCGGGTCGCCTGCAGATCGACGAAGAGCTGATGGCGGAGCTCGCGCGCGTTCGCGACGAGGCCAAGCCGCACAACATCCTGCTCGTCCTCGACGCGATGACCGGCCAGGAGGCCGTGAACGTCGCCCAGGCCTTCAACGAGCGGATCGCGTTCGACGGCGTCATTCTCACCAAGCTCGACGGTGACGCGCGCGGCGGCGCCGCACTGTCGGTGAAGGCGATCACCGGCAAACCGATCAAGTTCGCCTCGACGGGCGAGAAGGTCGACGCTCTCGAGGTCTTCCACCCCGACCGGATGGCTTCGCGCATCCTTGGCATGGGCGACGTGCTCACGCTCATCGAGCGCGCGGAAGCGGCTGTCGAGGCCGACGACCAGGCCGAGATGGAGAAGCGGCTCGCGGCCGGCCAGTTCACCTTCGACGACTTCCTCAAGGCGTACAAGATGCTGCGCCGGATGGGGCCGCTTCAGGGGATCCTGAAGCTGATCCCGGGCATGAAAGACCAGCTGGGGGACGTGGATGTGGACGAGAACCAGCTGGGCCGGGTCGAGGCGATCGTGCTCTCGATGACGCCGCAGGAGCGCCGTTCCCCTATCGTGATCGACGGCAAGCGGCGGATTCGCATCGCCAACGGCTCCGGCGCGACCGTGGAGCAGGTCAATCAACTGCTCGAGGCGCGGAAGCAGATGGAGAAGATGATGAAGCAGATGGGGCGGGGGAAGATGCCGGCCCTCCCGAACCAACAGGCGCCCGAACCACTGTCCGCAGGACGGAAGTCGGGCGTCAAGCGCAAGAAGAAAAAGGCCGGACGGAGGTAAAGGAATCGAATGGCAGTCAAGCTGAGGCTCACCCGCGTGGGCTCGAAGAAGAACCCGATCTACCGTGTGGTGGCCGCCGACTCGCGCTCGCCCCGTGACGGGAAGTTCCTCGAGATCGTGGGTCGCTACAACCCGCAGACCGACCCCTCGACGATCGACCTCGACGAGGCGAAGGTCAAGGACTGGCTCGGCAAGGGCGCACAGCCCACCGAGGCCGTCGCGAAACTGATCAAGATCTCCGGCATCGAGAAGTAGCCGGCGGCGTAGGCTTGACGGAGCCGCCCAAGAGCGAAGGCGCCGGTTTTGCCGGCGCCGGGAGCGGGTAGTGGCTGAGTTGCTCGCGTACCTCGCGCGCGAGCTGGTCGACGATCCGGACGCAGTGCGCGTGGAGACGGAGGATCGTGACGGCACACTCGTCCTCGTGCTGCACGTGGCTGCTGACGACATCGGCAAGGTGATTGGCCGCCAGGGCAGGATCGCCCGCGCCCTGCGCACGCTCGTGCGCGCGAGCGCCGCCCGGGAGGGGCGGCGCGTGCTCGTCGAGATCGCCGACCCGGAGTGACGTGAAGGTCGCGGCGCTGTACGACGTCCACGCGATGCCGTGGGCGCTCGAGGCGGTTCTGGATGCGGTGACCGCCGAGTCGGCCGCCGCGATCGTCTTCGGCGGCGACCTGGTCGGCGGTCCGCGTGAGGATGAGACGCTCGCTCTCGCGCGCTCCGTCGAGGCGACGTGGGTGCGCGGCAACGTCGAGGACGCCGTCGACTGGGGCGCAGGGCTTCCTCTCGCGGTCGAGCTCGACGGTGTCACGTACTGTCACGCGACGCCGTCAGCGAACACTCCGATCACGACGGCGATCACGCCCGACGAAGACTTTCGCGCGCTGTTCGGTGAGAGCGGCACGTTCGTGATCGGTCACACGCACCATCAGTTCGATCGTCGGATCGGCGATCTGCGGGTCGTCAACGCCGGCTCGGTCGGCATGGCGTATGAGAGCGACGTCGCCGCCTACTGGACGCTCGTCGAGAACGGCGAGCCCCGGTTCATGCGCACGCCGTTCGACGTCGAGCGGGCGATCGCCGGCATTCGCGCGAGCGACTGGCCCCAGGGAGAGGAGTTCATCGCCGAGAACCTCCGGGCCGCCGTCTCGCGCGACGAGGCGATCGCGTACTTCGAGGCCCAGCGTTGAGGGTTGCGATCGGGAAGGTCGGCCGGCCGCACGGAATCGACGGTGCGTTCTTCGTCGAGCAGCCCTCGGACGACGGGCGCTGGTGGCTGACGGGGGCGACGTTCCTCGCGGGCGGGGAACCGGTAGTCGTCGTCGCGCACCGCACGTCGTCCGGTCGCCCGGTGATCAAGCTCGACCCGCCCGCCGAGCGGGGTGCACCACTCGAAGTCGAGCGCGAGGCCCTCCCGCCCACGGAGGAGGACGAGTACTACGTGTTCGAGCTCGTCGGAGTGCCGGTGATGGAGGAGAACGGACGCCTACTCGGAAGCGTCAAGGTCGTGGCGCCGGGCGTCGCGAACGACGTGCTCGAGCTCGATACCGGCGTGCTGCTACCGATGGTGGAGGAGTGCATCCTGAAGGTCGACCTCGAAGCGAGCTGCATCACCGTCGCGGCGGGATTCGCCGACTGATGCAGCTCGACGTCTTCACGCTCGTCCCGCATGCGTTCGCCTGGCTGACCGAGCAGCGGCCCGTCGCCACTGTGCTCGGTGGCGAGCTCGACCTGCGGCTCTTCTCCTACCGCGACTACACGCCGCTGCGCAACGGCCAGGTCGACGACGAGCCCTACGGCGGCGGGGCGGGGATGGTGCTGCGCGTCGACGTCGTCGCCGCTGCGCTCGATGAGGTCTACGGCGGCGCCCCGAGCCGGCCGGTGATCGCGCTGAGCCCACAGGGCCGGCAGCTGACGCAGTCCGTGGTCGAGCAGCTCGCCGCCACCGAGCAGCTGACGCTCCTCTCTGCCCGTTTCGAGGGCTTCGACGAGCGGATCGTCGAGCAGCTCGCGACCGACGCGATCTCGATCGGCCCCTACGTGCTCTCGAACGGCGACCTGCCGGCGATGGTGCTCGTGGATGCGATCGCGCGCCGGTTGCCGGGGGCGCTGAGCGCAGGGTCGGGCGAGCTCGAGTCGTTCTCGGACGAGCTGGGTGGCGGGCTTGAGTACCCTCACTACACGCGCCCTGCGGAATACCGGGGGTGGCGGGTTCCCGACGTGCTGCTTTCGGGTGACCATGCACGAATCGAAGGCTGGCGAAGGGAGCAGGTCCGCTGAGGAACCCGATCGACTATCTGACCGAAGGGCTGCCGCACGGCTGGCGGGTCACGATCGACTGGCTCGTCACGATCGTGGGCGCGATCGCGATCGTGCTTGCGATCAAGGCGTGGGTCGTGAACCCGTACCGGATCCCATCCAGTTCGATGGAGCCGACACTGCATTGCGCGCGTCCCGGATCCGAGTGTGAGGCGCGCTTCTCCGACCGGGTGCTCGCCTGCCGCTTCTGTTACCGGTTCTGGTCGCCGAAGCGCGGCGACGTCGTCGTCTTCAAGACGCCGCCGCTCGCTGCGGTGCGCTGCGGTGCCGGTGGCACGTTCGTCAAGCGCCTGATCGGGCTGCCCGGCGACCTCTGGTCGGAGCAGCAGGGGCACGTCTACATCGACGGGAAACGTCTGAAGGAGCCCTACATCCAGCCCGACCGGCGCGACGACCGCACGATCGCCCCCATGCGAATCCCCAAAGGGCAGTACTTCTTCATGGGCGACAATCGCGCTTCGTCCTGCGATTCGCGGTCCTGGGGCACAGTCCCCAGGGCCAACCTGATCGGCAAGGTGTTCGCCACCTACTGGCCGCCGGGCAGGATCAGCATCCGGTAGCGCAGGCGTCGATGGCTGCTACGATTCTGCCCGGCCTCCGGCCCCTTTTGACATGAGCACGATCATCCAGGACATCGAGCGCCGTCAGTTGCGCGAAGTGCCGCGGTTCAAGGCGGGCGACACCGTGCGCGTCCACTTCCGCGTCATCGAGGGCGCACGCCAGCGCATCCAGGTGTTCGAGGGGATCACGATCAAGCGCCAGGGCGCCGGAGCCCGCGAGACCTTCACCGTGCGCAAGAACTCGTTCGGCGTCGGGGTCGAGCGCACGTTCCCGCTGCATTCGCCGAAGATCGACAAGATCGAGGTCATGCAGATCGGTGACGTCCACCGCGCGAAGCTCTACTACCTGCGCGGCAAGGTCGGAAAGAAGGCTCGCGTCCGCGAGCTCCGCCAGTCGTAACTTCTTCGCAAACTCCGATCTCCTGAGGAAGGCTCCGCCCGCGGCCCGGGCTATCCTCGGCGCGTGCCCCCACAGCGCCGTCAGACCGGCCGGAAGCTCCTGCGGTTCGATCGCGCGCTCGGTGCGCGGCTCGTGGCCGGGGCAGACGAAGCGGGCCGTGGACCGCTCGCAGGGCCGCTCGTCGTCGCGGGAGTGCTGCTCGACTACGACTGTCTGCGCGATCATCGTGTGCGCCCGCTCGCGCTGCTGAACGATTCCAAGCAGGTCGACTCGGAGACCCGCGACGAGCTCTACCGCGCGGTGATCGCCTGCGCCGAGGTCGTTGCGGTGCGCGTTTTTCCCGCGGCCGTGATCGACCGCGACGGCTTGCACAAGTGCAACCTGCGCGGCCTGCGTGAAGCGCTCTGGGCGTGCCAGCCGGCGGATGTCTGCCTGGTCGACGGCTTCAAGCTCGGCCCGACGGCGCCTCCCCACCGGGCGATCGTCGACGGCGACACGAAGAGCGCCGCGATCGCGGCCGCGTCGATCATCGCCAAGGTGACGCGCGACCGCTACATGCGCACCGCCGACGCGCTCTATCCCGGCTACGGATTCGCCTCCCACGTCGGCTACATCACGCAGTTCCACACCGAGATCGTGCGCGAGCGAGGGCCCTGCGAGATCCACCGCCGGTCGTGGCGTGCCCGCGCGTACCTCCCCGCCGCCTAGACACGAGTCCGAGCGCCGCGCTGCGCGCTGGTACCGCCTGCACGGCTACCGCATCCTCGCTACGAACTGTTGGCTCGCCGGCGCGGAGCTCGACGTGGTCGCACGCCGCGGCCACGTGGTGGTGTTCTGCGAAGTGAAGTCGAAGCGCGGCACCGGGTTCGGCGATCCGCTGGAGATGGTGGACGCGCGAAAGGTCGGCCGCATCCGACGCGCCGCGACGGCCTGGCTCGCCGGCCATCCGGAGCTTGACGGCCTCGACGTCCGATTCGACGTGATCGCGGAGCGCGCGGGGCGGATCCAGCATCTGGCGGACGCGTTCTAGGAGGCATGGGGCGCGTGGCGAACTCTGCTTCGTGGGCGTCACCCAGGAGCAGATCTACGAGGGTCTCGACCTCGACCTCTCGTGGTCGGAGCGCGACCTTCCCGAACGGATGCGGACGAAGCACGTCCACCGCCTGCATCCGTATCTCGGGAAGTACGTCCCGCAGCTCGTCGAAGAGCTCTTTCGCCGGCACGTGCCCGCGCGGGGGCGTGTGCTCGACCCCTTCGGTGGCTCGGGGACGACACTCGTGCAGGCGCTCGAGAGCGGGCTCGACTCGGTCGGTGTCGACATCGCCGCGTTCAACTGCCTGCTGATGGGCGTCAAGACCGGCGCGCACGACCCGTTCCGGCTCGAGCATGATCTGCGCGACGCGCTTGCGAGGTTCGAGCGTGGGGAGGGGGAACCGACCGGCGCGACGCCGTACGTGCGCCGCTGGTTCGCGCCCGACGCGCGCAACCAGTTGCTGCGCTTCCGCTCGCTGGCCGATGAATACGAGCACGCAGACGTCTTGCGCGTCGTCCTCACGCGTGCTGCTCGTTCCGCGCGACGCACGACCCACTTCGATCTCGACTTCCCGAAGTCGCCGCAGCTCGAGCCCTATTGGTGTCACAAGCATCGCCGCGAATGCCGTCCGGTCGACCACGCCGATCACTTCATCCGGCGCTACACACTCGACACACTGTCGCGGCTGAAGGACTTCGCGCGCGTGCGCTCGCGGAAGTCCGCGACCGTGTTGCATGGTGACGCCCGCGAGCTCGACCTGCCGGGCCTGTTCGACGCGGTGGTGACGTCGCCGCCGTATCCGGGCCTGATCGACTACCACGAGCAGCATCGCTACGCGTACGAGCTGCTCGGGCTCGACGATCTCCGCGAGCGTGAGATCGGGGCCGCCGCCGGTGGCACGTCGAAGGTTGCTCTCGGCGCGTACGTCGACGGCATCGTGGACGTGCTCACCGCCTGCTCGGCCGCGCTGAAGCCGCGCGCGCGCGTCGTGATCGTCGTCAACGACCGCCGCGAGCTCTACCAGGAGATCCTGTCGCGTTCCGGTCTCGTGCTCGAGCAGCGCTACCAGCGGCACGTCAACCGCCGCACGGGCCGCCGCGCGGGCGAGTACTTCGAAGACGTGCTCGTCGCGCGTCGCGCGTGAGAAGTTCCACTCTCGGCGCAGACACGTCACGTTGTGCCGCCTAGCGTGAGGACGTGCTCGCTCGCACCGTCACCCACGCGCTGGTCGGCATCGACCCACGCCGCGTCGAGGTCGAAGCGCATCTCCAGCAAGGGCTGCCGTCCTTCGCGATCGTCGGTCTCGCCGACCGCGCTTGCCAGGAGGCGAAGGAGCGCGTCCGCAGCGGGATCTCGTCTGCCGAGCTCGAGTGGCCGACGAAGCGGCGCATCACGGTCAACCTCGCGCCGGCGGCGCTGCGCAAGGAAGGGTCGGGGTTCGACCTGCCGATCGCGCTGGCCGTGCTCGCCGCTTCCTATCAGGTGCCTCCGGAGGCGCTCGAAGGGCACGCCGCCGTCGGAGAGCTCGCGCTCGACGGGCGACTCCGGCCGGTCCCCGGGGCGCTCGTCGCCGCTGAAGGCGCCCGACGCTCCGGGCTGACACATCTTGTCTGCGCCGCCGAGTCCGGTGCGGAGGTGGCGCTCGCGGGGATCGCACCCGTTGGCGTCCACCACCTCGCCGAAGCCGTGGCCTACCTGCGCGGCGAGCGCGACCCGCCCGAGCCGCCGCCGCCTGCCGACGACTTCGAAACGCTCGCCGGCATCCCCGATCTCGCGGACGTTCGCGGCCAGGAGCGCGCGCGCCGTGCCCTCGAGGTCGCGGCAGCCGGCGGTCACAACCTGCTCCTAGCCGGGCCGCCCGGGTCCGGCAAGACGATGTTGGCGCGCCGACTGCCGGGGATCCTCCCGCTCCTGGGCGACGACGCGTCGCTCGAGGTGACTCGCATCCACTCGGTCAGCGGCGTCTTGCCGCCGGGCAACGGACTCATTCGCGTGCCCCCGTTTCGTGCGCCGCACCACTCCGCATCGGTCGCAGCGCTGATCGGCGGGGGCGGCGGCATGCCGCGGCCCGGGGAGGTGAGCCTCGCGCATCACGGCATCCTCTTCTTGGACGAGCTTCCCGAGTTCCAGCGCCCGGCGCTCGAGGCCCTGCGCCAGCCGCTCGAGGACGGCTACCTCACCGTCGTGCGGGTGGCCGGGCGTGTGGTGTTCCCGGCGCGCTTCCAACTCGTCGCCGCGATGAACCTCTGCCCGTGCGGAGCGCGAGGTGACGGCACTGCTCACTGCGCGTGCACGCCCGAGCGCGTGCAGCGCTACCGGGAAAAGCTCTCGCGCGCACTGCTCGATCGCTTCGACCTGCTGCTGACGGTGCCGCGGCCGCGTGCGGGTGACCTGGCGGGCGCACCGGGCGAGGCGTCGGCGGCCGTCCGCGAGCGTGTCCTCGGAGCGCGACGACGGCTTCGCGAGCACGCGCCGCAACGAACGCAGCCGGCCGACGAGCTCCTGACGCGAGCGGTTGAGCGGTTGCCGCTCTCGGGCCGCGGCCGTGCTCGCGTCGCGCGTGTCGCCGCGACAATTGCGGCGCTCGCCGGTGCAGACGCGGTCGAGCCCGAGCAGCTCGCGGAAGCGCTCTCCTACCGCCCGCCGGTGGAGCTGAGCGAATGAGCGAGCTCGCGACCGCGGTGTTCGCCGCGCAGTCAGGCGCGCACCTGCTCGACGCCCCACGCACGGCGCGGTTCGCCGCCTTCCGGCGCGGGTTCGACGAAGAGTCGTATCGCCAAGATCTCTCCCGCCGCGGGGTCCGGTGGGTGCCACGAGGCGATCCGGCGTTTCCGGCGCAATTGCGTTCGATCCATGACCCACCGCCCGGCCTCTTCGTTCGGGGGGATGCGACGCTCGCGCTGCTCGAGCGGCCGTCGATCGCAGTCGTCGGCGCACGTGCGTGCTCGGCCTACGGAGCGTCGGTCGCAACCACGCTCGGACGTGAACTGGCGGCCGCAGGAGTCGTGGTTGTGTCGGGTCTCGCGCGCGGGATCGACGCGGCCGCCCACCGCGGTTGTCTGGAGACGGGCTCGACGGTGGCGGTGCTCGGCTGCGGGATCGATCGCGACTATCCGCGTGCGCATGCGACCCTCGCCGTCCAGATCGCCGCCAGCGGCCTGATCGTCTCGGAGTATGCGCCCGGTGTCGAGCCCGCGCCGTGGCGGTTTCCGGCCCGAAACCGGCTTGTTGCGGGGCTCGCCCGTGCGACGGTGGTGGTCGAGGCCCGCGAGCGGAGCGGCGCGCTGATCACCTCGGACCTGGCGCTCGACGAAGGCCGCGAGGTGCTCGCGGTTCCGGGCGAGATCACCTCGGCGCTCTCGAAAGGGACGAACGCGCTGCTTCGGCTCGGGGCAACGCCGGTCACGTGCGCCGGCGATGTCCTGGAGGCGATCGGGATCGAGCCGCTGCCACCCCCGGACCCGCCGGCGCTGTCGGGGCCGGCCGGCCGGGTGCGGGCGGTGATTGCCGACGCGCCGGCGCCGGCCGACGAGCTGATTCGTCGCACAGGGCTTGCCGCCGGCGAGCTCGCAGCAGTGCTCGCGGAGCTGGAGCTGCTCGGCCTCGTCACCCAGGCCGACGGGCTGTACCGGGAGGTGATGTCGTCGACGTAGGCTCCGCCGTTGTGAGCACAACTTCATATTGGTACGTCGTCCCTGCAAAGAGGCGGTTTTGTACCGGCTCTTTGTACAGGCCCAACGGCTGCCGCGGCTACACGCATCGGTTCCGAGGCGTTCGTTCCCGGAGTGTTCCCATCACTACACGCGCCAGCCCAGCTGCTCGGCGTCCGCGAGCAGCCTCGACGGTATCGAAGGAAGTGGCGCGAGGTCGCGCTCGAAGTCGCGGAGGATCTGCTCGCTGTCCTCGTAAAACTGTTGTAGCGATGGCAACTCGTCGATCTCTAGACCCATGCGTTGATAAAGCGGAAGCTGCGACTCGTAATCGGCCACCCTCGACGCGTACCAGGCTTCGAAGCGGTCTGGGTAGGACAGTCCCCAGAAGAGCGCGTATTGGAGGCGTTGGTCCATCGTCGACCTCGCCTGCGGATCGGTGAACTGCTTCAGGCTGATCGTTGACATCCGCTCCGCAAACTGTGGCAGCTGAACCGCTTGCTGAGGAGAGGCGGCAGCCGACAAGGGGCCCTCCTGTGCGCGCTCGACAAACACCTTGAAGTCCGGGGCGTCATCGCTCTCCCAGTCAACACCACGGTAGATCTCGGCGATCATCTGGAGAGCCAGTCGGGGGCGCCCAGCCCCGAGCGCAGCACCCCAGTCCATCGACTGCCCCCAAGCCAAATCGACGATCGTCGCGTCGTAGCCCTCGCCTTTGAACATCCCCAGCTTTCGCGGCCATCCGGC
The DNA here is from genome assembly GCA_017882605.1 of Thermoleophilia bacterium. Classification (GTDB taxonomy): domain Bacteria; phylum Actinomycetota; class Thermoleophilia; order Gaiellales; family Gaiellaceae; genus PALSA-600. Next base: position 478 of record JADGPE010000023.1, on the reverse strand, counting down.
CTCGCGCAACAGATTTCCGGCGAAATAGAAGGCGAAGATCGACATTCGTCGTGGCCGTCCGCGGCGCAGCCTTACGGCCTGTCCGGGGCGACCGGCTCCGCGAGCAGCTTCGCGACATGCTGCTGCCACTGGCTGGGGCCAAGGTCGTGGGTGACGCGCCACTCGGTGCCGTCGCGCACAAAGGTGCGATCGACCATCAGGTTCGGGGAGTCGAGCGAGATGACCTCATCCTCGTCGCCTTCGCGGCGAAGCACGATCTCGTAGAGCGGCATCGGAGCGCCGATCCTACGACACCCGAAAAGGGCCGCGCCGCGGAAGATGTCGAAATTATGGTCGCGCGCCTGTGGCTAGTACCGCGGGATCGAGCCCGCGAACTCGTTACGACCTTCCTACCTCTTCCATTGGCTTGGAGTAACTGGGGACGTGGCCAGATTCGTGTGCCGCGTGGAAGCTTTCGACATAGCGATCTCGGGTTCAT
>JADGPE010000092.1 GCA_017882605.1 Thermoleophilia bacterium | reverse complement strand
GCCGCCGTGGCGGACGAGCCAGAAGTCCCAGATCCACTTGTCGGGTAGCCGGAGTCCCACCTCAGGTGGCCCGATTCCGGCTAGATCGATTGAGCAGCGGACGTGCAGCGAGGACTGGTTGGTCGACTGTCACCTCTACCCCTTCAGCGATCCCTGGAGGAGCGCCGCGACGAAGTGACGCTGGAAGACGAGGAAGACCACGAGCGTCGGTGTGAGGATCAGCAGCGAGCCGGCGGAGAGGAGCGGGATGTTCGTCCCCCACTGTCCCTGGAACGCGCCGAGCGCGCCGGCCATCGTCCGCTTCGTCGGATCGTCGACGAGCACGATAGCGAGGAGGAACTGATTCCACGTCCAGACCGTGAGCAGGATCCCGAGCGAGGTGACGGCGGGCCGGGCGAGCGGAATGTGGATCCGCCAGAAGAGCTGCCACGTCGTGGCGCCGTCGACGCGTGCCGCCTCCGAGAGCTCCTGCGGCAAGTTGAGGAAGTGCGCCCGCATCCAGTAGACGCCGAAGGGCATGAAGAGACCGATCAGCGGCAGGATGATCGCCCAGCGGGTGTTCAGCAGGCCGAAGCCGCGAATCTCGTAGTAGAGCGGCACGATAACACCCTCGAACGGCAGCGTGAGGCCGAGCAGGAACAAGAGGAAGACGACGCGGCCGCCGCGCACCCTCAGATGACCGAGACCGAAGCCCGCCATCGTCGCGATGAGGATCGACACCGGCACGACACCGATGACGATCAGCACGCTCGACTTGAAGATCACGCCCATGTTGGCGACGTGGAACGCTTCGATGAAGTTGTGCCAGTGCGGATGCGACGGCCAGTCGAGGCCCCTGGGATACGTCCCGGACTCGTGCAGCGCGGTTGTGAAGAGGCTCATGAATGGGAGCAGCGTCACGGCCATGAGGAAGACGAGCAACGCGCCACCCGACCATGAGCTCCGACGCGCGATGATCACGAGTCACCGTCCTTCCGTGTCAAGAGCTGGATCGGAAGGATGGCCAGTATCACGATGACCATGAGGACGACGGCCAGCGCCGAGGCGAGCCCTACCTGGCGGTTGAAGAACGCGAGCTGGTAGATCTCGAGTCCCGGAACGGTCGTCGCGTAGCCGGGCCCGCCGCGCGTCGAGATGTAGACGATGTCGAACGCCGACAGGGCCGCGATCACGGTCACCGTCACGCAGACGGCGATCTCGTTCCGAAGCCCCGGAAGCGTGATGGAGAGGAACTCCCTGACCGGCCCCGCTCCGTCGAGTTGCGCGGCTTCGTACAGCGCGCGGTCGATCTTGCTCATCCCGGCGAGCAGCAGGACGGTGCACAAGCCGAGCAGCACCCAGGCGCCGATCAGGCCGACTGCAGGAAGAGCCGTGCCGAAGTCGCCGAGCCACGGCCGGGTCACGCCGCCGAGCCCGATCGCCTTGAGCACCTCGTTCACCACGCCGGACGAGGAGAGCACCCAGCTCCAGGCGATACCGGCGGCGACGAGGGGCACAACCTGAGGCAGGAACAACACCGCGCGCGCGGTCGAGCTGATCCGGCGCGACGCCACGCGATTCATCACGGTCGCAACCGCGAGGCCAAGGGTGACCGGGATGATGCTGAAGAAGATGATGAGCTCGAGTGAGTGCCCGAGTGTCCCGAGCAGTTGGTGATCCGTGAAGACGGTCTTGAAGTTCGCGAGGCCCACCCACTTCGCGGGCAAGATGCCGTCCCAGCTGTAGAAGGCGTACTTGATCGTCTTCACGATCGGCCAGAGCACGAACAGGGCATAGGCCGTGAGCGCGGGAAGCACGAAGAGCCAGCCGCCGAGTCGCGCGTCGCGGGCCCTGACATGGAGGGCCCGCGACGCGGATTCTCGGCTCGACGGGTGTCGCGTGGACGAGGTCGTCGTTTCGCTCATCTCACGCGCAACCCTTACGCGCCGGTCTTCAGTTCCTGCTCGTAGGCGCTCTGCACGTTCTTGAGCACGTTGGGCGGCTCTTCCTGGCCTGCGAAGAGCTTCTGCACCTCCGGCGTCCACGCCTGCGCGTAGATCGCACCGGTTGCGTTCGCGATGAAGTCCATCGCGCCGTTCTCCTTCGCGACGACCCCGCCGGCGGCGAGCGTCTGAGCGACGAGCGTGCCGGGCTTGAAGGGGATCTTGAGGCTCGGCGGGCCACCGGGATTCGATCCGCCGACCGAGACGTTGATCTGCCGGGCCTTGGCGTTCGTCGATACCCAGTTGGAGAAGAACGCGGCGCAATCAGCGTGCTTGGCCTTGGCCGCGATGCCGTACGTGAGCGGTGCGGACATGGCGGCGTGCTTACCGCCCGCCTTGAGCGGCGGCATAAGGAAGAAGCCGACCTGGCCGGGCAGCTTCGTGTCGAGGTTGCCCGACTCCCAGTCGCCGTCGAAGATCAGCAGCCCGTCACCGTTCTCGAACTTGCTCATCATCGTCGGGTAGTCGGTGGCGTTGGCATCCGTGTTGAAGTAGCCGGCCTTGATCCACTGCTGCAGATGATTCATCGCAGCAAGGTTGGCGGGCGTGTCGATGTTGCCGCCCGGCTTCTGGAAGATCCAGTTGTTGATCGGAGTGGTCGGCCCGTAGACGGCCATCAGCTGCTGCAGCGGGAACAGCAAGCCGCCTGTTGCGCCACCGTTGAACTGCACGATCGGTGTGACTCCGGCAGCCTTCGCCTTCGCCAGCAGTGCGTCGAGCTGCGCCAGCGTTTGCGGCGTGCCGGTCATGCCGACCTTGGCCGCAAGGGTCTTGTTGTAGAAGACGCCCGTCAGGCTGTAGTTGAGGCCCACGGCGTACAGCGAGCCTACGCCACGCGGCCGTCCCGATGCGCCCGCGCGAAGCTGTAGGAGCTGCGACGCCGGGAACTTGTTCCAGCCGTATTGCTTGAAGTAGCCGTCGAGGTTCTTGAGCAGATGGTCGTGAACGAGCCCGCTCATCTGCGGCAGCCGCATCAGGTCAGGAGCGTTCGGGCCAGAGAGCGTCAGAGGCGCGTTCTGGGTGATCACCGCGAACTGATCCTGGCGGATGTGCCATTTCACGTTCGGGTACTGCCGCGTGAACTCTTTCGTCAGGTTGATGGGGTCCGGGAAGCCGGTCTCAAAGTACGCCTGCATGGTGACGGGCTTTGTTCCGCAGGCCTGCGCCTCGGTCGGCGGCGCCTTGAGCTTCGCAGCTCCCGCACTCGCTCCGAACGTGGCGCCGGCGCATGCCACGACCGCCGCGAGCACGAGCAGCATCCGCGTGGTGCGCGTAACAGCCGCCCGCCTACGCCGCGTCACGGCATCTAGGCGTCTGTGCATGGATCCTCCCTCTTCGGTCGTGAGCGTGGCCGAGATCGACACCCGCTCTCCCTTTGACGCTAGCCTCCGGCTAGCTAAAACGAATTAGCAACGCGCTCGATGATTACACGGACGACGCGCAATAGTCAAGACGACAGAGGAAAGGCGCAGACGTAGGCGTAGGCTGTGGACGGAATGGCGGCAAAACGGGTCACGCTCGCAGACGTCGCGCGCCGCGCCGGCGTCTCGCAGACCGCGGCCTCGTTCGTGCTCTCGGGCCGCCGTGAGGAGATGCGGATCTCGGCGGAGGTCGAGACGCGCGTGTTGCAGGCCGCCCGCGAGACGGGCTACCGGCCGAACATCGTCTCGCGCAGCCTGCGCACGGGAACGACGCACACGATCGGCTTCGTCTCCGACACGGTCGCGACCACACCATTCGCGGGCCACCTGATCTGGGGAGCGCTCGACGCAGCGCGCGAACGTGGCCATCTGCTGTTCATCGCCGAGACGGAAGGCGACCCGGAGCTGGAGCAGCAGCTCATCGAGGCCATGCACGACCGGCAAGTCGACGGCATCGTTCTCGCGTCGATGTACACCCGCAAGATCAAGCCCCCGAGCGCACTGCTCGGCCGGCCCGCTGTTCTGCTCAACGCGCTCAGCAGCGGACGATCGGCAATCCCGTCGGTCGTTCCCGACGAGGCGCAAGCCGGCCGTACGGCGGCTCGGGCGCTTCTCGACGCGGGTCACGTCGACGGCATCTACTTGATCGGCGCGGGTCCGGGTCGCACCGCGGCGCCCAAGGACAGCGTCGCCGCCGTCGAGCGTCTCCAGGGGATCATGGACGCCCTGCATGCTGCCGGCACAGACATCGCAGGAGCAGCCGGCTGCCGTGAATGGCAGCCCGATCACGGTTTCGACGCCACGCAGAAGCTGCTGAAAGCGCACGGCCGCCCGTCGGCCCTGATCTGCTTCAACGATCGCCTCGCGATCGGCGCATATCAAGCGCTCGCGGACGCAGGGCTCGAGGTGCCGCATGACGTGTCGGTCGTGTCCTTCGACGACGACGTCATCGCCTCATGGGTGAAGCCGCAACTGACGACCGTCGCGCTTCCTCACTACGAGCTCGGCAAGACGGCGATCGAGATACTTCTCGAGCAGATCCGGCT
>JADGPE010000060.1 GCA_017882605.1 Thermoleophilia bacterium | reverse complement strand
CTTGCTGAACTGCGGCGCCTTGCGCGCCTTGTGCAGGCCGGCCTTCTTGCGCTCCACGATGCGCGCGTCGCGCGTGAGGAAGCCAGCCCGCTTCAGCGGTACCCGAAGCTCGGGATTCACTTCGACGAGCGCACGAGCGATGCCGTGCCGCACCGCGCCGGCCTGGCCCGAGGGGCCGCCGCCGTGGACGCGAACGCGCAGGTCGTACTGCCCGTCGAGGCCGGCCGTCTTCAGCGGCGCGGTCGCCAGCATCCGGTGGACCATGCGCGGGAAGTACTCCTCGATCGATTTGCCGTTCACCCACGTTGCGCCGTCGCCGGGCCGCAGGATCACGCGGGCGACAGAGGTCTTGCGCTTGCCGGTACCGAGATATTGAGCTGAAGTCGCCATTTACACCTCGAGAGGGGTCGGTTCCTGAGCCTCGTGCGGATGCTCCGGGCCTGCATAGATCTTGAGCTTGGTCAGCTGGGCGCGGCCGAGCTTGTTGCGGGGAAGCATCCCCTTGACGGCCTTGCGCAGGACTTCGGTCGGCTGCCGGTCGAGCTGCTCGCGTAGCGTTCGCTCGCGCAGGCCGCCCGGATAGCCGGAATGCTTGTAGTACATCTTCTCGTCGAGCTTCTTGCCGGTGACGGCGATCTTTTCCGCGTTGACGACGACGACGAAGTCACCTGTATCGACATGCGGGGTGAACGCCGTCTTGCCCTTGCCGCGCAGGCGGTCGGCAATCTGCGTGGCGATCCGGCCGAGGGTCTTCCCCTCGGCATCCACGAGATACCAGTCGCGCGCGATCTCGCCGGGCTTGGCGTTGTAAGTCTTCATACGGAGAAAGGGCGGACTCTAGGCGTCCGCCGCGGCGGATGGTAGCAGGGCAGGGCCGTTTCCGGCCACCCAGGCCGCGACGAGCAGGGCCAGACCGGCGGCCACGACGGAGAGCGGGACGGAGCCGCCCGCCCCGGTGTAGACGATCCCGCCGCCGAGCGCCAGGATCGCAGCGGTCAAGCCGGAGACGAGGTCGCTGAGTCCGACGAGACGGCCGCGCTCGGACGGGGCGGCCAGGTTGACGAGCTCGGTGTTGGCGGCGACGTAGGCGAGGCACCAGCCGAGCCCGAGGCCGAAGAGGCACACGCTCATGCCGGCGATCGAAGCGAAAACGGCGAGCCCGGCGTTCGAGGCGGCCATCGCGAGCAGGCCGGCCACGGTCGCGGTGCGACGGCCGATTCGCTCCACCACGTCGCCGATCACGAGCACGAGCCCGTACATCCCAACGATGTGGAGGCTGATGATCGTGAAGATCGAGCTCTGCGCGTGGTGGTGCCCGACAGCAACGTAGCCCGCAAGGTTCATCACCGAGGCCATGATGGAGAAGCTCCCGACCGCTCCGACGATCGCGGTCGCTACTCCCGGACGGCGGAGGATCTCGCGCAGCGGCGCCACCTGCCCGTTCTCGGTCTCGGGCGACGCATAGGCGGTCGAGATGTCCTTCGGGTCCGGGCGCACCCCGAGCGAGACCAGGAAGCCGGCGGCGGTGAACGCGCCGGCTGCTATCCAGGGAACGACCAGGTCGTGTGCGCTCAGCCGCCGGCCGCCGAACATCGGGCCGAAGACGAGCGGCCCCCAGATCGCGCCCGAGACGACCCCGAACAGCACGATCGACATCCCGCGGGCGCGGCGCTCCGGCGGGAACATCTCGGCAGCGGCGGTGCGCGAGAGAAGCACGATCGACTGTGCCGCACCGCAGAGGCCGAGCCCGAGGAAGACGAGCGCACCGGAGGTGGCCGCACAGCCCGCGGCCGTGACCAGCGGGCCGAAGACACCGAGCGCGAAGCCGCCCCGGATCACGGGCATCCGCCCGACCTTGTCCGAGAGACGCCCGGCAGGCCCGACGGCGAGCGCGCCTGCGACGAGGAACACGGCGGGGCCGAGGCCGAGGATGCTCGAGACTCCGGTGACCGCGACGATCGTCACGGTGCCGAGTGCGACGGCGAGCTGGATCATGCCGGACTGGAACACGAGCCCTGACGCGAGCAGAAAGGCGTTGCGCCGGATCGTCGTCACTGCGCGATTACAGCACGGCGCGACCGGGCAAACTCGACCGCGCCGCCCGTGAGAGAGTTCGGTAGAAGTTGGTGGTCAATGAATGAACGCATCGCGATCCGCACTCTGATCGACGGCGGTCAACAGCCACCGGAGATCGCGCATGCCGTCGCGGAGTTCCTCGACGGCGCGCAGAGCACGCTGGACTGCGCCCAGTACGACTTCAACCTCGGTCCCGAGACGGCGGCGATCGTCGGCGACGCGTTCCGCCGAGCCGCAGCGCGTGGCGTCAAGACACGGTTCATCTACAACGTCGATCACGGGCTGCCGATCCCGGTCCCTCCGCCGTCCGAGCCAGACGCGCAGCTGATCGCCTCGCTGCCGGTCGAGGGCAAGGCAATCGCCGGCATCCCCGACCTGATGCACCACAAGTTCGTGATCCGCGACGGCGCAGACGTCTGGACGGGCTCGATGAACTGGACCGACGACTCGTGGTCGCGCCAGGAGAACGTCGTCGCGGTCGTCCGCTCCGAGGCGATCGCGAAGGCGTTCCGAATCGACTTCGACCAGCTGTGGACGACCGGGGACGTGATGAAGACCGGGTTCGTCGACCCGCGGTGGGACGACGGCGTGCGGTCCTGGTTCACTCCGGGACACGGCGAAGACCTGTCGACTCGCATCGCGAAGCTGATTCACCGGGCAAAGCGGCGCGTGCGGATCTGCTCGCCGGTGATCACCACCGGCCCCGTGCTCGGGACGCTGGCGCAGGTGATCGCCGACGGCCGCGTGGACATCGCAGGCTGCGTCGACGTGACGCAGATTCGCGAAGTGATCCAACAATGGTCGGTGAACGACAACATCTCCTGGAAGCTGCCGCTGCTCGAGCGCGTGATGGCCGGGTCGTTCACCGGCAAGGAGTCGACTCCGTACGGTGCCGGCACCGTGCACGACTTCATGCACGCGAAGATCTGCGTCTGCGACGACACGACGTTCGTCGGCTCGTTCAACCTCTCGCGTAGCGGTGAGAAGAACGCCGAGAACGTGCTCGAGCTCGAGGACGCCGCGATCGCGGAGCGGCTGGCCGGGTACGTGGACGAGGTGCGGGCGCGCTACCCGCCGGTCACCATCGCTGCCAGTGCACCAGGTCGTCCCGCGCCCGCTGCCGCTCCTTGAGGCGCGACCCCGACGGCGGATCCTCCCCGGGCTTGCCGATCAGCGCAAGCCCGATCGGGACGACGTCGTCCGGCAGCCCGAGCAGCTCGCCGAAGATCCGCTTCTGTTCGGGGTGTCCGACAAACGCGCTCGCGAGCCCTTCGTCGATCGCCGCGAGCAAGACGAGCATCATCAGCGCGCCCGCATCGACGAACCAGTACGGCACCGGCCACGTCACCTCGGTGCCGCCGGTCGCCGCGAGCTTGTCGGCTTCGTTGTACCGCGCGTGATACAGCGCCTCGTTCGCGGAGAGCACGAGCAGGACGGGCGCGTCGGCGATGTAGTTGCGGCCGCCGCGCGAATAGTGCTCGTCGCCGAATGCCGCCGCGATCTCGGCGCGCTTCTGGTCGTCCGTGACCACGACGATGCTGCCACCCTGGCTGAAGCCCCCGGAGGGAGCCCTGCGGATCACACCGACGACGCGCTCGATCTGGTCGGGCGGAAGCGGGTCGGGGAGGAACGCGCGCTGCATGCGGCGCCTGGCGAGGATCTCGCGAAACTCCACGGTCGACACCGTATATCGTCGGCCGCATGACCAGATTCGAAGGGAAGACAGCATTGGTGACCGGCGGCGCAAAGGGCATCGGCGCCGCGACCGCAAGACGGCTTGCTTCGGAAGGTGCGACGGTGGTCGTCGCCGACTTCGACGAGCCGGCCGCGCAGGAGACAGCACGGGAGATCGGAGGTCACGCGGTCCGCTGTGACGTGACGAGCCGGGAGGACGTCGAAGCGGCGGTCGAGGCAGCCGCGGCGCTCGGATCGCTGGACCTGCTCGTGACCTGCGCGGGGATCATCCGCGACAACCTGCTCTTCAAGATGACCGACGAGGACTGGGACGCCGTGATTGACACGCACCTCAAGGGGACGTTCTACGCGGTGCGGGCGGCCCAGCAGCACATGGTCGCCCAAAAGAGCGGAAAGATGGTGCTGATCTCGTCGACCTCGGCGCTCGGCAATCGCGGGCAGACGAACTACTCGACCGCGAAGGCCGGACTACAAGGGATGACGAAGACCCTCGCGATCGAGCTGGGGCCGTACAACGTCAACGTGAACTGCGTCGCGCCTGGTTTCATCGCGACGGCGATGACGCAGCAGACGGCCGACCGGATCGGCATGCCGTTCGAGCAATTCATGGAAGCGGTGTCCGAGCAGGTGCCGTTGAAGCGCGTCGGCCAACCGGAGGACGTCGCGGGACTGATCGCCTACCTCTGCTCGGACGACGCGAGCTACGTCAGCGGCCAGATCGTCTACGTGCGCGGCGGGCCTTAAGTGCAGTCGCGCTGCGCAAGCAGCGCGTCCACAAGGTGTCTGACACCGTCCGGTGTCAGACACCAATGCGATTGCCGACCACGTCGTAGGCGACGTAGGCGTACGCGAGGCACGGCGAGCTCTCCAGCTCGTCGCGCACCATTGTGAAGAGCACCGAGTCGCGGCGCGGGCCGCCTGCCTTCCCCGGCTCGAGGCGCCGGCGCAGCACGCCCTCCTGCGTGTACCCGAGCTTGGCCGGGATCGCCAGGCTGCGCTCGTTCCGCGGCTCGACCTGGATGTCGATCCGCTCGAGGCCGCAGACTTCGAAGCCGACGCGTGTCTGCACCGCGGCCACCTCCGTCGCGATCCCCCGGCCGATCGCGTCGACGGCGACCCAGTAACCGATCTCCAGCGAGCCCTCGCCCCCACGCGGGTGGAAGCCGCTGCCACCGAGCTGCGTCGTCTCCTCGAGGTTGAAGATCCCGTACGGGAAGTTCGTGCCGAGATCGAACTCACCGCGAAAGCCGCGCAGCAGCTCCACCTTCTCGTCGAGCGTCTGCGGCTCGGCCTGGATCCACGGCATCCATGGGCGCAGATGCTCGACGCTCCGGTCGATCGCTTCCTTCAGAAGCGGCGCGTCGCGCGGTTCGTAACAGCGGATCACGAGCCGGCCGGTCTCGATCCGATACGGGGGGACCGCGTTCACGATTCGTAGCGGAGGGCCCACTCCGCGAAGAACGGCTCGGCGATCCGGTACCCGTCAGCGGTCCTCACCACGAGCTCATCATCACTGAGGGCACGGATCGCCTTCCGGACGGTTGCGTCCGACGGGAGGCTGTGCCGGCGGCGGTACTCCTCGCTGATCGGTCGGTCCGGCTCTGCTGCGAGCGCCTGCAGCACGAGCCGCTGCCCGCGTGCCGCCTTGTCCCAGATGCGGCTGAAGTGGGCGTTCTCCGACCGCAGGACGGCGGCGAGCGCGTCGCCGACGTCGGCGTCGGTCGCGCTGAAGCCTTCCGGCACCTCCTCCCAGAGGAAGTAGCAGAGCTCCTGGGTCGCGTACGGATGCCCTCTCGTCACGGCGAGCACCCGCTCCACCAGCGTTGCGTCGATCCGGCGGTCGGTGCGGTCGAAGCACCGGACGATGAACGGCGCGAAGAGGTCAGGGTGGATCACGCCGAGCTCCATCTGCTTCGCGCTGCGCCAGAACGGCTCGTTCTCGTCGTTGAAGAGGCGGTGCATCATCGCGCGCTTGCTGCCGAGATAGATGTGCGCGACCTCCGACTGGCGCTGGAACACGCTCCGCATCAGCGCCGGTAGGTGCGGGTCGATCTCCACCACCTCCTGGAACTCGTCGAAGACGAGTGCGGCTCGCTGCCTGCGCTCGGCTGCGATCTGCGCAGGCAGCTCGAACAGCCGCTCGAGCGTCGCATCGACGTCCTCGCGCGCGTGGCCCGCCTCGAAGCTGAAGGTCACGCCGCCCGTGTTCGGGTCGAACAGGATCCGCGGCGTGATGCGCAGCCCACTGAACAGCGATCCCACCTTGTCGCGCGCGCGGAGGACCGGCGGCGCCATGTCCTCGTAGATCGAGGAGGCGAGCTTCTCGGCCAGCTTCTCCTTCGAGGGGGTCGCCAGGAGATCGACTTGCGCGACGAGGACGTCGCCCGTGGCGACCAGCTCGCGCATGACGCGCCAGACGAGCGACGACTTGCCGTAACGGCGGGGAGCGAACAGCACGACGTTCTGGCCGTTCCGGACGTCGGCCCTCAGCTCGCGGGTCTCGGCCTCCCGGTCGGTGAAGGCCTCGTCGAACGCCAGGTCGCCGTAGCGAAACGGGTTCGGCGCGGGGCGGGACACGGTTCGATCATACCAGATGGCACAGTGCCAATCGGCACGATGCCAGATGGCACGGTCACTCCCACTCGATCGTCGCCGGCGGCTTCGACGTCACGTCGAGCACGACCCGGTTGACGGCGGGGATCTCGTTGATGATCCGCGACGAGACGAGCTCGATCAGGTCGTACGGCAGCCGCGCCCAATCGGCCGTCATCGCATCCTCGGAGGTGACGGCGCGGATCGCGATCGGGTAGCCATAGGTGCGCGAGTCTCCCTGCACGCCGACCGAGCGGATCGCGGGCAGGACGCAGAAGCTCTGCCAGAGGTCGCGGTAGAGGCCGGCCTTGCGAACCTCGTCCTGGAGGATCGCGTCGGCCTCGCGCAGTGTCTCGAGCCGTTCCTCGGTGACGTCGCCGATGATCCGGATCGCCAGGCCCGGCCCGGGGAACGGCTGGCGCCAGACCATCCGCTCGGGCATCCCGAGCTCCTCGCCGACGCGACGCACCTCGTCCTTGAAGAGGAGGCGCAGCGGCTCGACGAGCTTCATCGTCATGTCGTCGGGCAATCCGCCCACGTTGTGGTGCGACTTGATCGTCTCGGCGACGCCGTCGGTGCCGCCGGACTCGATCACGTCGGAGTACAACGTCCCCTGCACGAGCCAGCGCACATCGCCGAGCTTCCGAGCTTCGTCTTCGAAGACGCGGATGAACTCCTCGCCGATGATCATCCGTTTCCGCTCCGGGTCGGTGACGCCCGCCAGCTTGGAGACAAAACGGTGTTGCGCCGCAACGTGCACGAGCGGCACGTGGTACAGGCCGTCGAACGTCTCGACTACCTGCGCCGCCTCACCCTTCCGCAGGAGACCGTGGTCGACGAACACGCAGGTGAGCTGAGCCCCGACCGCCTTGTGGACGAGCAGTGCCGCGACCGCGGAGTCGACGCCGCCCGAGAGCGCACAGAGGACGCGCTCGCCACCGACTTCGGCTCGGATCCGCTCGACCTGCTCCTCGATCACGGCGGCGGGCGTCCAGGACGGCGGGGCGCCTGCAACCTCGTAGAGGAAGTTCTTCAGGACGGCCTGCCCATGTGGGGTGTGCACGACCTCGGGATGGAACTGGACGCCGTAGAGCCTCCGCACGGCATCCTCGAAAGCCGCAACCGGAGTGTGCTCGGACGTGGCGACGATACGAGCGCCCGACGGCGGCTCGACGACCGTGTCGCGGTGAGACATCCAGGCAGTCTGATCCGCGGGCAGCGTCGCGAAGAGCGCGCCCTCGCTCGTGCGCATGCCGACCTTCCCGTACTCGCCGGCACCGGTCTTGTCGACGCGCCCGCCCAGGTCGAGCGCGAGCAACTGCGCGCCGTAGCAGATGCCCAGCGTCGGTATGCCGAGCTCGAAGATCGCCGTGTCCATTTTCGGCGCGCCCTCGGCGTAGACCGACGCCGGCCCGCCGGAGAGGATCAGCGCCACCGGATTGTGCCGCCGGATCTCGGCGACGGTCGCACGATGTGAGATGAGCTCCGAGTACACGCGCGCCTCGCGCACGCGCCTCGCGATCAGCTGCGAATACTGCCCTCCGAAGTCGACGACCAACACGGGCCGCTCTTCTGGCAGCGGCGCCGAAAGCGGCAAGAGCTCAGCCGCGCCGGTAATTGGGCGCGTCCTTCGTGATCGTGATGTCGTGCGGGTGCGACTCGCGCAGCCCTGCACCGGTGATCCGCACGAAGCGCGCCTGTTTCATCGCGTCGATCGTCGGCGCCCCGCAATAACCCATCGCCTGGCGGAGACCGCCGACGATCTGGTGGAGGACGCCGGTCAGCGGGCCCTTGTAGGCGACACGCCCTTCGATGCCTTCGGGCACGAGCTTCTCGACGTCTTCCACGTCACCCTGGAAGTACCTGTCCTTCGAGTAGCCGCGAGCCTTCATCGCGCCGAGCGAGCCCATGCCGCGATATTCCTTGTACCGCTCGCCCTGTGCGTAGACGACATCACCAGGTGTCTCGTCGGTGCCGGCGAGCATGCCGCCGATCATCACACTGTCCGCGCCGGCGGCAATGGCCTTCGCGACGTCGCCCGAGGATGTGATGCCGCCGTCGGCGACCACCGGAACGCCGTGGCTCATCGCCGTCTGTGCGACGTCGTGGATCGCCGTCACCTGTGGAACACCGACGCCCGCAACGACGCGGGTCGTGCAGATGCCGGACGGTCCGATGCCGACCTTCACCGCGTCCGCTCCGGCGTCGATCAGTGCATCCGCCGCCTCGCCGGTCGCGATGTTGCCTGCGATGACCTCGAACGCGCCGGAGAGCCCGGCAATGCGCGCAACCATGTCGACGACACCACTCGAATGTCCATGCGCAGTGTCGACGACGAGCACGTCGGCGCCGGCGGCACTCAGGGCCTGTGCGCGCTCGATCGCATCGGGCCCCACACCCACCGCCGCGCCGACCCGTAGGCGGCCGTGGGTGTCTTTCGTCGCTTGCGGAAACTCGACGCGCTTCTGAATGTCCTTGACCGTGATCAGGCCCTTGATGCGCCCCTCTGCATCGACGATCGGCAGCTTCTCGATGCGGTGGCGGTGGAGCAGCTGCTCCGCCTCCCCGAGGGTGGTGCCGACCGGCGCCGAAATGAGATCGCGCGATGTCATCAATGCCGAAACGGGTTGGGCGAGATTGCGCTCGAAGCGCAGGTCGCGGTTCGTGAGAATGCCGACGAGCTTGCCGCCGTCGCCGGTGATCGGCACGCCCGAAATGTGGTAGCGCTCCATCACCTCGAGCGCGTCGGAGACGAGCGCGTCCGGCGTGAGCGTGACCGGCTCGACGATCATGCCGGCCTCCGAGCGCTTCACCTTGTCGACCTCGGCAACCTGGGCGTCGATCGAGAGGTTGCGGTGGAGGATCCCAAGACCGCCCTCGCGGGCGAGCGCAATTGCCATCCGCGCCTCGGTGACCGTGTCCATCGCCGCCGAGACGACCGGCACCTCGAGCACGATCGTGCGCGTCAGGCGCGTCGCCGTCGAGACCGCGTTCGGCAGCACCGACGACTCAGCGGGCACGAGGAGAACGTCGTCGAAGGTGAGCCCCTCCTTGGCGAACTTCGCCGGCAGGCTCGTCTCCAGCGATTCGAGCCCGAGCTTCTCGACGTCCATCCGGGAAAGGTACCGGCGAGGGCGGATGCAGGCCAGCCGTGCCGTCAGACCTGCACGCGCTCGAGCTCGGTGAGCTCCACGCCGGCCTGCAGCCGGCCCGCCTGCCGTGGGTCGAAGCGCCCGGCGCCGACCTCGAGCGTGGACGCGGCACCGGCGGAGACGGCGGCGCGCAGCGACTCCTCGTGCGCGCGGCCCGCGTGGCGCGCCGCGAGATACCCGGCGAGCAGGACATCGCCTGAGCCGACTGCCGAGACCGGTTCGACCCGCGGCGCGACCGCACGGAACCGGCGGGCGTCGCGATCCTCGCGCAGCAGCGCGACACAGCCGAGCTCGGTGGTGATCAGCACGTTGCGTGGGCCCATCTCGCCGAGAGTCTCGAGCCCGATGCGGAAGTCCTCGTCGTCGTGGAACTCCTGTCCGACGAGCGCCTCGGCCTCGGCCTGGTTCGGAGAGACGAGGAACGGCTCCGCCTCGACCCCGAGGCGGAGCGGCTCGCCCTCACTGTCGATCACCGCAAGGATCTGGCGGCGTGCGAGCTCGTGCACGGCCTCGGCGTAGAACTCGTCGGCGACGTCACGCGGCAGCGAGCCGGCGAACACGACCAGCTCCGCCCCCTGCGTCAGATACCGAAGCTTCTCGAGCAGCGTGTCGAGCTCGTCGGGGTGCACCGCCGGCCCCCACTCGTTGATCTCCGTGTACGTGCCTCCGGTTGGATCGACAACGGCAGTGGACGTCCGCGACTCGCCTTCGATGTGGACGAAGTCGTTCAAGATCGCCTCGTCGGTCAACTGCTCGATGATGCGCGTGCCCGTCTGGCCTCCGACGAGCCCGGTTGCGACGACAGGCACGCCCAGCGTCTTCAACGCCCGCGCGACGTTGATGCCCTTGCCGCCCGCGAGCGTCACACCTGCGCTCGCCCGATGGCGCTGCCCACGCTGGAAGTTCGGCACGGTCAGCGTCCGGTCGATCGCCGCGTTGAGTGTGACAGTGACGATCATGGCTAGAGCAGGTGCGCCAGGTGATGCAGCGTCCTGCCGGCGTACCACCCTAGACGGCCACCGAGGCCTGGTTTGTTAATGGTGCGGGAAGCCACGAGGTCGCGAATCCCGACCAACCGCTCGCCCTCGCGAATCTCGACCCGCCCGAGCACGTCTCCCTGGCGGACCGGCAACGAGACGGTCGCCGGCGCGACGACCGTCTCGGTCAGCGGCCGGCCCAGGCGGGCCACGGTGAGCAGCGGCTTGGCGGCGACGAGCGCGAGCGAGGAACGCCCGTACGGCGCACGGACATCGGCATACGTGCGCCCGAGGGACACCGCGGGGACGACGCGAAACTGGCCCAGCCCCCAGACGAGGAGCACCTGCAGATCGGCGTTCCGCTCCGACCGGGTCGGCGCGCCGAGCAACGTCGCGTAGATCGTCACCCCGCGGCCGCGCGCGGCGGCGACCTGGCACCAGCCCGCCAGGTCGGTATGGCCCGTCTTGACGCCGATCGTCTGCCGGAACTGCGACAGCAGGTCGTCCCAGGTGTGCAGTGTGCGCCCACCGGAGATGGTGGCGGTCTCCTCGCGCACGGTGTCGCGGATGAAACGCGTTCGCATGACGAGACGCGCGAGCGCCGTGATGTCGGCCGCGCTCGAGTACGCGTCCGGGGCGTCGAGGCCGTCCGGGCGGACGAAGTGCGTGTCGCGCAGGCCGAGCCTCGCCGCCTCTGCGTTCATCAGGCTCGCGAACGACGAGAAGTCCGGCGCAAGCGACAGCGCCAGCGCATCGGCTGCGTCGTTCGCCGACTGGATCAGCGCCCCTTTCAACAGATCCCGGACGGTCATCTGCTCACCGGCCTGCAGGTCGATCGAGGACTCACCGACGCTCGCCGCGCGCGGGTCGACGGTCACCACGTCGGTGAGCTTGTGGTGCTGCAAGGTCAGCAGCACCGTCATCAACTTGGTGAGCGACGCGATCGGCAGGTGCGCGTGGACGTTGGACGAGGCCAAGACCTCTCCCGTCCTTGCATCCTGGATCAAGTACGCCGCCGCATGCACGGGCGGCGCGCCGGCCCAGGCAGACGCGGGCAGCAGGCAGGCGGCGGCAACAACCGCGCCGAGGCAGAGCGCCCGCTTCACCTGAGCCGAACTCGCTCGCCGATGAAGAGAGACGTGGAGTGCACGTTCGGGTTCAGCCGCACGATCGTGGCCACCGGGACTCCGGTCTTGGACGAGATCACCGCGAAGGTATCCCCGGCCCGGACGATCCAGAACCGCTTCCCGGACGATCTCTTCGTGGTCGTCGTGACCGGCGTCGTCGCGACGAGATGCTTCCGCGGGGCGGGCGAGCCCACGGAGGCCGTCCGGCCCGGGTGGCCCGCCTCGACGCCGGCGCGGATCAGCACAACGGCGATCGTCGCGGCCAACAGGAACGCGGCCGGAGCGACGAACCGGCGCCAGTCGTCGGGAAGCACTACCAACCGGAGGCAGCCCAGATCTCCTGCTTGAGCCGGGCTGCCTCGGCGCCCGCGGCCTCCCGGTAATCGGAGCCGCTCTCGCGGAACGCGTAGTTGATCGACCGGGCGGCGTTGACGAGCGCGCTCGCGGGCCCACTCTGGAACGCGCGCGCCAGGTCGGAGACCTTCCCGCCCTGGGCGCCGACCCCGGGCAGGAGCAGGATGGAGCGCGGCATCAGCTTGCGCGCTTCGGCCACGGCGCGCGGATGGGTCGCACCAACGACGGCCCCGACGGAGTTCAGCCCGACCTCGCCGACAGTGCCTTCGCCCCACTCGTCGACGAGCTGGGCGACGTAGTGCCACATCGGGCGCCCGTCCTTCAACACGGCGTCCTGGAGGTCGCCGCTCGTGTTCGACGTGCGCACGATCACGAAGATGCCGACGCCGCCCCGGCGCACAGCGCCCAGAAACGGCTCGACGGAGTCGCGGCCGAGCCACGGATTGACGGTGAGCGCGTCTGCCCGAGGCGGCTCGCCCTCGAGGTAGGCGTCGGAGTACGCCCGCGCGGTCGACCCGATGTCGCCGCGCTTGCCGTCGGCGATCACGAGCAGCCCGGCGCGGCGCGCATAGATGCAGACCTGGTCGAACGCGGCCATGCCCGCCGGCCCCAGCGCCTCGAAGAACGCCAGCTGCGGCTTCACCGCGACGGCGTGCGGGGCCACGGCGTCGACCAAGCCGCAGCAGAATCGCGCGACGTCGCCCCGCAGCTCGACCGGCATCAGGTCGACGTTCGGGTCGAGCCCGACGACGAGCTGCGATCGCTTGCGCTCGACCTCGGCGGCGAGCCGGTCGGCGAAGGTGACCGTCGTGGCGACTGCCATCGCACCACGGTATCGCCTGCAGCGGCGCGCACCCCAGTTGGTGTCTGACACCGTGCGGTGCCAGACACCAACCAGGCGGTGGGCTAGCTCTTGAGAGCGGCCTTGAGCTGGCTGCCGGCCGAGAACTTCGGCACGGTCGTCGCCGCGATCTGCACGCGCTCGCCCGTGCGGGGGTTGACGCCCTGGCGTGCCGCACGCGCCGACGGCGAGAAC